>NZ_JBQFWY010000006.1:0-196411 GCF_056540565.1 Ruegeria sp. AM9
TGATGCCGCGCGCTTTCTCTTCCGGCGCACCGTCGATTTGGTCATACGCTTTGAAGTCACCGAAATACTTGGTGATCGCTGCGGTCAGCGTCGTTTTACCATGGTCAACGTGGCCAATCGTGCCGATGTTGACGTGCGGTTTTGTACGCTCAAACTTTTCCTTTGCCATTCCTCAGGCACCCTTTTGCGATTTGGGGGACCCTTGGTCCCGTGGTTACATCTGCGCGCGCGAGATATTTGGTTCAAAGGGGAAAATCAAGCGCATCCTGCGTTAAAACCCGTTTACGATGCCGGATTTTGCGTCACCACGTCGGAATCCAGTGGCTGGATCAGGTCCGGGCGTCGATCGAACCAGCCGTTCTCTTCATGTTCTTCGGCCAACCACTCTTCGACCCGGTCGGCCACTTTGAGAGCGAGACCGCTCATTTGTTCCTCTTTGGTGCGCTCGTGACCCGACCCTTTCAGGGCGCTCCCCCCGGTCGTATCTTCGAGGACCTGGAACTGCTTACCCTTGGCGAGGAACTCTTTTTCATTCACGTCGTAGACATTGACCAGAACGATAGCCGTGCTTTTGGGGTTGTAGATCACCGGGATGCCCGGAGGAGCCAGCATATAACCTTCGAGGCTGATGCCGATGTCGTATTCTTGTGCGCCCTCGTAACGCCCAAGTCGAATATCAACTGCATTCTGAATGGCCTCGGTCCATTCACCCGGCGTGGCGTCACGCGACACCGGCCCCTGAACCGCCTTGTCGGCAAAGGCGTAGTTGACCCTCAGCTTGAACTCACCCAACGACTCAGGTTCTTCGTAAACCTGTGTCTGGGTGCAAGCGCCCATCAGGGCCAGTCCGGTGATCAAGGTCAGAATGCGCAACATGGTCTCTTCTCGATAGGCCTGTTTTGCTTTGATCTAGCGCACCGATACGGCCTGTGCCAAGCCGTATCGGCGAAATTCTACCTGAAGCGTGTGTCCGATCACGAGAATTTATAATCGCGCGGGAAGCCGTAGGGCGGCTTTTTCCCGACGCTGGCACGCTTGGCCAGCCATTGGGACATGTCGGCTTCGTGCCGCGTTTTGTCACCGCCCATGGACCATTTCAGACCCTCTTCCCAGTTGAAGGTCGTCAGGTCCGACAGACCGCCATCCAGCTCCAGCGTCCCCTGACGCCCGCGTGCCATGTTATACTTCTGCAGGCGCACACCTTTGCCGCGGGTCATCTCGGGCAGGTCCTCGGTCGGGAAGACGAGGAACTTGCCGTTCTGGGACACTACGGCCACGTGGTCGCCTGCGACCGGCTTACAGATCATCGCGGTTTCGTCGCCTTTGACGTTCAGAACCTGTTTGCCGTTGCGGGTTTGGGCCAGCACCTCATCTTCAGGCACCATGAAGCCGTTACCCGCGTCCGAGGCCACCAGCAGCTTGCGCCCCGGCTTGTGGATCAGGATGTCGATAATCTGCGCCTCGTTCGGTAGATCGACCATCAGGCGCAGCGGCTCACCCATGCCCCGCCCACCAGGCAGGTTGGCGGCGCTGACCGTGTAGAATCGCCCGTTTGAGGCAAATACCAGCAGGCGATCCGTGGTCTCTGCGTGGAAGATGAAACGTGGGCCGTCACCATCCTTGAACTTCAGCTCACGCTTCAGGTCGATATGACCGGTCATGGCGCGAATCCAGCCCATCTGAGAGCAGACAACCGTGATCGGTTCCTTATCGATCATCGCCTCCAGCGGCACTTCCTCGACCTGTCCGGCCTCGGCAAACTGGGTCCGGCGCACGCCGCCTTCGTAGTCTTTGCCGAAGGTCTTCTTAGTCTCTTTCAACTGCTCGGCGATCTTGGCCCATTGCAGGGCGGGATCGGCAAGCAGGTCCTCGAGATTGGCGCGCTCTTCCATCAACGCATCGCGTTCACGGACCAGCTCCATCTCTTCGAGACGACGCAAGGAGCGCAGGCGCATGTTTAGGATGGCGTCGACCTGAACCTCGGACAGCTCGCCCTCGCCCGGCTTGGGCGAGACATAATCCGCCTCACTGGTGGCGCGAACATGGGTAATGCCCCAATCCTCGCGCATCAGGGCGGCTTTGGGGTCGTCGTCGTAACGAATGATGTCGATCACGCGGTCGAGGTTGAGGAAGGCGACGATAAAGCCCTCCAACACCTCCAAGCGGTGATCGATCTTGCCCAGACGGTGACGCGAGCGACGGATCAGAACCTCTTGCCGGTGATCAAGGAAGGCGCGCAGCACTTCCTTCATCGAACAGACCTTGGGCGTCACGCCGTCGATCAGCACGTTCATGTTCAGGCTGAACCGCACCTCAAGGTCCGAGTTGCGATAGAGCATCCCCATCAGCACCTCGGGGTCCACGTTCTTGGAACGCGGTTCGAGGATCAGACGGATATCGTCGGCGGATTCGTCACGCACATCCGCAAGGATCGGGATTTTCTTGGTCTGGATCAGCTCGGCGATCTTTTCGATCAGCTTGGACTTCTGAACCTGATAGGGAATCTCGGTGACCACGATCTGCCACTGACCGCGGCCCAGATCTTCGACCTCGAACTTACAGCGCAGGCGGAACGATCCACGCCCGGTGCGATAGGCCTGCGCGATGTTCTCGGGCGGTTCGACAATCACGCCGCCTGTTGGGAAGTCCGGACCGGGCACGTAGTTCAGCAGCGTATCGTCGCGCGCGTCCGGCGTCTTGATCAGATGCAGACAGGCGTCGCACAGCTCGGAAATATTGTGCGGCGGAATATTCGTCGCCATGCCGACCGCGATGCCGCTGGAGCCGTTGGCCAGCAGGTTCGGGAACTGCGCGGGCAGCACAACCGGCTCGGTCAGCGTGCCATCATAGTTGTCGCGGAAATCGACGGCGTCCTCGTTCAGGCCCTCAAGCAGCGCCTCGGCCACGATGGTCATCCGTGCCTCGGTATATCGCGAGGCCGCCGGGTTATCGCCGTCGATATTGCCGAAATTCCCCTGCCCGTCCACCAGCGGATAACGGACGTTAAAATCCTGCGCCAAACGCGCCATTGCGTCGTAAATCGCGGCGTCGCCATGCGGGTGGTAGTTACCCATCACGTCGCCCGAAATCTTGGCGGATTTCCGGAACCCACCCGTCGCGCTGAGTCGCAGCTCGCGCATCGCATACAGGATTCGCCGGTGAACCGGCTTCAGACCATCGCGCGCGTCCGGCAAAGCCCGGTGCATGATGGTGGACAGCGCATAGGTCAGATAGCGTTCGCCAATCGCGCGGCGCAGCGGTTCAGCTACCTCGCCCCCGTTCTCGGGGGCCTCCATGTTGGGGTCGTCGATCGTATCGTTCATATATGATGTGATACGCCGCAAGAGCGCCTTGGTAAAGCAAGCAGCGCATATTTTGCTGGGGACAAGTGGCGCTTTTTGCAACAGGGGGAGGCAACCCCCGGATTTCCCCGGTTTTTCGACACGCCCCCCGAATTATGTTACCCTGAACGGATTAGACTACTGCCTATTTGTTGTTTCTTACGATTGCCGGGGGATGCGCCATGACGCGCCTTATTGTTATGACTTTCGCTGCACTTGGTTGGTGCTTTTACGTAATGAGCGGTGGACCGGATTTCGAACCGCGTGGCCTGCGGGCCGAACAACCCGTTCGCATCGCCTCGGCTCCGAATCCATCTGTCGCCCCTGCCCGCGCCGAAGAGCTTGTGACCAATGTCGCGGCCCGCGTTCCGACCCTACGCATTCAGCCGGAATCAGCGGTGGACGAGGTGGTCGAGTTCGTGGCCGACGACGCCACGCTCGAATCTTTCTCGACCCTGTCGGTGTTCGAAGACCAGAGCGCCAACATCACGCTGGCCTCGCTTGAAGACGGCGTGGCCGGTCTGAGCCAGACCACCGACGAGGTTCAGAACGATGTGGCGGAGACGCCCGCCCTCCCCGAGCCGGAAAAGGACATGCGTGAAATCTCGGGCACCCGCGTGAACATGCGCGACGGGCCGGGCACGATCTATCCGATCATCGGCAAGGCCACCATCGGCCAGCAGGTCGAAGTGCTGAGCGAATCCGGCACCGGCTGGCTGCGCCTGCGCGTGCTGCCGCAGCAACAGGTCGGGTGGGTTTCTGCCTCGCTGGTACGAAAAACCCGGAACTGACGTCGTGCTGTCATTGTCCTGACCCGAACCGCGCCATAGCTTAGGCGCAGGTTCAAAGTCAGGAAGATCATGCAAAAGACCATTCTTATCACCGGTTGCTCCTCGGGCATTGGCCTGGACGCAGCCCATGGGATGCGTGCGCGTGGATGGCGGGTGTTTGCGTCCTGCCGCCAGCAGCGCGATTGCGACCGTCTGAGGGCGCAGGGATTCGAAAGCCCGCAGATTGATTACACCGACGCAGACAGCATCACCTCGGGCTTGGCTGAGGTTCTGGAGGCCACCGGCGGCACGCTGGACGCACTGTTCAACAACGGCGCGCATGGCTTGCCCGGCGCGGTCGAGGACCTGCCGACAGAGGGTCTGCGCGCGATATTCGAATCCAACTTCTTTGGCTGGCACGAGCTGACCCGGCAGGTGATTCCGGTCATGCGGGCGCAGGGGCATGGGCGAATCGTTCAGAACTCCTCGGTCCTCGGTTTTGTGGCCTTTCCCTGGCGCGGGGCTTACGTGGCCACGAAATACGCTGTCGAAGGTCTGACGGACACCCTGCGCCTGGAACTGGCCGACACCGACATCAAGGTCATTCTGATCGAACCCGGCCCGATCACCTCGAAAATCCGCGAAAACTCGATCCCGTTTTTCGAACGGTTCATCAACTGGCAGAATTCGGCCCTGCGGGAACGGTACGAGGCGTCCCTGTTGAAAAGACTGTACGAATCCTCGGGGCCCGACCGGTTCGAGCTGCCGGCCTCGGCCGTGACAGACAAGCTGGCCCATGCGGTCGGGTCAAAACGCCCCCGGGCGCGGTACTATGTGACGACGCCCACATACATCGCCGGATACCTGCGCCGCATCCTGCCGACCCGCACCATCGACCGCATCCTCTCGGACGTCTGAGGTGAAATTAACCGTTCGCTTTTTGGCCCTGTGGGTCTAGATGATAGACCAACGAAACAAGAAACGCGGACGGTGCACCCATGGACCTTTTGATGGTCGTTTTGCTGTTGGCTATGGCGGCGGTGGTCGTCGTGCTGGCGATTGGCATCTCAAACTTCGGCAAAAGCGGAAAGAGCGCCGCGATGAAAAGCAACAGGATGATGCAGCTGCGCATCCTGTTTCAGTTCATTGCCGTGGTGCTGATCGTGCTCTACGTCTGGCTGCGCGGACAAGGAGCACAGTAAATGGTCGTTCTGAACAAGATTTACACCCGCACCGGTGATGACGGGAAGACGGCGCTTGGCAATGGTGAGCGGGTTGCAAAATACTCGGGCCGCGTGGCCGCCTATGGCACCGTGGACGAGCTGAATGCCTTTGTCGGCGTGGCCCGCACCGAGGCCGAAGGCGATGTCGATACCGCCCTGTCGCGCATTCAGAACGACCTGTTCGATCTGGGCGCGGACTTCTGCCGCCCCGAAATGGAAAAGGACGCCGAGGCCGACTATCCGCCCCTGCGCGTCGTTGCCTCTCAGATCGACCGGCTCGAGGCTGAAATCGACGCCATGAACGAATCTCTGGAGCCGTTGCGCAGTTTCATCCTACCGGGCGGGTCGCGGTTGGCGGCGCAGCTGCATGTATGCCGGACCGTATCGCGCCGGGCCGAGCGGCTGGCCGTGGAACTGACCAACATGGAGCCGGTGAACGAGGTCGCGGTGAAGTACCTCAACCGCCTCAGCGACTGGTTCTTCGTGGCCGCGCGCTGCGCCAATGAAAACGGCACGCGGGATGTGCTGTGGATCCCCGGCGCGAACCGCTAAGTTTCGGGCCGCAGCGTCAAAAAACACGAAACGCGACGTCCCAAACCCATGACGTGACGATTTTGCTCTGTTGCGCGGCGAATTCAGACGTTATTCAAACGTCCGAGAGCATTGGTGGAGTCGCAACGCGGCTTACCGTTTTTTGTGAGGAGCAAGCGCAAAATGAAGGTACTCGTGCCTGTCAAACGCGTGATTGACTATAACGTTAAGGTTCGCGTTAAGGCGGACGGTAGCGGTGTCGATCTCGCCAATGTCAAAATGTCGATGAACCCGTTCGACGAGATCGCGGTGGAAGAGGCGATCCGCCTGAAAGAAGCGGGCAAGGCTGACGAAGTTGTTGTCGTTTCGATCGGCGTCAAGCAGGCGCAGGAAACCCTGCGGACCGCGCTGGCCATGGGCGCCGACCGCGCGATCCTGGTTGTTGCAACCGATGACGTGCACACCGATATCGAACCTCTGTCCGTTGCGAAAATCCTGGCCAAAGTGGTCGAGGAAGAGCAGCCGGGCATCGTTCTGGCGGGCAAGCAGGCGATCGACAACGACATGAACGCCACCGGCCAGATGCTGTCGGCCCTGCTGGGCTGGTCGCAAGGTACCTTCGCGTCCGAGCTGGACATCGAAGGCGACAGCGCCAAGATCACCCGTGAGGTTGACGGCGGCCTGCAGACCATCTCGGTCAAGATGCCGACCATCGTGACCGTCGACCTGCGCCTGAACGAGCCGCGCTATGCGTCGCTGCCGAACATCATGAAGGCGAAGAAAAAGCCGCTGGATGAGAAAACCGCCGCCGATTACGGCGTCGACGTCTCGCCGCGCCTGGAGATTGTCAAAACCGAAGAGCCGCCGGCGCGTGCCGCCGGTATCGTCGTGGGCTCGGTCGACGAGCTGGTCGAGAAACTCAAAGAAGCGGGGGCTGTGTAATGGCTGTTCTTCTTCTCGCTGAAGTCAACAATGGTGAGCTGTCGATGGACGCCACCGCCAAGGCAGTCAACGCCGCAAAGGGTCTGGGTGACATCACCGTTCTGGCCGCGGGCGGTTCTGCCGCCGCCGCTGGTGAGGCCGCTGCCAAGATCGATGGCGTATCCAAGGTTCTGGTTGCCGAAGACGCCTCGCTGGGTCACCGCCTGGCGGAATCGACCGCAGCGCTGATCGTGTCGCTGGCAGACGGGTACGAGCACATCGTTGCCCCCGCCACCACCGACGCCAAGAACGTCATGCCGCGCGTTGCAGCGCTGCTGGACGTGATGGTGATCTCGGATGCGTCCGGCGTGGTTGACGGTTCGACCTTCGAACGTCCGATCTATGCGGGCAACGCGATCCAGACCGTAAAGTCGAACGACGCCAAGAAAGTTGTCACCCTGCGTACCGCCAGCTTTGACGCGGCGGGTGAAGGTGGTTCGGCGGCTGTCGAGACCATCTCGGTGGGTGAAAACCCCGGTCTGTCGTCCTGGGTCGAGGACAAGGTGGCCGAGAGTGACCGCCCCGAACTGACCTCGGCTGGCGTGGTTGTCTCGGGCGGCCGTGGTGTCGGCTCGGAGGAAGACTTCAAACTGATCGAAACCCTCGCCGACAAGCTGGGCGCCGCTGTTGGCGCGTCGCGTGCGGCTGTTGACTCGGGCTATGCCCCGAACGACTGGCAGGTAGGTCAGACCGGCAAGGTTGTTGCCCCGGACCTGTATGTCGCCGTCGGCATCTCGGGCGCGATCCAGCACCTGGCGGGCATGAAGGACTCGAAGGTCATCGTGGCGATCAACAAAGACGAAGAAGCACCGATCTTCCAGGTTGCTGACTTCGGTCTGGTCGCTGACCTGTTCGACGCCGTGCCGGAACTGACCGAGAAACTCGGCTGATCACAGGAACAGGTTTTTCTGAGAGAAACCTTGGAAGGCCCGCCCCAAAGGCGGGCCTTCTTCAATTCAGGTTCCGAATTGGACCAACCAATGCATCGGCAATGGTCTTATGTGCGGCAGGGCCAATCATATGCTCGGCCATCGGCTGTTGCAGGGTGCCGAATAGCATGTCCTCAAGTTCATCAGATTGACCGGACACATGGGCCGCGACCTCGACACAGGCGGCGGTGTGCGGGCGGACGGTCTCCAGCATCTCAGCTGTTACCGTGACCGGAACCCGCTGACTGTCCTTGTCCTGCAAGACGCGCAGGCCCAGCAGAATGACCGGTGTCTCAAGTCTGCCCAGCAGATCGCTGATTTTTTGAACCCAGTTTCGGCGCAACTCTTCGGCCACAACCTCGAAACGGGCGTCCTGATAGCCTTGCAGCAGGCGCATCAGGTGGCACACGAAATGGACGTCGGCAAAATCCACCTCGGGGTACAGATCGATCAAATCCGGTGTTGGAGCCAGAACCCGGTCATTGCGCCGGGGGTGGACGCGGTAAAAGTGATTCGACTGGCTCAGGACACCAGGGGCCTGCAGAATGCACAGCTCTGCCCCGTTCAGCAGCGAGAACAGCCCCGCATCACCGCAGAGCGCGTCCAGCCCGCAGAACAGGCTGCCCAGATTCAGGCACCGCCGGTCCAGCCTTTCTTCGAGAATCGCCGCAAAGGGCCGTTCAACAAACCGGCCATAGGTCTCATCCCCGCCGGCGCAGACCATATAGGCCGTGTCCAACGACCGTTCCGGCCCGCGGAACCAAAGGCGCGATTCTCCGTATTGGCATACGTCATGCCCGGCCCCCGCCGAGCCTGTTTGATGATAGCTCATAACACTCACCCATTTTTCACCCGATTGCCATCTTGCAGCCCCAAGTCTTTAGAAAACGCTAATGTGCGCATTTGAAGCAAATTGGATGGGTTCGATCCCCTTGCCGCCCCCACCGATCTGCCGATACTGTCCTCGCAACCCCGAGACACAGAGGCCTCAGAAAATGGATGTAAAATCAGTCGGAGTGATCGGCGCGGGCCAGATGGGTAACGGTATCGCCCATGTTTTGGCGCTGGCGGACTATGATGTTCTGCTCACCGATGTGAACCAGGACGCGCTGACCGCTGCCGTGGCGACGATTGAAGGCAATATGGCGCGTCAGGCCTCGCGCGGGAAAATCACGGATGAGGCGATGCAGGCCGCAATGGGGCGGATCAAGACGACGCTGCAGCTGCCGGAACTGGGGCAGACGGATCTGGTGATCGAAGCCGCCACCGAGCGTGAGACGATCAAACAGGCGATTTTCGAAGACCTGCAGCCGCATCTGCAGCCGCATACGATACTGACCTCGAACACCTCGTCCATCTCGATCACGCGTCTGGCCAGCCGCACGGATCGGCCCGAGAAATTCATGGGTTTCCACTTTATGAACCCGGTGCCGGTGATGCAATTGGTCGAACTGATCCGCGGCATCGCCACCGACGAACAGACATTCGGCACCTGCAAGGCAGTGGTGGACCGTCTGGGCAAGACCGCCGCCAGCGCCGAGGACTTCCCCGCCTTTATCGTGAACCGCATCCTGATGCCGATGATCAACGAGGCGGTCTATACCCTGTATGAAGGTGTCGGCAACGTGCAGTCCATCGACCAGTCGATGAAGCTGGGTGCGAACCATCCGATGGGGCCGTTGGAACTGGCCGATTTCATCGGATTGGACACCTGTCTGGCGATCATGAACGTATTGCATGACGGATTGGCCGATACCAAGTACCGCCCTTGCCCGTTGCTGACCAAATATGTCGAAGCTGGGTGGCTGGGCCGCAAAACCGAGCGTGGGTTTTATGATTACCGGGGCGAAGTTCCGGTTCCGACACGTTAAGGCAGAGGGGGCCAGCCCCCTCGCCCGGATTTTATCCGGGCTCACCCCCGGGATATTCTTGGCCAGATGAAGAGGCGGATCAGCGTTTGATTGACTGGCCCAGCGACAGTGTGTGCTTTCTGAGCCAAGCCATGAAGCCGCGCGGGTCGCGTTCCAGCAGCTGCATATCCTCGTCCGAGATCGGATCGCCGATCACCGGGGATTGCGGTTTGTTGCAGGAGCGTACGATTTCATGCAGCAAAAGCCCCTGCCGCAGGATCGGTGACAGCTTGTTGGCGATCTGATAGGCGCGCGAGTTGCTGCCAGGAAAGAAAATCGGAACAACCCGTGCGCCAGAGCGGCGGATCATTTTGGCGGTGAACACGTTCCATTCGCGTTCCTGCGCCGGGCCGAACCAGTCGTCCGAGGACATCACCACGCCCGATGGGAACAGGGCCACAACGCCGCCCTCTTTCAGATGGTCCATCGCCTTGCCGCGCATTTCCAGCATCTTGGCCTGTGCTTCGGGGTCATGCGGGAACGGCACCGGAATCATGAACGAGGTGGCCGCTTCGTCCAGCCCTGTCAGGACCGAGCGGGTCAGGATGCGGTAATCGCTGCGCACCCGACCGATCAGCTCGGCGAAAATCATGCCGTCGACCATGCCATGAGGGTGGTTCGCCACCACGACCACGGGGCCTTCTTTCGGGATGCGGGCAATCTGCTCTTCCGGCGTGGTCAGGTCGATGCCCATGACCTCGAGCGCGCCGCCCCAGAACCGCTGGCCGCGATAGTATTCGTTCTTTTTCTCGAACTTGTTGACCATGCGCAGGATGGTCAGCTTGCCGGTGCACCATTCGATGGCACGAATGGCTGTGGACGTCCAGGCATCGTCGAACGAATTCGCGTAGGTCAGGGTTCTACGGTCGTAGATTTCGCCCTGGTCCGCTGTCCCATCCACCATCGGGCCTGTCTTGGTCTCGTGCGTCGTTTCCGCCAATTCCTGGTCTTCCCGTTCTTCGTATCGCGGCTGGTCTGGTCAGAACCCTTCCCCGAACTTGTCGTTCACCAGGGTTTCCAATGCATCAGCCAACGCCTCAGCATCCGGTCCGGACGTCTCGACGTCAATAGTCGTTCCGCGAGAGGCTGCCAACATCAAAAGGCCCATAATACTGTCGCCCGATGCAGAAAAGCCGTCCTTGGAAACCTCGGCCTGCGCGTCAAAGCCCTCGACCACCTCAACCAGCTTGGCCGAGGCGCGGGCGTGCAAACCTTTTTCATTAATGATTTTCAGGCTTCGATTGGTCATTCTTAATCAATCCGGTCTTCTTGTAATGTCACATTTTGCGCATTGATATATTTGCGTCCAGCCTCCATCGCCTGCCGCACCGCATCAGCAATGGGCAGGTGGCGGGTTTTAGCCAATTTAATCAACATAGGCAGATTTGCACCGTAAAGGATGCGACGGTCCTGCGGCGCGCAGGCCCGCAGGCTCAGATTCGACGGGCTGCCTCCGAACAGGTCGGTCACGACAACCACGCCATCCCCGGCATCAACACTGTCGGCAGCGGCGCAAATCTCGGCCTGCTTGGCCTCGCGATCGTGATCGGGCTCGATCGAAATCGCGGCCAGGCCGGGTTGCTTTCCGACCACATGCTGCATGGCGGCCAGGTATTCCTGCGCCAGCCCCCCATGTGCTACGAGTACAATCCCGATCAATCCGGCCTCACATTCAATGATCGTCGTTCCATTTCGCGGTGCCTAATTGCCACTTGCTGCCCCTCTTCTGCAAGGGCCTTTGCAACCGCTTCGGCCATTGCCACCGATCTGTGTTGCCCTCCGGTACAGCCAAAGGCCACGGAAAGGTGCGCCTTGCCTTCGGCCCGGAAGGTTGGCAGCAGGACTTTCAGCAGGTCAACCACCCGGTCGAAAAACGGCGCGTAGTTCGTATCCGACTGAACATAGTGCGCCACGTCCGGGTTTCGACCATCTTCTGCCCGCAACTCGGGCCGCCAATAAGGATTGGCCAGAAACCGGCAGTCGAACACCATGTCCAGGCCCCGCGGCAGACCGCGCTTGTACGAAAAGGATTCGATGGCCACCGACAGGTGCCGCCCACCCTGCGGGGCGAACCAGCGTTCGACCTCCTGGCGCAGTTGGTGAATGTTCAGCGGGCTGGTGTCGATCAGGATATCGGCGATTTCACGGATCGGGGCCAGCAATTCCTTTTCCTGCCGCACACCGGTTTCCGGGCTGGCATCCGCTGCAACCGGGTGCCGGCGACGGGTTTCCGAAAACCGCCGCAAAAGAACATCGTCACTGCAATCCAGATACAGCGTCGTCAGGTCGACCTGCTCCATCCGCCGCAGCCTGACAGCCAGCTCGATAAAACCGATGGTCGAGAAATCACGATTGCGGGCATCGATACCCAACGCCATCGGACGGTCGCTTTGCGGGCCTTCCAGCAAGCGCATCAAAAGACCCATCGGCAGGTTGTCGATGGCTTCAAAGCCCAGATCTTCAAGAACCCGGATCGCCGTCGAGCGGCCCGCACCCGAGGGGCCCGTCACCAGGACGATGCGCCGTTGCGTTGTCATGTGCTGGGCCATTCCGGGTCCACGCGCCCCATCTTCAAAAATTGCATAAGTGCCGCAGCTAAATTGGGCACGCCCCCCGCCCGAAGCAAGGGAACAGTTTGCCTCAGCACCACGGTTTTTGCCGGCTCTGGCAGGCGCGCCGGTTCGGTCTGGTCAAGGTCGACCACATAGCGGACCGGCGTCGCCCCCGCAGCATGTGCACGCAGCAAGCCGAGGCCGCGCGCCTCAATCAACCCGCGCAGGTTCGGGGCAGCGTCGGCTATGGCCTTGTCGCCTGCCATTCGCAGCTCGACCCGGTCATCGCCGACCAACTCGGCCCCAAGCGCCATCATCTGCAGGGCCAGCGCCGATTTCCCCGTCCCCGAACGCCCGAGGATCAGCGCACCCTGCCCATCAACGGTAACACATGTGGCGTGGAGTATGGCGGTGTCCTGCTGCTGGATATCCAAAAGGGTTTGGCCGCTCATACGCTTACACGGGCAGGCCCACGACGAAACGCGCGCCTTGCGGGTCCGACGTGATATCCGCTTCGGTCGGGCGAATATTCTCGGCCCAGATCACGCCGCCATGCGCTTCGACGATCTGTTTCGAGATCGCAAGACCAAGACCCGAGTTATTGCCAAAATGCTCGGCCGGGCGTTGCGAATAGAACCGCTTGAATATCTTGGTCAACGCCTGTTCCGGAATGCCGGGACCGGTATCCTCGACCACGATCAGTACGCGGTTTTCGCGCCGCCGCACCCAAAGCCGGATGGCATCGCTTTCCTCGCAAAAGGAAATCGCGTTGGTGATCAGGTTGACGAAAACCTGCGCCAGCCGCGCCTCAAGCCCGTTGATCGTGATCGGCTGAGACGGCAGGTCGGTGATATAGTCGATGCCTTTGGCGCGGGCATCTTCGCCCAGAAACTGGCTGATATTGCCCAGCAGTTTGAGCAGGTCGAAGGGCTGTTCCTCTTCTTTGACCAGTTCTGCATCCAGCCGCGACGCGTTCGAGATGTCGCTGACCAGACGGTCCAGACGCCGCACGTCATGTTCGATCACGCCCAGCAGCTTGTCGCGCTGATCGTCGCGTTTGACCATGCGCAGGGTGCCCACCGCCGATTGCAGACTGGCCAGCGGGTTCTTGATCTCATGCGCCACGTCGGCCGCAAACTGTTCGTTGGCGTCGATGCGGCTATACAGCGCCGTCACCATCCCCCGCAGCGCGCGGCTGAGGCGCCCGATCTCATCCGGGCGGGCGCTGAGGTCGGGGATGCGGATACGGCCCGGATTGACCCCGGCACCGCGATCCTTGCCCATTTCAGCCGCGGCGGCCAGATCGGCCAGCGGGTTGGCAATGGTCGAGGCCAGCACAAGGCTGAGCCCGATGGACACCAGCAGCGCCACAACGAACATCTGCAGAATGCGTTCTTGTTCGCGCCGGGCCAGCGCGTCAATCTCACCAGCAGGACCAGCCATTGCGACCGCGCCGACCGGTGCCCCGTCCAGCAGGATCGGAGCCGCGCTGACGATGACAGTTTTGCCCATGTCATCCTGAACCGCCTGCACCTGCATCTGGCCCTGCAGCGCCTGCGGAATGATCTCCTGCACCCTTTGCGCAAGGGTCGGCGCATCAGTGCCACCCCCGCCTGCGAAGACTCGGGACAAACCGGTCCAAACCGCATTCAGCGCGTCGCTGATCAGTGTGCTGCCGGTTTGAACCTCGGCGTCAGGTCTCAGAAGAACCGGCATTTGCGATGAGGCCGATGCCCCCCGCGTCCAACCGATCAGAGTTCCGCCAGCGTCATAGACAAAGACCTCACCCCCGTCGGGAAGGCTGAGGCCTGCAAGCGTGTCCTTCACATCCAGCGCTGCCGGTTCGGACGAGCTGGCGGCCTGGTTCTGACGCAGCTGGGCCTCGAACACGTTGCTGACCAGCTGCGCGTCCCCGATCAGGTTGCGCGCGGTCTGCTGGACCTGCTCGTCACGGGAATCGTCGAGATACAGCAAGCCGGTGACAAGGATGACCAGCGCGATCAGGTTGAAGGTGATGATCTTCCGCGCCAGCGGTGAGCCGCGCAGCGAAAACAGGTTTCGCCGCCGTCGCGTAGCACGCAACTCGGCAGACTCGGAATCTTGCGGGATGACCCAGTCATCCCCCAGAACAACATCTCCGTCCTGTAATTTGGTCACTTGTTCCGTATCGCGCACCAGACCCGGTTACCCTTTTTCAGCGGCTACGCTTATTCTTCGTTATACCTGTATCCGATGCCATAAAGCGTTTCGATCGCCGAAAACTCGGGATCTGCCGCCCGCATCTTTTTCCGCAGACGCTTGATATGGCTGTCGATGGTCCGGTCGTCCACATAGACCTGATCGTCATAGGCCACATCCATCAGCTGATCGCGACTTTTAACAAAGCCCGGACGCTGCGCCAGCGCCTGCAGCAGCAGGAACTCGGTCACTGTCAACGAGACATCCGCACCCTTCCAGCTGACCGCATGGCGCAACGGGTCCATCCGCAGGTCGCCCCGCTCCATCACCTTGGTATCGCCGGTATTGGCGTTGGTCACATCGCCCGCCGTCGCCTCTTGCCGGCGCAACAATGCGCGGATGCGTTCGACCAGCAAACGCTGCGAGAACGGCTTTTTCACATAGTCATCCGCGCCCATGCGCAGGCCCAGAACCTCGTCGATCTCATCGTCCTTCGACGTCAGAAAGATCACCGGCATCTGGGTTTTCTGCCGCAACCGTTGCAGCAAATCCATGCCGTCCATGCGTGGCATCTTTATATCCAGCACGGCCATATCGGGCAGTTTCTTGTTGAATGCATCCAGGGCTGCTTGCCCGTCGTTATAAGTTTCGACCTCGAATCCTTCAGCTTCGAGTGTCATGGAAACGGATGTCAGAATGTTTCTGTCATCGTCCACCAGTGCAATCTTTGACATCGGGGATACCCCTATTCCTGCTCTCTCATGCAATATTTCGCTTATTAGTAAGGCATCTTTGTCGGTTTTATGGCCGCGAATCAATCCGTATCTGCGAATCGCGCGTTTCTTGTCACATAGCTGCGGCAAAAAAGCCGTTAACCCGCGCGGAAAAGTGCCTTGTTTTTCGACAGGAATTTCCTGATGGCGCTAAACCTGAGCTTGGTTGCGCTAACTGCGGCAAACCCTCCTGTTCATGCCCCAAACGACCGTGATAAGAGGCGCCCAGCCGCCGGACTTTCCCGGCACACTGCCCCAAGAGCGCACGTGGCCCCAACAGCCGCCGCGCCGCCACAGGAGAAGACACACATGACATCTGGACGGGTTAACCCGCAATTCCGCCTCGAAGATCAGGGCATCGAGGGTCTGGGCAATGTCTATTACAACTTCATGGAACCGGCGCTGATCGAAGAGGCGCTGAAGCGCGGCGAAGGCACACTTGGCAATGGCGGAGCCTTTCTGGTCACCACCGGCAAGTTCACCGGCCGTTCGCCCAAGGACAAGCACGTCGTCAAGACCGACAGCGTCGCCGACACCATCTGGTGGGAAAACAACGCCGCGATGACCCCCGAGGGCTTTGACGCGCTGTACGAAGACATGCTGGCCCATATGAAAGGCCGCGACTATTTTGTGCAGGACCTCGTCGGCGGTGCCGATCCGGCCTATTCGATCAACGTGCGCATGGTCACCGAGCTGGCTTGGCACAACCTGTTCATCCGCCACCTGCTGCGCCGCCCGGATCGCGAGGACCTGAACGAGTTCATCGCCGACTTCACCATCATCAACTGCCCCAGCTTCCAGGCCGACCCAGCCAAGCACGACTGCCGCAGTGAGACCGTGATCGCGCTGAACTTTGATCGCAAGATGATCCTGATCGGCGGCACGGAATATGCCGGCGAGAACAAGAAGTCCGTGTTCACCCTGCTGAACTACATGTTGCCGGAAAAAGGCGTGATGCCGATGCACTGCTCGGCCAACCACGCCGTTGGCAACCCGGTCGACACCGCCGTGTTCTTCGGCCTGTCGGGCACCGGCAAGACCACCCTGTCCGCCGACCCGGCGCGCACCCTGATCGGTGATGACGAACATGGCTGGTCGGATCGCGGCACTTTCAACTTCGAAGGCGGCTGCTATGCCAAGACGATCAACCTGAACGCCGAGGCTGAACCCGAAATCTACGCCACCACCAGCAAGTTCGGCACCGTGATCGAGAACATGGTCTTCGATCCCGAAACCAAGGAGCTGGATTTCGACGATGACTCGCTGACCGCGAACATGCGTTGCGCCTACCCGCTCGAATATATCTCGAACGCATCCAGCAGCGCTCTGGGCGGTCACCCCAAGAACATCATCATGCTGACCTGTGACGCATTTGGTGTTCTGCCTCCGATCGCACGGCTGACACCGGCGCAGGCGATGTATCACTTCCTGTCCGGCTTCACCTCGAAGGTCGCCGGGACCGAGCGTGGCATCACCGAACCACAGCCGACCTTCTCGACCTGCTTTGGCGCGCCGTTCATGCCGCGTCGGCCTGAGGCTTATGGCAACCTGCTGCGCGACAAGATCGCCCAGCACGGCGCGACCTGCTGGCTGGTGAACACCGGCTGGACCGGCGGTGCCTATGGCGTTGGTTCGCGGATGCCAATCAAGGCCACCCGCGCCCTGCTGACCGCAGCGCTGGACGGGTCGCTGCGTGACGCCGAATTCCGCAAGGACGCCAATTTCGGCTTTGACGTGCCGGTATCGGTGCCCGGCGTGGCCGAGGTTCTGCTGGACCCGCGCCGCACCTGGGACGACCAGGCCGCCTTCGACAAACAGGCGGAAAAACTGGTGCAGATGTTCGCCGAGAACTTCGAACAGTACCTGCCCTTCATCGACGAAGACATCAAAGCCGTCGCCATCGGCTAACCGGAAAAGGGGGCGGTTTCGCCCCCTTTTTCTTGGAATGTCTATCGCGATGCGATCACCCCAAGGTTGTATTACGCACAGTTCGGTTACAAATGCGTTGCCCGAGGACAGTTCGTGGGGTATTTGATGACGTCATTATGACGAAAAAGTCCGGCGCAATTCTGCACCGGACCAAACTTGAAAAGACCTTGGGGCAGCTCGAGCAGACGATCACATCAGCAGAATGAGCAACCTAATCAAATAAGTACTGTATTATAAAGGGAATAAGTGTCAAGATGAGACGTGCTGAAAACACTCAACTCAGTATGTCGATTTTCGTCGCGGACATGCGGCTGACGGCACTTGAAGCGATGGGTAGAATATGACCGAAATCTCGAAACTGACCGAACTGCGCAAGCTGATGCAGAGCATGGAGCAGACGCTGGGGCTGGAGCAACTGTCTCCGGTTGAGCGCGACATCTATTACGCGGCCGAAGAGCTGTCAAAATCCGACGAAGAGGTGCGCACCTTCGGGCTGATTGAGCACACACTTGTCAAAAGCGTCTCGCGACCGACCTTCTTTCGCGCACTGAAATCCTTGGTGCAGAAAGGCTACTTGTCGCAAAGCGGCAGCGCCAACCGGGGCCGGTATATCGTTCATGCCCCCAAGTGACGCCTTTAAACTGCGCACAGGTAGCTGATGATCGACACGCGCAGGTGGGCGACTGACACATTCTGTGCCTCACTGGCGTATGTGGTGGCATCGTACCTTACATTCGAGGTGCTGATGCCGCTTCAGAATGTGTTCTTTCCTGAATATCCAAGTCGGGCCAGTTTGCTGTTCCTGCCTCATGGGGTGCGGGTGCTGTCGGCGTGGCTTTTGGGGTGGCGGGCGATCTTTGCGCTGCTGCCCGGAGTCTTTGTGGTCTTTGCCTTTCTCGGCGGCAGTGACGTGTTCCTGCCAAGCCGGTTGATGGCGATTGTGATTGCCGTCACTACGGTGCCGGCCGTGTTTTACCTGTGTAAATGGGTCGGTTGGGATCTGTTTCCCCGACCGGACCGCAGACCCTGCTGGTCTTGTGTCATGGGGGTGGGGATCATCACGTCCTTCCTTGTTTCCGGCCTGACCAACCTGGCATTCGGCAGCGCACGCGTCGAATACGTTGCCTTTCTGATCGGCGACATTTCGGGGCTGTTTTTCCTGATGCTGGGGCTTTACTATACCTTCCGGTTTGCCGACAGGCGCAGTTAGCCGAGCACCCCGCGCCGCAAAAGGTTCACGCCTGCGATCAGCAGAACAAGCAGCGTCACCTTGCGAAACACGGCCTGATCGATGCGCGACTGCAACCCCAGCCCGATCCACATCCCCGCCAGCGCCGGCAGGATCAGGATCGCCGAAAACGGCACCGTCTCGGCCCGCAGGATGCCAGAGCCCAGATGCGCCAGCATCAGCGCAACGGCCCCCAAACCGTAAATCACCCCCTGCACACGCATCTGCATCGCTTTGGGTGTGTCCAGCGCGGTCAGATAAGCAACGGTCGGCGGCCCCCAGATGCCCGACATCCCGCCGACAAACCCTGCAACCGCGCCGATTCCGGCCTCGATCCGCGCAGACGGTTTGCCAAGCGAGAGCTTCACGCCCAACACCTGTATCAGCGCGAAAAACGTGACCGGAATCCCGATCATCAGCAAGAAGGTCCGGGCAGGCACTGCGCTGACCAACTGAGCGCCAAGCAGCAGGAACACAAGCCCGACCATCAGAAATACCCGGAACTGTTTGATCGCCGAGACGGCGGCAGGTACGCCCTCGCGCAGAGCCTGCACGCCGTTGGTCACCAGTGTCGGCAGGATCAGCCCGGCAATCGCCAGATCAGGCGGCAGGAACATGCTGAGCCCGGACACCAGAACCATCGGCATGGCAAACCCGACCATGCCTTTCACCCACCCCGCCACAAAGGCGACGACAAGGGCCAACATCAGATCTTGCGGAGTGAGCAACGAAAACAGGGTCATACGCCCGTGATATCACTCTTGGCGGGCGCTGCACTGCAAAATTGTCAAAGCAATTTTCGAACTTTTTGGCGGCTATATACGTATTTTTGTTGCGCTGCACGTGCAGCATGATATGACCGGACGACACCAGAGAAGGACCTGATTCATGGCCCATGACGGACAGGATATGACCCAGATGACAACATCCGCGATTTTGCCCGAGCTTCTGACGCTGACCCGCGCAGCTCTGCCCGCTGTCGAAACCGTGTTTGAACGCGCCCGCGACGTGGTGCGTGAGATGGTCACCGACGATGGCCGGGTCTCTGGCGCGCTGATCGAGGCGAACCAGACCGCCGCACATGGTCTGGCCTGGCTGGCGACGTACAACCAGTCTCTGCAACAGATGCAACGCTGGGCCGACGCGCTGGACGCGGATGGCAAGTTTGGCGAGATGGAACAGTTGCTGCACCAGATCGCCTTTGGTGAATACCTGCATCAGGTCGCGGGCGGCATCCCGATGAACCAGGGTGAGGTCGTGCGCCTGCAGGATATGGGTCTTGGCTGGGACGCGCTGTCGGGCTTCCAATGTTCTGAAGTGCAGACCTTGATGGCGCAGGCCAACTCTCAGGCCGCCCGCATGCGGTTGGTGGCCCTGATGGAGGATCAGGCCGGCGCGACAATGTTCGGCGCCTCGGGTCTGGATGAAGAGTTGGAAATGATCCGCGACCAGTTCCGCCGCTACGCGCAGGAAAAGGTCGAACCGAACGCGCATGACTGGCACCTCAAGGACGAGCTGATCCCGATCGAGATCATCGAGGAACTGGCCGAGATGGGTGTCTTTGGCCTGACCATCCCCGAGGAATTCGGCGGGTTTGGCCTGTCGAAAGCCTCGATGTGTGTAGTGTCCGAGGAACTGTCACGCGGCTATATCGGCGTCGGCTCGCTGGGCACGCGGTCCGAGATCGCGGCCGAGCTGATCATCGCGGGCGGCACCGACGAGCAGAAAGCCAACTGGTTGCCGAAGCTGGCCAGTGCAGAAATTCTGCCGACCGCCGTATTCACCGAGCCCAACACCGGATCGGACCTCGGCAGCCTGCGCACTCGCGCGGTCAAGAACGCGGACGGCGATTACGAGATCACCGGCAACAAAACATGGATCACCCACGCGGCGCGGACCCATGTGATGACCCTGCTGGCCCGTACCAACCCCGACACCACCGACCACCGCGGCCTGTCCATGTTCCTGGCCGAGAAAACGCCGGGCACCGACGAGAACCCCTTCCCCACTCCCGGCATGACCGGCGGCGAGATCGAGGTTCTGGGCTATCGCGGCATGAAGGAATACGAGCTGGGTTTTGACGGCTTCAAAGTCAAAGGCGAGAACCTGTTGGGCGGTGAAGAGGGCAAAGGCTTCAAACAGCTGATGGAAACCTTTGAATCCGCCCGCATCCAGACCGCCGCCCGCGCCATTGGCGTGGCGCAAAGCGCGCTGGATATCGCCATGCAATACGCGGTTGACCGCAAGCAATTCGGCAAATCGCTGATCAACTTTCCCCGCGTGTCCGGCAAGCTGGCGATGATGGCGGTTGAAATCATGATCGCGCGCCAGCTGACCTATTTCTCGGCCTGGGAAAAGGATCACGGCCAACGCTGTGACCTTGAGGCCGGGATGGCCAAGCTGCTGGGCGCACGCGTCGCGTGGGCGGCTGCGGATAACGGTCTGCAGATCCACGGCGGCAACGGCTTTGCGCTGGAATACAAGATCAGCCGCGTTCTGTGCGACGCGCGCATTCTGAACATTTTCGAAGGGGCTGCCGAAATTCAGGCACAGGTCATCGCACGACGTCTGCTCGGGTGACCGAATTCGGCATTCCTGTTTCCCCGACTGACCCGGCCTTAGCGCCGGGTCTTTTTCTCTTGGGTACAGGTTGTGATCCGCCGATACGTGAACTTCCCCTTTGATCTCAGGCGGCAACCCGGTTAGAGCACTCTGCGCTTCAAAAAGAATGGCACACGGAATGACCAGACGATTTTTCGCACTTTGGGCGGTCCTCACAGCCCTCGCCCTGAGTGGCTGCGCCAAGACACAGCCGACCGCGACGCAGAACGATATCGACGATCTGGCTCAGGCCATCCAATCCCTCGACCCAAAGGTCGACCCGGTCGAGGCGCAAACCGCCGCCACAATCGCCTACAGCTATTCGAGGCAATTGAAGCACGAATGGAACGTCACCGACTCGGCCATCATTCACAACGCCAAGATCATCAATGGCTTTCGTGAAAAGGGCCTGTGCAACGACTGGGCGCAAGCCATGACGACACGCCTGCGGCAGGAAAACTTCCGCACGCTGGACCTGCACTGGGCCACGTCTCCGCCGACGCAGTTTCGGATCATCCACCACTCGGCCCTGATCAGCGCCAAGGGGGATTCGATGTATGACGGGATCATCCTTGATCCGTGGCGCGCAAGCGGCGCGCTGACTTGGGCACCCGTGCGAGAGGACACCAGGTACAATTGGCGTCCGCGTCTGGAAGTGCGGGAAGAGTTGATCAGCGGCGAACTGCCTTACTAGCGGTTCCGTCGACCGCCCTGCTGCGCTAAGACCGACCCATGACACGCCTGATCCTGACCCTGCCCCTGCTTGCCCTGTTTCAATGCGACAAGGATGAGACGGTAGCCGCCTATGGCGCGGCAGACCAGACATGGGCACTGCAAGAGATTGACGGGCAGCGTTACGAGGCCAGTGCCCTGCTGCGCTTTCCCGAGACAGGCAAGATCGAAGGCAACGCACCCTGCAATAGCTACAGCGGCACCCTGAACGCGCCCTACCCGTGGTTTGAGGTCACGGATCTGACCGCCACCCGCGCCGCCTGTGCCGGGCTTGAGGCCGAGGGTTTCTATTTCGCCGCCCTTATGGCCATGACCCTATCCGAAGTTTCAGGCGATGTGCTGATCTTGCGCAACGATGACGGGCACGAGATGGTGTTCACAGCCGTCGAGTGAACCGATCCACGAACCGCGCTCGCGCCTCGGGCAGCGGATGATGGCCCAGCGAGGGCGCGACCCTGTGTTCCAGAAAATACCCGGTTGTCTTTAGGGCCTCAGCGATCTCGGCATCTGGCGCGGCCCCTTCGCCACGCAAACAGGGTGGCAGGGGCAACAGCTTGTCCGCCCACTCCCCCGCACCTTGGGCGCTGACGGCCCGGCCAGTCTTGGGCGAGGCGTAGGCCAGCCCTTCGGTCGCGCCGGTCACCGCACAGGCAGACAGGTCCAGACCAAAGCCCAGATCCTCAAGCAGCGCCAGTTCCCAGCGCAGATAGGCCAGCGGCCAGACCTCATCCTGCCCCAGCAAGTCCATCAACTGTTCGGTCTGCCTGTAGATCGCCGGATGCGGCTCGCGCTCGGGCAGGCAGAACGACAGCAACGACACCACCGTGTTCAACCCGGCCAGCGCCAGCCGCCCTGAAAACGCCGCCGCCGCGCGGGACCGCAAGGGTTCCACCTGAAACGTGCCGATATGCTCCTCAAGCCGCGCGCGCCAGAGCACATCCAATTGCGCGCCGGGCTGCAGGATCGGCGCAATCTTTCGGCTGGTCCCACCGCGGACAACACCGGCATGACGCCCGTGGCCTTCGGTAAAGACCTCGATAATCGCGGCCGTTTCGCCGTGGCGGCGAGTCGTCAATAGTATGCCGTGATCGCGCCAGTCCAAATCGTGGGCTCCGGTATTCAGTGGGTGATGCCCATAGAAAGCCCACCCGCGCGCCGGGCGCAAGCGTGGGCTGACAATGAGACCCCGCGCAGGCTTGTGGCACCGGCACAACATCCGCATGTGCAAAGTTGCACGGGTAAAGGGCAGTTTGCCGTTTTCCACGTTTGGCCCGCCT
This sequence comes from Ruegeria sp. AM9, assembly GCF_056540565.1. Lineage (NCBI taxonomy): Bacteria > Pseudomonadati > Pseudomonadota > Alphaproteobacteria > Rhodobacterales > Roseobacteraceae > Ruegeria > Ruegeria sp. AM9. Next base: position 22,956 of record NZ_JBQFWY010000006.1, read on the forward strand.
GTTAGACATCCCCTAAAGATGCGCATTCTAAAAAACGGGACCATTACATATGGACTGGCCGAACGACCTTCTCCGCGACATTTTCAATGATCCGAAGACACCGAACCACACCAGAAAACGCATCCGGCGCGAGTTGAAGCCGACCGAAACGGATTACAAAGGGTGCCGCATGCGCATCCACCCTGCGGACAACAACACAGAGTTTCAGATCTGGCGCATGGGGCGCACGCAGGAGGAACGGGCGTTGCGGCACATCCTACAGGGTTTGCCCCGCGACGGACCGATTGTCGCCTACGATGTCGGCGCGAATGCCGGGGCCCATACACTGCGGCTGGCTGCGGTGGCCGCCCCGGGTTCAGTGATACATGCCTTCGAACCGAATCCTGTGATGCGCGCGCGGCTCGTGGAAAACATCCGTCTCAACGAATTCAAATCTGTCGAGGTGCACGATTGTGCCATTTCCGACGAGCACGCAGAGATGGACCTGTTTGTACCCGCCAACGGAAACCTTGGCCTGGCTCGTCTCAATGAACCGATGCGCGGAGCGCACAAAATACAGGTCGAGGTCCGTAAACTGACCGAGTTCCTTCCCCCAGACCCCAAAACGGCGATTGATTTTGTCAAAGTGGATGTTGAGGGTCAGGAAGATCGGGTTCTGGCCCCGCTGATTTCCGAAGCACCGGTCGCGCAACGCCCTAAAGCGCTGTTCTTCGAGGTTCAACATGACAAGCATTGGGCCGCAGATCTTGAGGGGCTTCTTCTGCGGTCAGGCTATGAGCTTCGGGGAAAGTTCGGTCGCAATGCGCTTTACCGGTTGGATTGACGGCCCACGCGCGCCCTACTCCAAACCCTCTTCGCCCAGCAGATGCCGCCCCTGCCGATCCTCGACCTCAATCACCCATAGGTCGGGGTCAAAGCTGCGCTGGCGTTCGATGGCGGTGTCCACATCCGCCTCGGGGCCGGTGGACAGTTCGACCCATTTGCGATCACCGCTCATCAGGTCAAAGCTGCGCTGGAATGCCACTGCCTGACCGTTCAGCGTGTTCAGTTTGACCAGAACTGCCCCCGCCGTGTCGTCGCCATGTGCGACAACAAAGGCCGGGATTTCCTGAAAGCGAAGCCGCGCCAGATAGGCGTGGACCCAGAATTCGGCCGTCAGGCGGGTCATGCGTTGCCGTCTTTGAAATCCAGACCCATTTCCGAATAGCGCTCGGACTCCTCCAACCAGTTGGGCCGGACCTTGACCTGCAGGAACAGGTGAATCTTGCGATCCAGAAACTCTTCCAATTCAGCGCGTGCAGCCTGGCTGACGGCCTTGATCGTCTCGCCGCGTTTGCCCAGAACGATGCCCTTGTGGCCGTCGCGCATGACATAGATGACCTGATCGATCTTGGCCGAGCCGTCCTTGCGCTCTTCCCAGTTTTCGGTCTCGACGGTCAGTTGGTAGGGCAGTTCCTGATGCAGGCGCAGGGTCAATTTCTCGCGCGTCATCTCGGCTGCGATCGTGCGCAGGGGCAGATCGGCAATCTGGTCTTCGGGGTAGAGCCACGGGCCTTCGGGCAGTTCCGCTGCAAGCCACGCCCGCAGGTCATCCACGCCATAGCCCTTTTCGGCGGAAATCATGAAGGTCTCGGCAAAGGGATAGCGCCCGTTCAGGTCGCTGGTCAGCGCGAGCAGCTTCTCGGACGGTACTTTATCGATCTTGTTGATCGCCAGCGCGATGGTGCGGCCCTGCCCGATCTCTTCCAGACCTTCCAGGATGCGTTCCACACCTTCAGTTATGCCGCGATGCGCCTCGACCATCAGCACCACGACATCGGCATCCGCCGCCCCGCCCCAGGCGGCAGCAACCATGGCGCGGTCCAGACGGCGGCGCGGTTTGAACAGGCCGGGCGTATCCACGAACACCAGTTGCGCATCACCCTCCATCGCCACGCCGCGGATGCGGGCGCGGGTGGTCTGCACCTTATGCGTCACGATCGAGACCTTGGCCCCGACCATGCGGTTCAGAAGGGTGGATTTGCCTGCGTTGGGCTCTCCGATCAGGGCGATAAATCCGGCGCGTGTGGTCATGTGTCCTGCGATCCTGTTTGCAAGTGCGCACCCCTATAGCAGATTGACCCTTTGGACCAGAGGGATTTGTCGCATTGCAGCCATGAGGTTACGGTGGCAGAACCGCATAATGCCGCGCCAAACCCAGCCAGGCGGCAACCCTTCTATGAGGCAGATATGAAACGTCGTGAGTTTCTTTTGGGCAGCGGCGCCGCCGCTGGCGCGTTGGGCTTGGGTGGGATCGAACTGGCTGCTGGCGCTCAGGAACTGGTTGTCCAACCGGCCAGCTTTGCCCTGCGCGAGCGCGTCACCACCGGTATGGTCAGCCTGTCGCCGGACGCGCCGCCCCCGGTTCTGTATGGCAAACAAGGCGAAGTGATGCGTCTGCCGGTGCGCAATACCCTGCCCGACTATACGGCGATGCACTGGCACGGGCTGCGCATTCCCAATGGTATGGACGGAGTGCCCTATCTGACCCAGATGCCAATCGGTCCGGGCGAGGTGTTCGACTATGAATTCACGCCGCCGGATGCAGGCACCTACTGGTATCACCCCCATTGCATGACGATGGAGCAGATGGCCCATGGCCTGACCGGCGTTATGGTGGTTGCCGAGGCTGAAGACCCCGGCTTTGACAGCGAGCAGGTGGTCAACCTGCGCGATTTCCGGCTGGATGAGGACGGGGGCTTTCTGCCTGCCTACACCGCACGCGGGGCGGCACGGGCCGGAACATTCGGCAACGTGCAGACAGCGAACTGGCTGGACGGGCCGGTCTATGATCACGCGGCTGGTGGTCTGGTGCGGCTGCGGGTGATCAACACGGACACGACCCGCATCTATAAAATCCATTTGCAGGGTGCCGAGGCCCGGATCATTGCCTGGGACGGCCACCCTGTCGAGGTCGAGGTGCAAATGCCCAGCGCCGAAGCGCCGCTGTTGGTTGGCCCGGGGCAAAGGGTGGATTTTGCGGTTCATATGCCTTCTGACGAAGGACAGACCGTTGACCTGATGGCAAAATTCCCGGGTCAGCCGCCTCGGGCGATGACTCGCTTGCGTGCGGTAGGGGCGTCCGTGGCACGCGATCTGCGCGAATTGCGCCCCTTGCTGGTAAACCCGGTGGCCAAGCCCGATCTGAGCACGGCGGAACTGCATGAATTTGTCTTTGGCTGGACGCCCGAGGGGGGTGAACCGGTCAACGGGTTCTGTGGCTCGCTGGGGTATAATTTCTGGTCCATCAATCGAACCCCGTGGCCCGGTGACGCGGCGCAGGGAGTTGGCCCATTGGCGACACTGGAGATGGGCAAAAGCTATGTTCTGCGTCTGCGCAATGAGTCTCCGAACCTGCACCCGATCCATTTGCACGGGCTGGCTTTCTTGCCGTTGACGTCAAACCTGCGCAGCTTGCCGCCGCTGATGACAGACACGATGTTGCTGCTGAAGGATGAGGTTGTGGACATCGCCCTGGTTGCAGACAATCGCGGAGACTGGGCATTCCACTGCCATGTGATCGAGCATCAGAAAACCGGGTTGACCGGGTTCATCCGGGTGGTTTGAGGGTCAAATTGGCTGCGCCAATCCGACCGGTAGGGGGCCAGATGAAGACGGATCCCGTTGGCGTCTGGAGCGTCTACCTGGGCAGGTTTTCCAGCAAGGCCTTGGCTGCGGCCTGTTCGGCCTGACGCTTTGATCCGGCGGTGGCCTGCGCCTCGGTCCCGTCCTGCAGGCGGGCAGCGATTGTGAAAACGGGTGCGTGGTCCGGACCGCTGCGTTTGATCTCGACATAGCTGGGCGGTTTCTGCCCCCGCGCCTGTGCCCATTCCTGCAGCGACGTCTTGGCATCGCGGGCGTCTGCCTCAACCGTGTGGATGCGATCCCCCCAAAGCGCAAGGATCACGTCACGCGCCGCCTCGAACCCGGCGTCGCGGTAGATGGCGGCGATGACAGCCTCCATCGCGTCGCCCAGCAGGGCCTGTTTGCGGCGGCCGCCTGACAGCATCTCGGACCGGCCCAGTTTCAGTACGGCACCCAGATCGATCTGGCGGGCGACATCGGCGCAGGCCTCTTTGCGGACCAGTGCATTGAAACGAGGAGCAAGCTGCCCTTCCGAGGCTTTCTTGTCGGCCTCAAGCAGCGCGGTGGCCATGACGAGGCCCAGAACCCGGTCGCCCAGAAACTCCAACCGCTGGTTGTCGGGCCGCGTGGCGGATGAGACAGACCCGTGCGTCAGTGCACGCACCAGAAGCTCGGGTTTGGTGAACTCATACCCCAAACGCTTCTGAAACGCTTTTATATCGGCCGAGAGCTTCAATTGACCGCCTTGAAGAACCGATCGCTGCGCCAGGTCCAGAAGAACAGCATCGACCGGCCTGCGGACGAAAACATGATCCGGTCGGCCCGACCGATCAGGTTTTCATACGGCACATACCCCACACCGCCGGCGGAAAGCGGCAGGCGGCTGTCGCTGGAATTGTCGCGGTTATCGCCCATAAAGAAATAGTGGCCTTCGGGTACGGTATAGATGCCTGTATTGTCGGACGCCTGGTTTCCGATATTCAGCACATCGTACGTGACGCCATTGGGCAGAGTTTCAATCGAACGGGATTTCTCGCAGGCGCCACCAACGCCGACCGGTCCGTTTTCACAGCGCGGGCGCAGGCGTTGCGGGCCTTGCGGCGCGGCCGTTTCGGTAAAGACACCGTCGGGCTGTTGCGGCACCAGCGTGCCGTTCAGGATGATCTGTCCCGCCCGGATCTGAATGCGGTCGCCCGGCAGGCCGATCAGGCGTTTGATATAGTCGCGCCCGGTGGCCGGATGGCGAAAGACGATGACGTCGCCGCGCTCGGGCTCTCCGCCCAGAAAGCGGGAATTCTCGTTGCCCTGCATCCAGCCACAGATATCCTCGGCGTCGATGTCCAGACCAACGCGGGGAATGATCAGGCTGGGACAGGACGCGTAGGAATAGCCATAGGCCATCTTGTTGACGAACAGGAAATCCCCGATCAGCAGGGTCTGTTTCATTGATCCCGAGGGAATCCAGAACGGCTGAAAGAACAGGGTGCGGAAAACACCCGCGATCAGCAGGGCGTAGACGATGGTTTTGATCGTCTCCCATACGGGATTTCCGGTTTTGACGTCCTCGGCCATACTGCTCTCCGGTCCTTGCGTTGTTGGATGCTACATGCGGGGCCAAGGGGGGCAAGTCAAGGCTGTGCGCCCTGATCTTGCAGCGGCCTGGCCTCGATCACCACGAAGGCCTGCGCCCAGGGGTGATCATCGGTCAGGGTGACGTGGATGATCGCCTCATGCCCATCGGGCGTCATCTCTTTCAAACGTTCTGCGGCCCAGCCGGTGACATGCATGACCGGCTGGCCTGTGCGCAGGTTGGTGACCGCCATGTCCTTCCACGCAATGCCCATGCGCAGACCGGTGCCCAGCGCTTTGGAACACGCCTCTTTCGCGGCCCAGCGTTTGGCGTAAGTCCCCGCCGTATCGGCGCGACGTTCGGCTTTGCTTTGTTCGATGTCGGTGAAAACGCGATTGCGAAACCGGTCGCCAAACCGATCAAGCGTGCCCTGAATGCGGTCGATATTCGCAAGGTCCGTGCCAATACCAAGGATCATGCGCTTTGGTTCTTTTTCAGATACACCGCAAAGCCCCTTTTGACGCCAAGCATGAAGGCAAATCGACAAAAAACGAATGAGACAAAACCGACGACAACGATCTGGACGGCATATCCGATCAGCACTGTTCCGTCATCCATCAGAGTCCAAAGACCCAACACAAAAACCTGGAACAGGAAAAGCCCCAGAACGATGCACAGCCCGGTCAGAACCATTTTTCTGGCAATAACCCAGCTTTTGAACGAAGGGTCGCAATGCTTGCCGGTCCGACCGGCCCATACCCCGTAAAAGAACGCCGCCGCCACAAGTGCAACACTCATTGGCATCAGGGGGAAAGGCAGATCAAATTCAAGAACGCGCCTTGCGACGGAAAAGGCCACCAAAACCGCAAAAACGAGACCTACGTAGGTAACGTGGTCAAACTTTACAGTCGCTTTTGTCGCGGGTGCAGGGATCTCTCGAGCCATTATGCGCGCGCCTCATCCATCAGTCGGCGCATCTCGGCAATTGCCGGGGTGAGGCCGCGAAAGATCGCCTCGCCGATCAGGAAGTGGCCGATATTCAGCTCACGCACCTCGGGGAATGCCGCGATGGGCTGCACCGTTTCGTAAGTCAGGCCGTGCCCGGCATGGACCTCAAGCCCCAGAGAGTGGGCAAAGGCGGACATGTCACGCAGGCTTTCCAGTTCGCGCGCAGCCTCGTCCGTGCGGCCCTCGGCATGGGCGTCGCAATGGGCGCCGGTGTGCAGTTCGATCACTTCGGCCCCGATGCGGTGGGCGGCTTCGATCTGGCGCTGATCGGCGGCGATGAAGATGGACACGCGGCAACCCGCCTCGCGCAGGGGGGCAATGTAGTGGGCCAGCTTGTTTTCCTCGCGCGCGACCTCAAGCCCGCCTTCGGTCGTGCGTTCCTCGCGTTTTTCGGGCACGATGCAGACCGCGTGCGGTTTGTGGCGCAGGGCGATTTTCTGCATCTCGGGCGTGGCGGCCATTTCAAAGTTCAACGGCACCGACAGAACCTCCATCAACCCGTCGATATCAGCGTCCGAGATATGGCGGCGGTCTTCGCGCAGATGGGCGGTGATGCCATCCGCCCCGGCCTCTTCGGCCAGCTTGGCAGCACGCAACGGGTCCGGGTAAGCGCCGCCGCGAGCGTTGCGCACCGTGGCCACGTGGTCGATATTTACACCCAGGCGCAGGGGGTTGTCAGACATCGCTTATTTCCTTTTCCGATTTCCGCTCCGAATTTAGCGGGTTCGCCGCAGGACCGGCAGGTTCGGTTTCCGCCAACCGTTTGATTTCCTCGAATTTCGCCTTGATCCGGGCACGACGGCGCTGTTGGTAGGTGCGAACCACCGGCAGGCTGAGGTAATAGCAGATGAACCCCGCCAGAAGCCCCGGCAAGATGCCCCCGATCAGGTAGGGAAAGAACACTTCATCGTAAAACACGGCAAGGCCGCGCCAGTCAGCAACGCGGTCGGTGAACATTGCCATGAAATTGTTCTTGAGATCACTCAGCGCCTTGAAAAAGCTGTCCATCAGGCCGTGGGTTTCACCTTCGTCAAAATCGTCGCCCAGCAGGTAGTTCCCGGTTTGCAGACAGATGACGCCGATGGGCACATAGGTCAGCGGGTTACCGAAAAACGTACCGCTGAGGGATGCCAGAAGGTTGCCGTTGATCAGGCGGCTGATCACGGCCGCGATAACAAAGTGGAATCCGTAAAACGGCGTGAACGCAGTGAACACGCCCGCCCCGACACCGCGCGCGATGCGCTCAGGTGAATCCGGCAGGCGCCGGATGCGGTGTTTGACGTAGTGAAAGGCGCGAGTCCAGCCGCCGCGCGGATAGACAAACTCCGAAGCGATCCGAATGGGCGAGCGTCGGTCTCGGCGCTTGAAAACCACTCCTGATCACCCCTTCTCAGCCAGCCGCAACCGCGGTTTTTTCCCTGTCCCGATGCCGTTCGACCGCGGCAACGTCGCTTTCGGCCTCAAGCATCAGCATCAGCGAATGCAACTGTTCAAGGTCGCGCAGTTCGACACTGATCAGCAGACGGTAAAAATCCGGTTTGCGGTCAACGAATTCCAGGTTCGAGATATTGGCCTTTTTCTCACCGATCAATGTGCAAATGCGCCCCAGTACCCCGGCATCATTGCCGATGGTCAGATCCAGCGTCACACCATAAGCGGCCGGGTGCGTGCCCGAGTGCCAGTGCAGATCGACCCAGCGGTCGGGCTCGCTTTCGAATTCAGACAGGCGGTCGCAGTCGATGGCGTGCACGACCACGCCCTTGCCGCGATAGGTGATGCCAACGATGCGTTCACCCGGCAGCGGCTGACAGCAGGGTGCACGGTCAAACTTCTGCCCCGGCTCCAAACCGATCACCGCGCGGCGCGGGGAAATGGCATCGCCTTCATCCTGTGTCAGCTCGGGATAGACCGCGCTGACAACCTCATGCGCGGTCAATTCGGCACTGCCCAAACGGGCCAACAATTCGTGCCGGTCTTTCAGGCGAAGGTGCTTGGCAGCAGTATCCAGAGCCTTATCCGTGGCCTTGCGCCCCACGTGATCGAACCCTGATCGCGCCAGCTCCTTGCCCAGCTTGATGAAACGCTCGCGGTCTACCTCGCGCAGCGCACGGCGGATCGAAGTGCGGGCCTTGCCGGTTACAGCAATCTCAAGCCATGTGACCTGCGGGGTCTGGCCATCGGCAGTGATGATATCCACCGATTGCCCGTTCTTGATCCGGGTCCACAGCGGCACGCGGATGCCGTCGACCTTGGCACCCACACAGGCATGGCCGATGCGGGTGTGGATGGCATAGGCAAAATCAATCGGTGTCGCGCCCCGCGGCAGCTTGACCACATCCCCCTTGGGCGTGAAACAGAACACCTGGTCCGAGTACATTTCCAGCTTCACGGCCTCGAGGAAATCCTCGTGGTCATCCTCGCTGTCGAACTGTTCGGTCAGATTTGCAATCCACTTCGCCGGATCGACCGCGAACGGGTTCTCCGAGCGTACACCATCACGATAGGACCAATGCGCCGCAACGCCGGTTTCGGCGACGTCGTGCATCTGGCGGGTGCGGATCTGAACCTCGACCCGTTTGCCGTCACGCCCCGACACCGTGGTGTGGATCGAGCGATACCCGTTCGATTTCGGCTGACTGATGTAATCCTTGAACCGCCCCGGCACCGCGCGCCAGCGCTGGTGGATCGCACCCAGCGTCCGGTAACAGTCTTCTTCGGTCTGGGTGATGATGCGGAAGCCATAGATATCGGACAGGCGCGAAAAGCCCTGATCCTTTTCCTGCATCTTGCGCCAGATCGAATAAGGTTTCTTGGCGCGGCCGAACACCTCGGCGTCGATCCCGGCTTTCTCCAACTCGTGCCGCATGTCGCCGGTGATGCGATGGATCACGTCACCAGTTTCGCGTTGCAGGGTGATAAAGCGGCGGATGATCGACTGGCGGCCTTCGGGGTTCAGGACGCGGAACGCGAGGTCTTCCAGCTCCTCGCGCATCCACTGCATCCCCATCCGGCCTGCAAGTGGCGCATAGATGTCCATCGTCTCGCGCGCTTTGACGATCTGCTTTTCGGGGCGCATCGCCTTGATCGTGCGCATGTTGTGCAGACGGTCGGCCAGCTTGACCAGAATGACCCGCAGGTCCTTGGACATGGCCATGAACAGCTTGCGGAAGTTCTCGGCCTGCTTGGTCTCACGGCTGGAGAGCTGCAGGTTGGTCAACTTGGTGACGCCATCGACCAGCTTGGCGACCTCATCCCCGAACAGCTCGGCCACCTTGCTGTAATTGGCTTTGGTGTCCTCGATCGTGTCGTGCAGCAGTGCCGTGATAATGGTCGCATCATCCAGACGCTGTTCGGTCAGGATGGCGGCAACGGCAACGGGATGAGTGAAATAGGGCTCGCCGGAGTGGCGGAACTGACCTTCGTGCATCTCGCGTCCGAACTCGTAAGCGCGGGTGATGCGGTCGGCATTTGTCTTGGGGTTGTAGTTGCGGACCAGCGCAATCAGGTCGTCAGCAGAAATCATCCGGTCCGCACCTTCGTTTTTGGGAATTACCCCTGGCCTTGAGCCTCCATCAGAGCGCGCAGCAGCTTCTCTTCCGACATGTCGTCCTCGGCCGGTTTGTCCGATTCCGCACCCATCAGCAGAGCCATCTGATCTTCTTCCGGCTCATCGACCTCGATCTGGGTCTGGTTGGCCTCGATCAGGCGCTCGCGCAATTCGTCGGCGCTCTGGGTTTCGTCCGCGATCTCGCGCAGCGACACGACAGGGTTTTTATCGTTGTCACGGTCGACGGTGATCGGGCCACCGGCGGAAATCTCGCGCGCACGATGGGCGGCAAGCATCACCAGTTCGAACCGGTTCGGAACCTTGTCTACGCAATCTTCAACCGTCACGCGGGCCATGGGGCGCTCTCCGTTACTGAATCCATGTCAGGAAGACGTTTATCTAAGCGCGAATCCCCGCCTTGACAAGCAAGAAATGCCGCAAATGCATCATTCACAGAGGGGTTACCGCCGCAATATCTTCGGCGGGCAGCTCTGCCAGCATCTCGGTGACAGTTCGGCCCAGCACCGGATGGCGCCAGTCAGGGGCTACATCCGCCATCGGAACCAGCACAAAGGCGCGATCCTGCAGGCGTGGGTGCGGCAGGATCAACTGATCCGGCGTTTGCTGCGTCTGCGCCTCGGGAGGCAGTGCCAGCCATCGATCATATACGCTGCGGTCCGGCAGAACCCGATCGCCACAGCAGACCAGATCCAGATCCAGCGTGCGCATCCCCCAGCGCTGCACCCTTTCGCGGCCGAATTCATGCTCGACCGCGTGCAACACCTGCAACAGCTCTTCCGGGGTCTTGTCGGTCTCGATCAGAGCGGCTGCATTCACGTAATCCGGTCCCGCGCCGGGCGGGAAACAAGGGGTCTCGAAAAAGCGGCTGACGGTGCGAATCACCACCCCATGACGCAAAATCGCGTCAATTCCCCTTTTAAGTGTCACCTTGGGCTCTAATTCTCTCAAACTGAGATTTCCGCCCAGTGCAATCACCGCTTCTGACATTAAATTGCTCATTAGACTCCCTATATTCGGCGAATTGCATGCTTGCGATACACATCAAATGCCCTAATTATAGGATTATCAGCGCGCCGCATATTATCTAGCTCACTCACCTAACAACCGGTGTCGCTGGTTTGTACCGGAAGGATCTATTTATGTTTTATAAAGACGAACGGCTAGCGCTGTTCATCGACGGCTCGAATCTTTATGCGGCCGCAAAAGCACTGGGGTTTGACATCGACTACAAATTGCTGCGCCAGGAGTTCATGCGCCGCGGCAAGATGCTTCGTGCTTTTTACTACACAGCGCTGCTCGAAAATGACGAGTATTCGCCGATCCGTCCCCTGGTTGACTGGCTGCATTACAACGGCTTCACCATGGTGACAAAACCGGCAAAAGAATACACCGACAGCATGGGGCGTCGGAAAGTCAAAGGAAACATGGATATCGAACTGACTGTCGATGCCATGGAACTGGCGCCGCGCGTCGATCATATCGTGCTGTTTTCGGGCGATGGGGATTTCCGCCCGCTGATAGCCAGCCTGCAACGTCAGGGCGTGCGCGTGTCGGTCGTCTCGACCATCCGCAGTCAGCCGCCGATGATCTCGGACGAGCTGCGCCGCCAGGCCGACAATTTCATCGAACTGGAAGACCTGCGCGACGTGATCGGGCGGCCTCCGCGTGAAATGCCGATGGAGCCGCGCAGCGTTGCCGCTGCTGGCGGGCAGTAACGCCCCCAGCGCTCACCAAGCCGGGGAAAGAAACAGGCGCGGTCAGGGGATGGAAACCTGACCGCGCTTTTTTTAACTAAGAACAGGTGCTGAAAACGCCCTCTGGCTAGCACCGATTCATGTCAGGCAAATGACAATGTGGCGTCTGGACCAAGGCCGGGAAAAGACTTACCTGTGGCCTATGGAGATCGCGACATGACCAAGCCCCCCCTGACCCTTTACCTTGCCGCCCCGCGCGGCTTTTGCGCCGGTGTGGACCGGGCGATCAAAATCGTCGAAATGGCGCTGCAGAAATGGGGTGCGCCGGTCTATGTGCGCCACGAGATCGTGCACAACAAGTTCGTCGTCGACGGGTTGCGCGCGCAGGGTGCGGTGTTTGTCGAGGAACTGGACGAATGCCCCGATGACCGACCGGTGATTTTTTCGGCCCACGGCGTTCCGAAATCCGTGCCCGCGACGGCTGCGCAGCGCGAGATGATCTATGTCGACGCCACCTGCCCGCTGGTCTCGAAGGTCCATGTCGAAGCCCAGCGCCACGCCGATGCCGGGCTGCAGATGATCATGATCGGCCACAAGGGCCACCCTGAGACGGTCGGCACCATGGGCCAATTGCCCGACGGTGAGGTCCTGTTGGTCGAAACCGTCGAAGATGTGGCCACCGTGCAGGTGCGCGATCCGGACAAGCTGGCCTATGTCACTCAGACCACGCTGTCGGTGGACGACACCAAAGATATCGTGGCCGCGCTCGAGGCCCGGTTCCCGGCCATTGTCGGCCCGCACAAGGAAGACATCTGCTACGCCACCACCAACCGGCAAGAAGCCGTGAAAGCCGTGGCCCCGAAATCGGATGCTCTGCTGGTGGTCGGCGCGCCGAACTCATCGAACTCGCGTCGTTTGGTCGAGGTCGCCTCGCGCGCCGGGTGCACATATGCGCAACTGGTGCAACGTGCGACCGATATAGATTGGCGGGCGCTGGAAGGCATCTCATCCGTTGCCATCACCGCGGGCGCTTCGGCCCCCGAAGTGCTGGTCAACGAGGTGATCGACGCGTTCCGCGACCATTACGACGTCACCGTCGAACTGGTCGAAACCGCCGTTGAAAACGTCGAATTCAAGGTCCCTCGCGTTCTGAGGCAACCCGCATGAGAGGCATTCCAAGGGCCCCGTTGGTCCTGGGGCTGGCCGGGCTGCTTCCGTTCATCTGGGGCGCGCTGACCTATCTAAGCGATGATCTGCACGCCTGGGGAACACAGGCGCTTGGATCGCGCTTTGTGGGGCCGTATGTGCAGCTGTTTTACGGTTCGGTAATCCTCAGCTTTATGTCGGGTGTCCTGTGGGGGTTCGCCACCAAGACCTCGGGCAGCAAGGCGGCGACCTGCTATCTGCTGTCGGTTCTGCCCGCGCTGTGGGTTTTCTTCAAAACCGGCGGCGGTCCGGTCAGCACCGGCATCAACCTGATGTACGGATTTGCTGGAGTACTGGTTCTGGACGCCCTCTTTGCCTATTGGCGCCTGACCCCAATCTGGTGGTTGCGGCTGCGCGTGACACTGACCGCCATCGTACTGGCCTGCCTTGCCGTGGGAGTTTACCTGTGAGCGACAAAAGAACCATCACCGCCTATTCGACCCGCGTGGCCGACTATCTTCAGGTCCCTCTGCCCCCGGAACAGATCGAAGCCCGCATGGCCTTTGCCGAGGCCGTGGGCGCGGGTCACATTCTGGATCTGGGCGCAGGCCCCGGATCGGACAGTGGATTTTTCATGCGCGAGGGCCTGACTGTTCGGGCGCTGGACGCAACCCCCGCCTTTGTCGAGCACGCGCGGGAAAACGGCGTTGATGCCCATCTGGGCACGTTTGACGACGTCACCGAAGAAGCCGAGTATGACGGCATCTACGCCAGCTTTTCTCTGCTGCACGCCCCCCGCGCCGATTTCCCCCGCCATCTGGCGGCGATCCACCGGGCGCTGAAACCCGAGGGTGTATTTTTCCTCGGCCTGAAGCTGGGCACGGGTGAGCATCGCGACGACCTGGATCGCCACTACACCTATTTCTCACAGACCGAGATCGAAGAGGCATTGGAACAGGCTGGCTTCATCATCGACCGGATCACCACCGGCATGGGCACCGGTCTGGCCGGGTCTTATGACGGGTTCATTCTGGTGCTGGCCCATGCCTGAGCTGTTTGCCTATACCGATGGCGCCTGTTCCGGCAATCCCGGCCCCGGCGGCTGGGGCGTGCTGCTGCGCGCGACCAACGGCGACAAAGTCCTGAAAGAGCGCGAGTTGAAGGGCGGTGAGGCCGAGACCACCAACAACCGCATGGAACTTCTGGCCGCAATCAGCGCGCTGGAGACGCTGGAGCGTTCGTCTAAGATCACCGTGGTCACTGACAGCGCTTATGTGAAAAACGGCGTCACCGGCTGGATTTTCGGGTGGAAGCGGAACGGCTGGAAGACCTCGAACAAGAAACCGGTCAAGAATGTCGATCTGTGGCAGCGGCTGGATGAGGCGCAGACCCGCCATGATGTGACCTGGGAATGGGTCAAGGGCCACGCGGGCCATCCCGAGAACGAAAAAGCCGATGAGCTGGCCCGCGCGGGCATGGCCCCTTTCAAGCCGAAAAAGGCGCAGACGTGAGCGGGCTGGCCCTGCTGGACTATGCCTCGGTTCTGGTTTTTGCATTGACCGGAGCTTTGGTGGCCAGCCGGGCGCAGCTGGATCTAGTGGGGTTTGCCTTTATTGCCTGCCTGACGGCGGTGGGCGGCGGCACGGTGCGGGATCTGCTGCTGAACCGAGATCCGATCTTCTGGGTCGGGCAGCCTGACTATATCCTCATTGCTGTCGGCGCAGCGGTACTGGTGTTCTTTACCGCCCATCTGGTCGAAAGCCGCTATAACTGGCTGATCTGGCTGGACAGTTTCGCCCTGTCCGTCGCCGTGGCTGCCGGAACGGGCGCCGCGCTTTCACTGAACCAATCGGGCGTGATTGTCGTGTTGATGGGCATCTCAACCGGCTGTCTGGGCGGGCTGATGCGCGACGTGGTCTGCAACGAGGTACCATTGGTTCTGAAACAGGGCGAGCTGTATGTCTCCTGCGCGTTTGCAGGGGCGCTGACCGCCGTGGTGGCAGACCGTCTTGGGTTTGAGGAACTCTTGGCGCTGGCCGCCTGTGCGTTGATTTGCTGGGCCTTGAGGGCCGGGTCGCTGATGTTTGGCTGGCAGTTGCCCGTCTACAAAAGCCGACCGCCGCGCCATTAGCTGAACAAAATAACGCGCGTTTGTGGTTCAGCGCCCTGCGTGGCACGATACAGCTTTCCGTTCTCATCATGAGCCGTCACGGAGAGTGCCCATGGATATGAAGAAAACGCTCGAAGATTTTGACGCCGCCTACAACGAGGCGTTCAATCGCGGTGATGCAGAAGGCTGCGCTGCATTCTTTACCGAGGACATTATGCTTTTGCCACCCGGCGAGCCTATGACGCGCGGCAAGGCAGCTTTTCTTGAAACTTACCGATCCCGGATCAAAGAAAACGCCGGAGGCACGCATAAAAACGAATTGATCGATTTCGGGGTCAGCGGGGATACGGCGTATCAGGTCGGGACTTATGCCATCGAAGACTCGGACCCTCCGGAACAGGGGAAATTCGTCAACGTCCTGCAACGCCAGCCCGACGGGACGTGGAAGGTCAAGATTTCCATCTTCAACAGCGATTTGCCCTGATTTAACACCTTTTCGGTGTCAGGGTTCGACAGCGAAGCCCGTGTGCGTCAGCGTGACAGCAATCGCCCGCCGATTTCCTTGACGAATTTCGCCGCCACCATCGCGGTCATCCCGTACGGGTCGCGGTGCGGGTTCAACTCGACAATATCCGCGCCGACCAACTGGCCTTTGAACCGGTGGATCAGGTTGATTACCTCACGCGTGCTGAGCCCGCCGGGTTCATGATGCGACACGCCCGGTGCAAAGGCCGGGTCCAGAGCGTCCAGATCAAGCGACAGATAGACCGGGCCGTCAAAGCTGATCTCAAGATCGGGGTGCCAGTTCTGCATGTCGATCACCTCGACCCCGAACTTGTCGGCCTGTTCCTGCTGGTGCTTGTTCACGGTGCGGATGCCGACCTGAACCAGACGGTTGATCTGACAGGTCTCCATCACCCGCGCGAAGGGGCAGCCATGGCCCAGTGGGCCGATCTGCTGACTGTCATAGAGATCGGGGTGCGAGTCGATATGCAGGATGTTCAGCCCCTCATACCGCTCGGCATGCGCCTTGATCAGCGGAAAGGCCACCGAGTGATCGCCACCTAGCGACAACAGCCGCGCACCGGTTTCAATACGCATAGCTGCCCCGGCCTCGATCCGGTCGATCGGCTCCTGTCCAGCCATCTCGAACACATCCAGATCGCCCGTGTCCTTGAAACGGTCGGTCGCGCCCAGATCGGTGCCATCCTCGGCTGTCAGGTTGGCCGCCCCGGAATGCAACGCCTCGCGAATACGACCCGGCGCAAAAGCAGGCCCTTGCAGGAAGGAAGAGTGCAAATCCAGCGGCACCCCCATCAGTGCGACGTCACCGGGGTTCAGGTCATTTGACATGGCGTGTCTTTCGGATTGAAAGTTTCGGCGATCTGGCCGGTAACCCGCCCGAAGGTCAAGAGGTTAGCGACGCAGATAGGTTTGCCAGATCCAAATCACCAGCAACGCGCCCAACACGGCGCCGACAAAGCCCGACAGCCAGCCCGCCACAGTGATCAATGCGCGCAGAAGGAAACCGCCCACCAGCGCGCCCACGATGCCGATCAGCATGGTCGTGGGGATGTCGGCCTCGATCCGCATCAGGCGGGTGGCCAGAAATCCGGCGGCGGCTCCGATAACGATCAGGGCGATGACGGGCACGCTATTTCCTCCAATGCGTCGGCACGATGATCAGCGCCCCGACGGATGAGATTACGGCGTTCAGGCCGGGCGGGCCAAAGCTGATGCCGAACATGATGCGGACGAAATAGAACAGGAAAGCACCGCCCACGCAAATGATGATCGAAGGCAGGTATCCGTTGTGGGTGAACCCGGTTTTCTCGGACAGGTAGCCCACGATACCGGCAATCACGACGGTGCCCATCAGGACCATGAACATCTGGCTTACTCCGAACTCAGGTGGGTTCCAGCCGCGACTGGCCAGCCCCGCAGGAAGGTTTCCGCATCCTGTGCACCCTTTCCTGCCCGCTGCAGGCGCAACAGGTCAATCGCCCCCTCGCTACAGGCCACGCGAAGTGTGTCGTTCAGAACCTCTCCGGGCGCGCCCTGTCCTTCGGCCAGTACCGAGGCCAGCAGTTTCACCCGGTCGCCCGAAATCTCGGTCCAGGCACCGGGGAAAGGTGACAGGCCGCGGATTTGGCGATCAACCTCAACAGCGGGGCGGGTCCAGTCCACCCGCGCCTCGGCCTTGTCGATTTTCGAGGCATAGGTCACGCCGTCCTCGGGCTGAGGCTCGGGTGTCAGTTCCGACAGACGGGCCAGAGCCTCGACGATCAGATCGGCCCCCATGGGCGCAAGCCGGTCATGCAGTTGTGCCGTGGTTTCCTGCGGCCCGATATCGGTGGCGTGCCGTAACAGGACTGGGCCGGTGTCCAGCCCGGCCTCCATCTGCATGATGCAGATACCGGTCTGCGCATCCCCCGCCATGATCGCGCGATGGATCGGCGCGGCACCGCGCCAGCGTGGCAGCAGGCTGGCATGGATGTTCAGACAGCCATGCTTGGGCGCATCCAGAATGGGTTGCGGCAGCAGCAGCCCATAGGCCACGACAACCGCCACATCGGCGTTCAGGTCGGCAAACGCGGCCTGTTCTTCCGAAGATTTCAGCGAGACAGGGTGTCGAACCGTAAGGTTCAGTGCCTCGGCCCGGGCATGAACGGGCGTCGGGCGATCTTTCTTGCCTCGCCCCGCCGGACGCGGGGGCTGGCAGTAGACGGCGGCTATCTCATGCCCGGCCTCCACCAGCGCATCCAGCACCGGCACCGAGAAATCGGGTGTTCCCATGAAAACAACGCGCATGGTCACCCCTGTTTCCTGGCTTTGCGCAGCAGCATGTCGCGTTTGACCTTGCTGAGCCGGTCGAAATACATCCGACCGTTCAGGTGGTCGATCTGGTGCTGCACACTGGTGGCCTCGATCCCCACAAAGTCGCGGCGATCAATCATGCCCTGTTCGTTCAGGAATTTCACCGTCACCGCGCGCGGGCGTTTCACCTTGGCAGATACGCCGGGCAGGTTCGGACTGGCCTCTTCATGCTCGCGCAGTTCGATCGAGCTGTGCAGGATTTCAGGGTTCGCCAACCGCACCGCCTTGCCCCGCTCGGTCGAGCCATCCACAACCGCCAGCCGCAGCATCACCCCGATCTGAGGCGCAGCGAGGCCAACGCCGGGCATCGCCTCCATGGTGTCTATCATGTCATCCCAGATGGCGCGGATGTCGTCGGTAATCTCGGCCACGTCCTCGGCCTTGGTCCGCAGGCGATTGTCGGGCCAGGGCAAGCAGGTACGGACGGTCATGCGCGGGCCTGTTCGCGTTTCAGCTTTTGCATCTTGCGCGTGATCATCTGGCGTTTCAACGGTTTGAGATAGTCTATGAACAGCTTGCCGTTCAGATGGTCGATCTCATGCTGCACGCAAGTCGCCCAAAGCCCGTCGAAAGTCTCCTGCTGCAAATTGCCATCGCGATCCATCCACGTGACGTCGACCACTTTGGGCCGGGTCACCTCGGCGAATTGCTCGGGGATCGACAGGCAGCCTTCTTCATAGACGTTGGTTTCGTCCGAGGACGCAATGACCTCGGGGTTGAACATCACCAACGGACGCGGGGTCTCGCCTTCTTCCTTGACACAGTCCATCACGATCAGGCGATCCAGCACTCCGATCTGCGGTGCCGCCAGCCCGATACCGGGGGCGTCATACATCGTTTCCAGCATGTCGTCGGCCAGTTTGCGCAGCTCGTCCGACAGGTCGGCCACCGGGGCGCAGACCTTTTTCAGACGGGGGTCGGGATGGATCAGGATATTGCGTTTCATGGGCTTGATGTAGGCCATCCCGCCCCCCGCCGCAACGCCCCCCTTGCGCCTGCCGCAATTGTGGCTAGCTTTCCCCCCAACAGACGGAGCAGACATGACTTTCAACGACCTGACCGACCGCCGCGGAACCAACAGTTCCAAATGGGACAAGATGGAGGACCTGTACGGCGTGTCGCCGCAGGACGGGCTGGCTATGTGGACAGCCGATTCCGACTATGCCACCGCACCCTGCGTGATCGAGGCGGTGCGCGAAGCGGCCGAACACGGCGTGTTTGGTTATTCCTGGACGCACCCCGATTATCTGGCCTCGGTCCAGTGGTGGATGAAGAACCGCCACAATTGGGAGATCGACACCGATTGGGCGCTCACGTCACAGGGGTTGGGCAATGCGATCGCCCTGTGTCTGGATGTCTGGACTGAACCCGGGGACGGGGTGGTGATCTTCACACCCGTCTACCATGAGTTTGCCTACAAGGTGAACAAAACCGGTCGCCGCGTGATCGAGTGTCCGCTGGCCCGAGAAGGCGACAGCTATGGCGTCGATCTGGAAGACGCACAGTCACGGCTGGACGGATCGGAAAAGATGTTGCTGTGGTGCTCGCCGCAGAACCCGTCGGGGCGGGTCTGGACACCGGACGAACTGCGCGCCGTGGCGGCGTTTGCCAAACGGAACGGGCTGATCCTTGTTTCGGACGAGATTCACCACGATCTGGTCTATCCCGGCCACACGTTTGTGCCGATGGACGTGGCCGCACCCGATGCGCGGCCGTGGACAGTGACGCTGACGGCAGCATCCAAGACGTTCAACATTGCAGGTCAGCGCACCGGCAACATGATCATCCCCGACCCCGAGCTGCGCGCGGCCATGCGCTATCGCCTACACACGTTGGACTATGCGCCCAGCGCGCTGGGTGTCGCCATGATCACCGCCGCCTATTCTCCGGCAGGCGCGGCTTGGGTCGATGAGCAGATCGCCCATCTGGACAGCAACCGAAAACTGTTCGACGCGACCATCGCCGAAATCCCCGGCCTGTGGTCGATGCCCCTGCAGGCAACCTATCTGGCCTGGGTCGATTATTCAGGCACCGGCATGGATCACGATGAGTTCGTTCGCCGGCTACGCGAAGACGCCAGGATCGCCACCTCCTCCGGCCCCGGTTTCGGCCCGGGCGGAGAGAATTTCGAACGGTTCAACCTCGCCACCCAACGCGCGCGCGTGGAAGAGGCCTGCACCCGCCTGAAACACGCATTTGCCGATTTGCAGTGAAAAGAGTGAAAAAAGATATCAACCCAATGCCAAAGAAAGGCTGGAAAATTGAAAACGGAGTCCTTCCGGACGATCTGATCGCGCACCTTACGGAGTATTTGGCTTCAACTGAAACAGTTTTCACCCGGGGTGGAACGCCAAAACCGCCTTGGGTCGAATTCCCAACTTATGGTCGCATCAGCATGGGATGGCGAATGGGATCAGGCGAAGACTACATGTTGGACTTCAGAGAATGGTTCAATGCCCTAAATTTCAAACAGCAATCCGAGTATGTTGAAGCAAACCCCGAGCCTGAGGGATGGTCCGGGTTTTACGAGTACATCATTAGACGATGAGGTGGCTCGCAGTCATAGCTTTTCTCGTTTTACTTGCGGGCGCGGCGTGGATTGGCTGGCATCGTTACGGCCCGCGCGCGCCCGCGCCGCCAATGGCCTCTGAGGCCACGCAGATCGACCATATCCTGATCGAGAAATCCGCCCGCCGACTGACCGCATCCTTGAACGGCGCCATTGTCATGCAGGCGGATGTGGCCTTGGGGTTTGAGCCCAACGGCGACAAACAGCAGGAAGGTGACGGCAAGACCCCGGTCGGGACATTCCGGATCGACCGGCGCAATCCGCAGAGCGCTTTTCACCTCTCACTCGGGTCAACTACCCCTTACCCGAAGATATCGACCGCGCCCAAAGTCAGGGCATTGATCCCGGCGGAGACATCTTCATCCACGGGCAACCGAACGGCGTCGCAGGTCTGACATTGCCCGGAGACTGGACGGCGGGCTGCATCGCCCTGTCAAATGCCGAGATGACGCGGCTTTGGAGCCTGACACGCAACGGCACAGTGGTGGAAATCCGACCCTAGTCCTCATACCCCAACAGCGCGATCGGAGCATCCGGCGCGCGGTAGAAATCCAGCGGAGCCTTGTCGGAGGCGGCGGTACTGCGCTTGAACTCGTAACGCATCTCACCCGCTTCCTCGTCATCCGCGATGATCAGGCATTGGTAGAGGTGGCGCGCGCCATCGTAGATATCGACCAGCCCGCGCAGTTGTGGCGTGGTTTCGGCCTCAACCGTAAAACCATCTTTCCACAATCTCAGAATTTTAAAGGTATTGTCGCCAAATTCGACGCGAAGGCGACTGGTTTTCTTTAATCCCGCGATTCGCGCCGCATCCAATTCGGCGCTCATCTCCTTAGAAACATAGGTTGTCATAATAAATTCCCCCCGGAAAACGGACTCCATTGTGCGGCATTGACTGTAAAAATCCAGTGAAGACGGTCACATAGCGTGGCAGCAATTCGATCTGTTGCGCGGAAATCTCAATCCGGCTTGTGCACCCACGCAGACTTGGTGCGCGGTACCTGACGTGGGAAGGCCCCTTTCGGAACCCTATGTTTGCCGAAACGTATAAGCGGAGGATGCGCAATGGGCCTGTTGGTCGACGGCAAATGGCACGACACCTGGTATGACACCAAATCCACCGGCGGCGCCTTCAAACGCAGCGCCGCGCAGTTTCGCAACTGGCTGACCGCCGATGGCAGCGCACGGCCGTCCGGCAAGGGCGGTTTCAAGGCGGAACCCGATCGCTATCACCTCTATGTCAGCCACGCCTGCCCTTGGGCACACCGCACGCTGATCTTTCGCGAATTGAAGGGGCTGAGCGACCTGATCTCGGTCTCGGTTGTGCATCCTGATATGCTGGACAAGGGTTGGACCTTCGAAACGGATGATTACGGTGCGACCGGGGATACGCTCTATGGCTTCGACTTCGCGCATCAGATTTATACCAAGGCCGACCCCAGTTACACAGGCCGTGTCACCGTGCCGATCCTGTGGGACAAACGGCAAGAGACCATCGTTTCCAACGAAAGCTCGGAAATCATCCGCATGTTCAACGCGGCCTTTGACGGGATCACCGGCAACACCGACGACTATTGGCCCAAAGCGATGCGGGACGAGATCGAAGAGGTCAACGGGCGCATCTATTCCGACGTCAATAACGGCGTCTACAAGGCGGGCTTTGCCACCACCCAGCAGGCCTATGACGCAGCCGTAACCCCGCTGTTCGACACGCTGGACTGGCTCGACGACCGCCTGTACCGAAATCGCTACCTGATGGGCGACCGCGTGACCGAGGCCGACTGGCGCCTGTTTACCACCCTGATCCGGTTTGACCCGGTCTACCACCTGCACTTCAAATGCAACCGCCAGCGGCTGGTCGATTACCCGAACCTATGGGCCTATACCCGCGAGTTGTATCAGTGGCCGGGTGTCGCGGGGACCGTGAACATGAGCCATATCGTGCGCCACTATCACTTTAGCCACGACACGATAAACCCGCACCGGATCATCCCGGTGAACCCTGTTCTGGATTATCTGGAACCGCACAGGCGCGATCAGCGGCCCGCGGCGTAATGTTCGACCATCGCCGCCAGATCCTCTGGCGGCGTTGCGCTTTGCACATAGGCGCAGGCGTTGGGGCTATGGGCAAAGATCGACCCGTCCGAGAAAAATGTGGTGTTGGTGACAAAGATCACCCGTGCCTCGGGGCGACGGTAGCTGGCGAAATCGGCCACCGCCAGCGCGCTGCCGGTTTCCAGAACCAGATCCAGCACGATGATATCGAAATCCTGGCCATAGAGCGCAAGAATCGCGGCCTCTTGCCCCGGCACCAGCGTCACTTCGGCGCCGTGCCGTTCCAGATGCCTTTTCCAGACCCGCGCAAGATCGGGGTTACTCTCAACAATCAAAACATTCATTCGCAACAACCTCGGCCCATGATGTGGTGTCTGGTGCCGTCCCCCATTAATCGTGATCACGCTTAATCCTTAACAAAGTGTTAACGGCATCAGTTGGCGGCTCCGAACGGGCGGATTTGCTTGTATAAACGGCAAAAATCCGCTTGAAGCAGGCCGAAACAAGCGATTCCGGCGAGAAACCCCATGGCAGGCGATAACGAGAATTTGAACCCACGCGCCGCGCGCGATCATGGCGGGGGACTGGACGGGGCCATCGCCAGCTATGGCGGAACCCGCGCCGAATGGATGGACTTGTCCACCGGGATCAACCCGCACCCGTATCAGGTTAACGGCCTGATCCCCTCGGACTGGACCGAATTGCCCGATCACGGCGCGTTCGAACACCTGACAGAGGCCGCCCGACGGTTCTGGTCCGTTCCCGAAAGCGCGGCGATCCTGCCCACGCCCGGCGCCTCGGCTGTGATTGCGCGCATCCCGGCGCTGGCGCCACAGGGCCGGGTGCAGATCACGACACCCACCTATAACGAACACGCCGCCGCCTTTGCCGCACAGGGTTGGTCCGTACAGCCCGACACTCCGGCCGAGGCCCGCGTTATCGTGCACCCGAACAACCCCGACGGGCGGATCTGGACCGAGGCGGACGCAAACGCCCCGCTGACCGTGATTGACGAGAGCTTTTGCGATGTCAGCCCCGAGGCGTCGCTGATCCATCTTGCAGCCCGGCCCGGAGTGATCGTGCTGAAGAGCTTTGGCAAATTCTGGGGCCTGGCCGGATTGCGGCTGGGTTTCGCCATCGGCCAACCCGACCTGATCGCACGGCTGAACGACCTGACCGGGCCCTGGGCCGTTTCCGGCCCCGCCCTGCGGATCGGAACACGCGCGTTACGGGACGATGAATGGGCCAACGCCACCCGTCGGCACCTGACCGCCGAGGCCGCCCGATTGGACGATCTGATAACCACCAATGGCGCGACACTTGTGGGCGGCACCACCCTGTTCCGCCTGTATGAGGTGGACAGCGCCGCCGGTTGGCAGGACCGACTGGCCCGCGCCCATATCTGGAGCCGCATCTTCCCCTATTCCAAAACCTACCTGCGGCTTGGCCTGCCCCCCGCAGACGGTTGGAGCAGGTTGGAGGCCGCGTTGTGAGCACGGCCTTCCTGCTCGTCTGCGCCATGTGTCTGGACGCCGCTTTGGGTGAACCGGACTGGTTGTGGTCGCGGGTGAAACATCCGGCGGTGATGACAGGTAACCTCATCGGCTGGCTGGACCGGCGCCTGAATCATGGGGCGCAGCGGCAATTGAAAGGTGTCGGTGTGGTGATCCTGCTGATTTGCGGCGCGCTGGTTCTCGGGCGGCTGCTGACCCTGTTGGGACCGGTGGTTGAGATCATCATCTGCGCCATCCTGCTGGCCCAGAAATCTCTGGTGACCCATGTGCGGGACGTGGGTGAAGGGCTGCGCGCATCGCTTGCCGAAGGGCGGGCGAAGGTCGCCATGATCGTCTCACGCGACACGCGCGACATGTCCGAGGCGCAGGTGGCCCGGTCCGCGATCGAAAGTGCTGCGGAAAACCTCAGCGATGGTGTCATCGCGCCTGTTTTCTGGTTTCTGGTCGGCGGGTTGCCGGGCCTGTTGATCTACAAGGCGGTCAACACCGCCGACAGCATGATCGGCTATCGCACCGAAAAATACCGAGATTTCGGCTGGGCCGCTGCCCGTCTGGACGATGTGCTGAACCTGATCCCGGCCCGCCTGACCTGCGTGATGATCGTGGCACTGTCAGGCCAATGGACGCGCTGGTCAGAGATGATCGCGGATGCGCGCCGCCATATCTCGCCCAATGCCGGGTGGCCCGAAACCGCCATGGCCCGCGCCCTGAACGTCGCCCTTGCCGGCCCGCGCAGCTATGACGGGCAGGCCCGCGATCTGGCCTGGGTCAACGGCGATGCTCCGCGCGACATCGGCGCGCCGGAGGTTTTTCGCGCATGTGACATGCTGTGGAAGGTCTGGGGGCTTGCGCTCGGCCTCGTGTCGGTGTGGGTTGGGCTCAGCTTTATTTTCTGACAGGACCCACCATGCGCTTTCTCTCTGGCCTTGTTGCCGCCGCCCTGTTCGCCTCGCCCGCTCTGGCCCAATGCGGTGGCGGGTTCAATTCCTTCGTCAAGGGTCTGAAGGGCGAGGCCGTCCAGCAAGGGTTCGACAAATCCACCGTCAATGCGTTCTTCAAGGGCGTACAGCAGGACGGCGCGGTTCTGAAAGCAGACCGCGCGCAGGGCGTGTTCCAGAAACCGTTCATCGACTTTTCCCGCCACCTGATCTCGCAGAACAGGATTGATCGCGGTCAGGCCATGTCACGTAAATACGACGCGGTGTTCAACAGGATCGAAGCCGAGTACGGCATCTCGCGCGGGGTTCTTCTGGCGTTCTGGGCGTTCGAGACCGACTACGGCGCGTTTCAGGGCGATTTCAACACCCGCAATGCGCTGGTGACGTTGGCGCATGACTGCCGCCGCCCGGAATTGTTCCGCCCGCAGGTTTTCGCGGCGATTGAGCTTTACCAACAGGGCGATTTCGACCCCGCCCGCACCACCGGCGCCTGGGCCGGAGAGATTGGCATGGTGCAGATGCTTCCGCGTGACATTATCGAAAACGGCGTGGATGCGGATGGTGATGGCAAGGTCTCGCTGAAAACCTCGGCCCCGGATGCCCTGATGTCGGGTGCCAAGATGCTGTCGCATCTGGGCTGGCAGCCCGGCCAGCCCTGGCTGCAAGAGGTCACGGTGCCCGCGCAGATGGACTGGTCGCTGTCCGGTCCCGGCAAACCGCGCCCGGTGTCCGAATGGCGGGCGATGGGCGTGCAGGCGCGCAACGGGTCGCTGGCCAACCTGCCCGCCTCGCTGATCCTGCCGCAGGGGCACAACGGTCCGGCCTTTCTGGCCTACCCCAATTTCGACGTCTATTTCGAATGGAACCAGAGCTTTGTCTACGTCCTGACCGCCGCTTATTTCGGCACACGGCTTGAGGGCGCGCAGGTCTACAACGCGGGCAACCCGGCGCAGGGCCTGTCGGGCGCACAGATGAAGCAGTTGCAGAGCAAGTTGCAGGCCCGAGGCTATGATGTCGGCCAGATCGACGGCATTCTTGGGGCTGGTACGCGGGCTGCGGTTCAGGCCGAACAGGTGCGGCTTGGGTTGCCAGCGGATGCGTGGCCGACCGTGGAGTTGCTGAACAACCTGTGAGGCGAAACCTGCCGCGAGCCTGTCGTTCCGATTGCTGCAATTTGCAAAGGAACCAAGATGCGAAACGCGCCTCAGACTGGATTCAGGTAGCGATCAAAGACTGCCACAGTTGCCTCGTGCCCTTCGGCGAAAGCCCGAGCGGTCTCGCCCGCAAAGCAGACACCCGAAATGTCACCCGCACGGGCGTGAATATCAGCGCCTGCCAGAACAAGCGCTTCAACAGCCACGGGGTTCCACTCGGAGGCGGCCGTGATCAAAGGCGTCCATTTCAGGCGTTCCGATCGCTGCTCGATATCTGCACCCAAAACGACGCATCGCCTGATCACCTCGGCCAGCTCATTTGGATCAACGTCATCACATCTTCCAAACCCCAGACCATGCAAAACATTGGTTTTTGTCCCCAGCCCGAGATTCGGATCGGCGCCACGATCCAACAGCAGACGCGCGACATCCAGCGACACACCGAACATACAAGACATAGCTTTATAGAGCGCTGTCGTCTGAAATTCACCGTGGGCCGTATTGATCTCCCAGTCCTCCAACGCCGCGACAACAGCTGCAACATTCCCATCAGAAATGGCGTCAAAAACCGGTGGATCCGGCTCGTACTCGCTCATGGCCTGTTCAGCGAGCAAGTCAGCAAGATCCTGATTGCTCGCCACTTCTTTCAACAGATCAAGCTGAGTGGCAAACTGCTTTAATTCCGGAATAGTTTCCCCGTACTTGGCAATTGCAACATCAAGCTCTCGCCGAAGCGCTTCTGCCTCTTCAGTTACGCCGGGGCCTTTGGTCGCCTGACTGACAAGGAAATCGGCAATTCGTTTTTGAAAATCATGCACATCCATAGGGCGGAGTGTAACCTTGACTATGTCAAAACTATGTTGCACCCGCCGACAACGCTCCAAGCCGTCGATCAAAACTGGCGAAACCGATCCGGGGATTCGCGGGTTCACTCGGGCCGCACCGGATACCGATCCCCTTTCTCATCGATCAGGATCAGCCTCTCTCCACTGCGGACATACAAGTCGCACCTGCTAAACCCGTTGCGATAGGCGATGCAGACGCTGCCGTCCTCGGCGATGGAGTACGTGCCAAAGGCCGCATCTCCGCTGGCGTAGGTATAGGAATAGGCCCCGCCGGCCGAGAAAGCAGCCTGACCGTCATCGTAGAAGGTGAAGGTCTGGCCTGCTAACGCGTTCAGTTCCTCAGAGGTCAGAGGCACATCTCCGGGTTTGGTCGGCCACTCGGCGGCGATGACCGGGCTGGCGGTCAGCAGGGCAAGGATCAGAAATCGGGTCATGCGGCCAGCTTACCCTGTGGGGCCGCCAGATGGTCATAACGTTGCGGTGAGCGGTCAGGCCACCATCTGCTCGGCCTTTTTCAGGTCGACCGAGACCAGTTGGCTGACGCCCTGTTCCTGCATGGTCACGCCGAACAGCCGGTCCATCCGCGCCATCGTCACCGCGTGGTGGGTGATGATCAGGAACCGCGTGTCGGTCTGGCGGCACATCTCGTCCAGCAGGTCGCAGAATCGGGTCACGTTAGCGTCGTCCAGCGGCGCGTCGACCTCATCCAGCACACAGATCGGGGCCGGATTGGCGAGGAAGACGCCAAAGATCAGCGCGGTCGCGGTCAGGGTCTGTTCACCGCCCGACAACAGGCTGAGGGTCGACAGCTTCTTGCCCGGCGGCTGGCACATGATCTCAAGCCCCGCATCCAGCGGATCGTCGCTTTCGACCATGACGAGATTGGCTTCACCGCCACCAAACAGGTGTTTGAACAGCATCGCAAAGTTCGAGTTCACCTGCTCGAACGCGGTCAGCAGACGCTCGCGCCCTTCGCGGTTGAGGCTGGCGATGCCGCTGCGCAGCGCCTTGATCGCCTCTTCCAGATCGGCCTTTTCGGTGTTCAGAGTGTCAAACTCTTCCTGAACTTCCTTGCTGTCCTCTTCGGCGCGCAGGTTCACCGCCCCCATCGCATCACGCTGACGTTTGTGGCGGTTGACTTCAGCCTCCAGCGCATCCGCAGCAGGCATCTGATCCGGGTTCACGTCCAGTTGGTTCAGCAACTGGTTCGGCGTCAGTTGCTGATCTTCGGCAATCCGTTCGGCCGCAGCGGATACGCTTTCCTTGGCCGCATCGCACCGCGCTTCAGCCGCTGCCCGGGTCTCACGCGCCTCCGAGGCCAGACGTTCCGCATCCCGCTCGGCCAGCACGGCCTCGCGCTGTTGGGTTTCGGCCTCGGCCAGCTTGTCCGCGGCCTCTGCCCGGCGGGCCTCGGCGGCTTCAATCAGTTCGTTCAGCTCTTCCCGCGCCTCGGCGATCTCGGCAGGGGCGGCCATGGCTTCGGACAGTTCCTCTTCCGAGCTTTCCTTGCGTTCCGCCAATTCGGAAATCCGTTTCTCGGCCGTCTCCAGGCGGTGCTTCCAGCCGCTGAGGTCCTTGGTCACCTCCTGCGTGCGGCGGGTGCGGGCCTCACCCTCGCGGCGCAGCTCGTCATGGGTCGAGCGGTGAGTCAGCATGGTGATCCGCGCCGCCTCTACCGTCTGCTTGATATCCTCGACCTGCGAACGGGCGCTGTCGAGATCACCCAGACCGGCCAGCGCGCCCTCAGCCTCGCGCAGTTGCGCGCGGGCGGACATGGCGTCTTCCTTGTGGCGGTCGACGGCAAGGGTCAGGGTCTCCAGCTTGCCCTGCGCCAGATTGCGGTCGGCCTCGGCGCGGCTGAGCTGACGCGCGGTTTCAGCCATGCGTTGATCGGCGGCGCGGCGGGCCTCGCGCGCGCGGCGGTCGGCTTCGGTCACGTCGGCCAGTTGCTGCGACAGTGCCTCATGCGCAGCGCGGGCACCTTCTGCCTGCGCCTCGGTCCGGGCAAGCTCCTGTTTCAGCGCCTCAAGCTTGTTGAGCTGCTCCAAACGCAGGGCCGCCGCACTGGGCGCATCCTCGGCCCAGGCGCGGAACCCGTCCCAACGCCACAGGTCACCGGACCGCGACACCAGCCGCTGACCGGGTTTCAACGAGGCTTGCAGCCGCGCGCCCTGATCCGCATCGACCAATCCGATCTGCGCAATCCGGCGGCTGAGACGATCCGGCCCCGAAACATGCAATGCCAGCGGCTCAACCCCGTCCGGCAGATGCTGGTCGGCGTCGTAGCCCGCAACCTGCACCCAGCCCGAGGGGCCATCCCCCTCGACCAGAGGTGCGCGCAGATCGTCGGCCAGAGCCGCGCCCAGAGCCTTTTCATAGCCAGGCTCCACGCGCAGCAGGTCCAGCACCTGCCCACCCTCGGCGGTGTCGCGCTCGACCAGCTTGGCCAGAGCGGTGGTTTCGGCGCGGATCGCGCCCAGCTCACCCTCGGCCTCGGACCGCTGCGCCCGGGCTTCGGCCTCGCGCGCTTGGGTGTCGTTGCGCAACTCATCGGCGGCGGCCAGCGCTTCTTCGGCGGCTTCGGCGGCCTCGCGGGCTTCTTCTTCGCCCTCTTGTGCCGCCTCAAATGCTTCGCTGGCGCGGGTCAGGGCACCGCGCGCCTCATCCACGGCTGCGCGTGCTTTTTCTTCTTCACCCTCGGACCGGGCCAACGTCTTGCGGCTGTCCTCGACCAGACGCTGCGCCGACTGGTGGCGGGCAACAAGCCGTGCCATGTCCTCGGTTTCCTGCGACAGATGATCTTCGCGGTTCTGCAAAACCGCGGCGGCCTCGTGGGCGATCTCGGCAGCCTCGGCAACCTTGTCTTCGTGGCCTTCGGCGGCCTTGGCCAGCTCACGCGCTTCCCATTCCAAACGCTCGATCATCTGGCCCGCGTCGCGGTTCAGACCTGTTTCCCGTTCGATATCATGCGCCAACTGCTGAATGCGGTTGGTCAGCGTTTCAATGGTCTGGCGGGCGCGGGTGTCCTGATCCGACAGTTGATCGCGCTGGACCTGCTGGCGTTGCAACACCGCCGCAGCAATGGCCTCTTCTTCGCGCAGCGGCGGCAGGGTTTCTTCGATCTCGGCGCGTTTTGTGGCGGCGGCGCGGGCCTCAGCCTCGGCGCGGGACGCCTCAGTAATGCGGTCGCGCAGCTTTTCCTCGGCCTGCTGGCGGGCCATGTCGGCCTCTTTCCAGCGCCGGTACAGCAGCATGCCCTCGGCCTGCCGCAACTGTTCGCCAATCTCGCGATAGCGCGCGGCCTGACGCGCCTGACGGGCGAGTTGCGCCAGCTGACCACCAAGCTGTTCCAGTACGTCATCAACGCGGGTCAGATTGGCCTCGGTCCCCTTCAGCTTCAGCTCGGCCTCGTGCCGACGCTGATACAGGCCAGAAATCCCGGCAGCCTCTTCCAGAATACGGCGACGGGCGCGGGGCTTTGCGTTGATCAATTCGGCGATGCGGTTCTGCCCCACCAGCGCGGGCGAATGCGCCCCGGTCGAGGCATCGGCGAACAGCATCTGCACATCGCGCGCCCGCACGTCCTTGCCATTGGTCTTGTAGGCACTGCCGACATCGCGCGTGATGCGACGTACGATTTCCAACTGATCCGCATCGTTGAACCCCGAAGGTGCCAGCCGTTCCGAGTTGTCCATAGTCAGGACCACTTCGGCAAAATTACGGGCCGGGCGCGTGGCTGCCCCGGCAAAGATCACATCTTCCATCGCGCCGCCACGCATGGATTTGGGGCGATTTTCGCCCATCACCCAGCGCAACGCTTCCAGAAGGTTGGACTTGCCGCAGCCATTCGGCCCCACCACACCGGTCAACCCGTCCGCGATGATCAGATCGGTCGGATCGACAAAGCTTTTGAAGCCGGTGAGTTTGAGTTTGCTGAAGCGCAAAGGCAATAAGTCCTGTGATTCCTATAGCTGGAAGTCTGCGCAACGGATTGGGGTCGAGTCAACGGAGTTGCGCAGGATATGGGATATCAGGCCGACTTATCCACAATATCTTGCCGAAATACGCAGGAATACGCGTATCTCAGTAGGGCGTACACTCAAATACCTGATATCCGTGGCCGCTGCCGATGTTTTCATAGATGCCGTAATCGACGCACTCGTAATTCGGGGTCGACACAGCCGTCAGCAGCAACCGTTCCCCCGCCTGTCGGTCGCAGCCCAGCACGCCCACCGTCACTGCCGCATCACCCAGCACATCCAGAATCGGACAGCCCGAGACCTGCGCCATGGCCAACCCGGCCCGGGCGCGGATCGGACCCAGACGCGGGGCGTATTGAGTGTTGATCCGCACAGCCTCGGCCAGGTCTCCCCGCACGCGCACGTCGAACACACTGCCATTCACCGAAATACGGGTGGCAGGCACGTCGCGAAAGTAAGGCGTGCCGGCCGAACAGGCGGCCAGCACGAGGAGGGAAAGATACCGGATCATGCGCCGATCCTTGCCGCAATATAGTTAACAGAACCTTTCCCGGCTCAGGTTCGCAGCACATCTCCCAACCGACGGATGCCTTCACGGATCGTATCCTCATCCGAGTTCGAGAAACTCAACCGGATCGTGTTGGCGCCAGAGCCGTCCGGAAAGAACGCCTGACCGGGGACAAAGGCGACCTTGACCGTGTCAAGCGCCCGTGCCAGCAGATCGGCCCCGACCATGCCCTTGGGCAGTGTCAGCCAGATGAACATGCCGCCCTCGGGTTTGGTCCACTCGACCCCATCCGGCATGTGCCGTTGCAACGCGTCCAGCATGGCATCTCGGCGGGCCCCGTAGACGCGATGCAGCATCGGGATATGCGTGTCAAAGCAGGCCCGCGCCACCTCGTTAATGGCCATCTGATTGATCGTCGCCGAATGCAGATCGGCGGCCTGTTTCATCAGCACCAGTTGCGAGATCACCGGTTTGGCCGCCACGACCCACCCGACACGCAATCCCGGAGACAGGGTTTTCGAGAAACTGCCGCAATAGATCGTCCGGCAGTTTTCAATCGATCCCTTGCGTGCCAGTTCCAGCGCCAGAACCGGCGGGATCGCCTCTCCTTCATAGCGCAGGGCCTGATAGGCGCCGTCTTCGATGATCGCGCAGTTCAGGTCCTCGGCCAGATCCAGCAGGCGTTCGCGCCCACGCAAGTCCACGGTCTCTCCGGTTGGGTTGGCGAAGTCCGGTGAGAGATAGGCGAACTTTACTGCCCCCTCACCGGCCGCCGCCCTGTACTCCGCATCGCCGCGGTTGCCGTTGATGCTGAGCCGGTCAAAACGCGGTTCATAAGCATTAAACGCCGCCAGCGCGCCCAGATAGGTGGGCCAGCCGACCAGTGCCGTGTCACCCGGTGACAGATAGAGCTTGCCCAGGTAGTCCAGCGCCTGCTGCGAGCCCGAGGTGATCAGGATATTGTCCAGATCACACTCGACACCGATCTGGCGCATGTGATCGACCAACCATTCGCGCAACGGCACATAGCCCTCGCTGACCGAGTATTGTAGCGCCTGCGCCTGGCTTTTGGGGCCCAACGCGTTCTGGAACGCCGTGGCAAAGCCATCCGCAGGAAACAGCGCCGGATCGGGAATGCCACCTGCAAAAGAAATGATCCCCGGCTGATCCAGCAGCTTGAGCAATTCGCGAATCTCGGACGCCTTCATCCGGGACGTCCGCGTGGCAAACAGGTCTTTCGTCGACATCGGTCTCCTCCTCTATGTCGGGCAGACTAGGCACCCAGCCAACAAAGTCAATTATCCTGACCTATTGTAACAAAACCCGGTGACCGGGCATCCTTGAACCGCCCCCGAATACGTGGTCATATGACTTGACCAATTCCGGAACACCCCCATGCCTTTTCAGAAAATCCAGCCCGAAAAGCTGTCCATCGCGGTGGTAAAACAGATCGAGATGCTGATCCTGCGCGGTATCCTGCGGCCGGGCGAACGACTTCCGGCAGAGCGTGAGCTGGCAGAGCGGCTGGGCGTATCGCGGCCTTCGCTGCGCGAGGCGATCTCGAACCTGCAGGATCAGGGTCTGCTGACTGCCAAAGCCGGATCAGGCATCTATGTGGCCGAGGTTCTGGGTTCGGCCTTTTCCCCGGCATTGGTCCGGTTGTTCGGCAGCCACGAAGAGGCGGTGTTCGACTATCTGTCCTTCCGCAAGGACCTTGAGGGCCTGGCCGCCGAACGCGCCGCGCGACTGGGGTCAGACAGCGATCTGAAAGTCGTGCAGGCTATATTCGACAAGATGCAGGCCGCCCATGGGCGCAACGCAACCGAGGATGAAGCTCAGCTGGACGCCCAGTTCCACATGGCCATCATCGAGGCCAGCCATAACGTGGTAATGCTGCACATGATGCGATCGATGTACGAACTGCTGCAGCAGGGCGTGTTCTACAACCGACAGATCATGTTCCAACAGCAAACCACGCGCGGAGCCATTCTGGATCAGCACCGCGCCATCAACACCGCCCTGCAGGCCCGCGACCCCGAAGGTGCGCGCGACGCTATTCATCGGCATCTGGCGTTTGTTCAGCGGTGCATGGAAGATCATCAGAAAGCGCAGCGCAACGAAGCCATCGCGCAGCAACGGTTGCAGCACGAGACAGGTCAGACCTGATGTTCATCGGGCATTTACCGGGGGCCTATCTGGTCTTTCGGGCCGCCACGCCGAATGTCAGCAAAGCCGTCTTTGCTGCGGCAATGCTCGGCGCGATCGCACCGGATCTGGACATGCTTTGGTTCTATCTGATCGATGATCGCGCACATCACCACCACGCATACCTCACACATCGCCCGGTATTGTGGGCAGGGGTTGTGTTGGCGGGATTAATCATCGGATGGCGCTGGCCCCCGGCGGGGCGTGTCGTGGCGTTCTTTGGGGCCGGTGGACTGGTCCATATGGCGCTGGATTCCATCGTCGGAGAAATCGCCTGGCTTTGGCCGCTTTCGGAGTTTTCCCACCCGCTCGTGACCGTCGAGGCCACACACTCGCACTGGATACTCTCGTTTCTCAACCACTGGACGTTCATGGTCGAGATCGGGATTACCGTGCTGGCCGTAATCGTGTTTTTCTCTGGCAGAAACAGATCGGCCCGTACCGGCTAGGATCAGCTTTGGGTATTTGAATGTAGTTCCGGGCAAAAAGCCTGCCCCAAAAATGGCAAACCCGGCAGAAATCTACCGGGTCGCACAAAGTTCATACTGCGCAAAGCTTAGTGAAGTTTTGCGTCCACGTCGGCAATCGCCGAGTCGATCAGCTT
Source organism: Ruegeria sp. AM9 (assembly GCF_056540565.1). Classification (NCBI taxonomy): domain Bacteria; kingdom Pseudomonadati; phylum Pseudomonadota; class Alphaproteobacteria; order Rhodobacterales; family Roseobacteraceae; genus Ruegeria; species Ruegeria sp. AM9. Next base: position 56,925 of record NZ_JBQFWY010000006.1, read on the forward strand.
GTTCGCCTGCGCCGCCGTCATCTGTTTGGCCAGAACCGCGTTGGCCGCCGAAACAGCTACGGTGATGGCCTGATCACGAACTTCCTTGACCGCCGAAGCCTCGGCCGATGCGATCTGGTCCTGCGCAGCCGCCAGACGGCGTGCGATGGATTTTTCCAGATCGGCCTTGGCCTGTTCAGCAGCCAGGACGGCGTCGTCTTTCGCAGCAGCCACGATGGCGTCCGCCTGCGTCTGCACTTCGCGCTGCTTGCGCTCGTACGAGGCCAGCAGGCTGCGCGCTTCTTCGTGCAGGGCGCGGGCTTCGTCCAGTTCGGACTTGATGCCTTCGGCACGGTTGTCCAGCGCACCACCAATCATGCCCGGGACCTTGAAGTAGAACAGGACCGCGATGAAGACGATGAAGCCCAGCAGGACGACAAAGTCGGTGTTGCCAAGCGAAAAGAACGGGCCGCTTGCAGCCAGCGCGGGGCTGGCGGCACCAACGGTCAGGATAAGGGCAAGAGTGTTCCGCATGTCACTTATCCTTTCGTCTGCGCGTCAACGGCACTGTCGATGGCTTTGGCATCCGCCTCGCCGCCCAGTGCGGTAACCAGTTCAGCCGCCGTATCCTTGGCAACCACTTGAATGCTTTCCAGCGCACCGGCACGGATTTCGGCAATTGCCTTTTCCGATTCAGCCGCCTTTGCAGCGATTTCCGCGTCCGCCTTGGCAATCGCGTCATCCAGACCAGACTGGATTTCGGCGCGTGCTTCGGCAGCGATACGCTGCGCTTCGGCACGGGCATCGGCCAGCGCCTTGTTATAGGCCTCTTCGGCCTCGACCGCCTTGGCCTTCAGATCTTCGGCCGCAGCCAGGTCATTTGTAATGGTCCCCTGACGTTCAGCCAGGATTGCCGCGATGCGAGGCAGAGCCACGCGAGACAGGACCAGAAAGATGACGACCAGCGTGATGACCAGCCAGAAAATCTGGTTGGGGAACCAATCGAAGCAGAGCTGCGGCATCCCGATGGCAGAGCCATGCGAGTCGACGCACGCGCCTACTACTTCTTCGCTAATGGGTTCAGTCGCCATGATGTCCTCCGTCGGAACGTTGTCTTTACAACAGGTGGGCCGCTATGGCTTGGGCCCACCTGCGCGTAAGGATCAGGTTCCGCAGATCAGACGGCGAACATCAGCAGCAGCGAGACCAGGAATGCGAAGATGCCCAGCGCTTCTGCGAATGCGATACCGATAAACAGGGTTGCGGTCTGCGAAGCAGCCGCCGAAGGGTTGCGCAGGGCGCCGGCCAGGAAGTTGCCTGCAACGTTGCCCACCCCGATTGCGGCTGCGCCGGAACCGATTGCTGCCAGGCCTGCGCCGATGTGTGCGAGATCGCCTTCCATGATGTATCTCCTTACGAATTGGAAGTTTCGATGTTGGGGTATCGGACCTTAGTGCGAAGGATGCAGCGCATCTTTCAGATAAACACAGGTCAGAATGGTGAATACGTAGGCCTGGATAAAGGCCACCAGGACCTCAAGACCGTACATTGCGGTGATCGCCAGAACCGACACGGGCGAGATCACGGCAATCGCAGCGAAGCCTGCGAAAACCTTGATAACCGCGTGGCCTGCCATGACGTTACCGGCAAGACGAATGGAGTGGCTGACCGGGCGCACGAAGTACGAGATCAGCTCGATAATCGCCAGGATCGGACGCAGCGCCAGCGGCGCGCTGGAAACCCAGAACAGGCCTAGGAATGCGGCGCCGTTCTTGACAAAGCCCAGAATGGTCACAGTCAGGAACACGGCCAGCGCCAGCGGTATGGTGACCGCAAAATGCGACGTTGTGGTGAACGAGGTCGGGATCAGGCCCAGGAAGTTCGCGCTGACGATGAACATGAACAGGGTCATGACATAGGGGAAGAACTTAACGCCTTCCTTGCCGCAGATGTCTTCCAGCATCTTGTAGATGAAGCCGTAGGTCAGTTCCGCGATCGACTGCATCCGGGTCGGAACGATGGCGCGTTTCGAGGTGCTGAGAACCAGCAGGCCAAAGATCGCCGCAATTGCGAAGAACAGCCACAGGGTCACGTTGGTCGGCGTGTACCAGGCAATCTCACCACCAAACAGAGGTTTGACGATGAACTGATCCATCGGGTGGAATACCAGGCTGCTGCCTTCTGCTGCGGTGGTCTCAGTTGCCACGTTCAGTCCCTCTCGTCCTTCTCGGCCGCGTCTGCAGCCGCTTGTTTATCTTGAACCTCTTTCGCGCTGCGGAGCATAACCTTCACGCCCGCGACAAGGCCCAGCAATGTGAACAGCACCAGAAAGATCGGGATTGTCCCGAGCAGGCTGTCCAGCCCGTATCCGATGCCAAATCCGATCCCCAGACCGGATACCATTTCGATGACCATCCTCCAGGCAAGCTCGCCGCCCGAGACGTCAGCGTCCGCGCGGGGTTTCGGGGCCTTGGCCTTTTTCGCCGCCTCGATCTTGGCCTCCAGCTGCGCCATACGCTGCTTTTGGTCGTCATCGGTCACGGGCGTTTCCCTCGCACAGTCTTGGGCACGGTGCTAAGGGGGGAAAGGCGCAGAGTCAACGGCGTTGAGCGCTCGAATTGCCGCATGTTAAGATGCTGTTTTTTAATTAGTTTTCGCTAACAGAGATGCAGGAATGCAGCATCTTGTTCCTTAGGCACAGTTCAAATGTATTGAATCCGCATATTCAACCAAATGGTTGACCAAACCTGGGCGCTGTGGTTCAGCGGAGGCATGTCCAACGACCTCGACACCGTATTTGCTGCCCTAGCCGATCCGACGCGCCGCGCCATTCTGGCGATGCTGCTTGAGGATGACATGGCCGTGACCGATGTGGCCGAACCGTTCGAGATGTCGCTGGCGGCGATCTCGAAACATCTGGTCATCCTGACCAAAGCCGGGCTGATCAGTCAGGAAAAGCGCGGCCGGGTGAAATGGTGCAAGCTGGAACCCGACGCCCTGCGTGCGGCGTCGGTCTGGATGCAGGGGTTCGGACAGTTCGAACCGGTCAATCTGGATGCGTTCGAGCGGTTTCTGCAAGCCGAATTGCCCGCAGCGGAAGATCTCTGATTCTAACGCACCACGAAAACCGAGACCTTGGCGTGATTGGCCAGATACCCGGCGTGGCTTGAAAAGATATAGTCGGTGATCCTCGGCGCATGGGTGCCCGCGACAATCAGGTCGGCACCGATTTCTTCGGCGGCGCGAGCCAAGTCGCCATCGACCTCAGCTGCAACATCGACCGAGTGGATATTCAGGTAAGCGACTTCCGTCCCGCTGTTCGTGGCAAGCTGGTCAGCGAAGGCGCGCAGGTCGTCGTTGATTGCGGCATCCGTCTGAACCGGATCACCGGGTTGGCTTCCCGTCACGCTCACAATTGTAATCTTCGCGCCCTGCCACTTGGCAACCTCGGCCGCGACATCGGCGGCTTTACGAACCTCTGGCGGAAGATGCAGGTCAACGGGGAACATGATGTGAGTGTACATGGCGAATTCCTCCTTAACCCAAAGTATAGAGATTTTCGCATGTATCGGCCTTGATCTGCCTCAACGGGCGGCATGCGCCGAATGCCGACTATCCTTCCTGGCTGTATTCAACACCGGTGATGACGCCGAACGGGTCCGCCAGACACAACCACGGCGCCTGCGCACCGACAACAGATATCGTTGTTACTGACCCTGTTGGCTCGGTCTTGGTGGAAATCGCGGAAACATCCTCTGGCCGCACCCCGGTTTCGGCGGAAACAAGTGCCTCGCAACTGCCTTGCAGGTCCGTTTCGTAGCTTTTGAAATGCGGATCGGGCGGGGTGCAGGCGGACAAACCCGCCGCCGCGATCAGAATGAATGCTGGTCTCATCATCTCATGCCTGTCTATTGCCTGCCTCTGACGCTGGCACAATTTCAGGGGAAGGCAAGCTTCATTCAGGCACCGGGTTCGTTGTGCCGCGCTGTTCTTCGGATTTCAGCAGCAGCACAAGCGCGATGACGGTCAGGATTGCGCCCACAACAACCAACAGCGGAGGCGGCGTCTGTCCCAACGCGATTTCCCAAAGGATCACCCAGCTGGGCGTCAGGTAGGTATAGGCCATCACCTTGGCCGAGGGCAGCCGCAGCGTCGCAAACTGCACCAGAACAAAACTGGCCGCTGTGGCAAAGATCGAGACATAAAGCAGCCCCACCCAGACGATCAGCGGCAAGTTGGCCCAATCGGTCGCCCGGATGTCGGACCAACCAAAAAGCGTTAGCAGAACGCAACCCGCGACCAGAGTACCAAAGGTGAACACCACCGCCGGTTCTCCCCGGTTCAGCTTGCGCACCATCGGTGTGTAGATCGCGTGCGCCACACAGCCCCAGAAATAGATGATCTCGCCGCCTCCGATCTGGAACGCGGTAAAAGCCTGCCAATCCGCGCGGAAAATGACCCAGAGCGCCCCCACGGCACCCACCGTCAGGGCAAGGGCCATCCGGGGCGTCGTGATCTGCCGCAGCAGCACCCAGCCCGCCACCGCCGACATCACCGGAGTCAGCGTGAACACAGCGGCCGCGCTGACCGGGGGTGCGGTCTTCAGGCCGTGGAACATCAGAACGAAATAGCCGGCAAACAGCCCGCCCAGCACCAGATAGCGCCACGGCGCCTGCGCCGCGCTGCGCGGCAGGCCGGTGGTCATCAGTGCCGCAATCCCGATCACAACCGCCGCAATCAGAAAACGCGCCGCCGTGATTGCCTCGGGCGCGATCTGGTTGGCGACCAACGAGCCCAGCGAAAAGCTGCCCGCCACCAAGGCCGAAAACACAAGCATGGCCAGATGGCCCTGTGCTTGGGGGGTCACGCCAGCCAGCCTTTGGATTGATCCTTAAGGTATGTCAGAAAGCTCTGCACCTTGGTGGTGCGGTGCAGATCCACATGGGTCACCAGCCACAGGTTCCCGAACCATTCCGGCAGCGGATCGATCACCTCGATCAGATTCGGGTCGCGGGCGGCCTCCCAGCGGGCCATGAAGCCGATCCCGGCACCGGACAAAACCGCCTCGCGGATGCAGAAATTGTTGGTACAGCGAAAGGTGATATTCTCGGCCGGAACCGTCGCGCGCAACCATCGGGAAAACGGAGCGCGGCTGTTTTCGTCGTCGGTGCTGACGAAGTGGTGATTGGCGAAGTCCTCAATATTGGCGGGCTTCCCGTTGCGATCCACGTAGGCGGTGCTGGCAAACAGGCCGACCTCTTGCGTGATAAAGGGCTGCACCACATTGTCCGGCTGATCCGGGGCCGACCCCGCCCGAATGGCCACATGGGCCTCGCCATATTCCAGACGGAACAGGCGGTCTCCGGTCAGGTAGCGCACGATCAGTCCCGGATGCAGGCGCTGAAACTCGCTGAGCACGGGCACCACCAGCGGCGCCAGCGACGACAGAGACGTCACGACCAGTTCACCCGAGACGTCATCGCCACGCCCCTTCATCCGCCCGACCAGTTGGTTGAACTGATCCTCGGTCGCCTGCGCCACGCGCAGCAGGTCATCTCCGGCCTCGGTGGGGGTGTAGCCGCGCGCGTGGCGCTGGAACAGCTTGACGCCCAGCCGCGCCTCGATCGCGTCGATGTGGCGGATCACGGTGGCATGGTGCACGCCCAGCACCTCGGCCGCGCCACTGACAGTGCCCATGCGGGCCACCTGATAAGCGGTTCTGACTTCGTCCCAATTGTCCAAGGCGTCACCTTACTGTGCAAATTCCAACATCAACTGTTGATGTATCCGAGTTTTGTTCATGTACGCAACATCCATATTGGGCGCAGACGAGAATTCCCCATCCAAAAGGACCAAGTGAAATGACCAAAACCATCCTGCATATTGATGCCTCGGCCCGCCGCGAAGGGTCTGCCACCCGCGATCTGTCCGACCGCATCGTCAAGCATCTGGGCGCTGCGCGCATCATCCGCCGTGATCTGGCCAGCCCCCTTCCCCTGCTGACCGAGGACTGGATCAATGCCAATTTCACCCCCGCCGATCAGCGGGACGAGACCCAGCGCGATCAACTGGCGCTGTCGGATACGCTGGTGAATGAACTGCAGAAGGCTGATACTATCGTCGTCGGTCTGCCGATCTATAACTTCTCGGTGCCTGCGGCGTTCAAAGCGTGGATTGATCTGGTGGCCCGCGTTGGCCTGACCTTTTCATACACCGAGAACGGCCCCAAGGGCCTGCTGGAGGGCAAACGCGCGGTTCTGGCGATTGCTTCGGGCGGTACCGCGGTCGGGTCCAAGGTCGATTTCGCCACCAACTATGCCAAACACGTACTTGGTTTTATCGGCATTCATGATGTGGATGTTGTCGCCGCCGATCAGATGGCTCTGGACGCGGAAACCACGATGGCCAAAGCACAGAAAGCCGTCCAAGAACTGGCGGCCTGATCGCCTGCACCTTGAATGCCCTGCGCGCCCAGCCTGTTTTTGCAACGGCTGGGCGCACCTGTTCTTTGGCCTTGGATCAGGGCAGCCAGGTCACCTCACAACCGGTCCGGTCGAAGAACGCCATCAGATCGGTCCGCGCCATCGCAACAGTGCGGTCATTGACCAGAGGGTGCATGTAAATGACATCGGCCTGCTGCGCCGCACCATCCATAAAGAACCGCACATCGTTCTGCACCCCGTTGATCATCGCCAGCGGGCTGACCGCTCCGGGCCGGATACCGAGGTTCTGCAGCAGCCGATCCGCCGAGCCGAAGGACAGATTGCCCACGCCCAACTCCGCCCCAAGCGCCTTGAGGTCGATCTCGCGGCTTTGTTCCAGCGTCACCAGATAGTTCCGCTTTTTCTTGTCGCGCAGGTACAGGTTCTTCAGGCGCAGGGCGTTTTCGCCCGGCACCATGAACTGATCCTCGACCGATTTCGAATCTTCGACCGTACGCAGCGGCACATGGGTGTGAAGCCGATAGGCCAGACCCCAGTCGTCCAATTGTGCCAACAGCGCATCCGAGCTGAGCGGTAGCGCGTCCTGAAAGGCGGATGATGCGTCCATGAGAGACTCCTGATGATATCGCGTTGCTGATGCCGCCAAAGCCAGCCGGTTTCAAGGCCTGCCGGCGTGTCCGGCTTGACTACAGGCGAAAACAGACATAATGAACTGCCCAACATCCGGAAGAGACGATCCTTCCGGTCCCTTGAGTCGTTCAGGGATCGCCCCCCACCAGCGAGTTTCGCCCGTGGGGGCAATTGTGCATTTAACCGGTGCCTCCTAATTAGGAAGTGCCACCAGATAACCGGCTAAGGAGGCCGAAGGCATGTTTGAAAATCTATCCGAACGCCTTTCCGGCGTCTTTGACCGGCTGACCAAACAAGGCGCCCTGTCCGAAGAAGACGTCAAGACCGCTCTGCGTGAGGTCCGGGTTGCGCTGCTTGAGGCCGACGTCTCGCTGCCGGTGGCCCGCGAATTCGTCAAGAAGGTGCAGGAACAGGCGACCGGTCAGGCGGTGACCAAATCGATCACTCCCGGCCAGCAGGTCGTCAAGATCGTGCATGACGCGCTGGTCGATACCCTGCGGGGCGAAGAAGATCCCGGCAAGCTGAAGATCGACAACCCACCTGCCCCAATCCTGATGGTCGGTCTGCAGGGCTCGGGTAAAACGACCACCACCGGTAAGCTGGCCAAACGCCTGAAAGAGAAAGAGGGCAAAAAGGTCCTGATGGCCTCGCTGGACGTTTATCGCCCGGCGGCGATGGATCAGTTGGCGGTTCTGGGCACGCAGGTCGGCGTGGATACTCTGCCGATCGTGCCCGGTCAGAAACCCGTCGACATCGCCAAGCGCGCCAAACAGCAGGCGACGTTGGGTGGTTATGACGTCTACATGCTCGACACGGCGGGCCGTTTGCATATCGATGAAGTGCTGATGGACGAGGTCGAGCAGGTCCGCAACGCTGTTGACCCGCGCGAGACCCTGCTGGTCGTTGACGGCCTGACCGGTCAGGTCGCCGTGGAAGTGGCCGAGGAATTCGACGCCAAGGTCGGCATCTCAGGCGTGGTTCTGACCCGGATGGACGGTGACGGGCGCGGCGGTGCGGCGCTGTCGATGCGCGCGGTCACCGGCAAGCCGATCCGCTTTGTCGGTCTGGGCGAGAAGATGGACGCGCTCGAAACCTTCGAGCCGGACCGGATCGCCGGACGTATTCTGGGCATGGGCGACATCGTTGCTCTGGTCGAAAAGGCCCAGGAAACGATGGAGATGGAACAGACCGAGCGCATGATGCAGCGCATGGTCAAAGGTCAGTTCAACATGAACGACCTGAAAATGCAGCTGGAGCAGATGATCCAGATGGGCGGCATGCAGGGCATGATGGGCATGATGCCCGGCATGGGCAAGATGGCCAAGCAGATGGATCAGGCGGGTCTGGACGACAAGATCCTGCGCCAGCAGATCGCCCTGATCCAGTCGATGACCAAACGCGAACGCGCCAATCCTCAGCTGTTGCAAGCCAGCCGCAAGAAGCGCATCGCGGCCGGTTCGGGGATGGAGGTCAGCGACCTCAACAAGCTGCTCAAGATGCACCGGCAGATGTCGGACATGATGAAGAAGATGGGCAAGATGGGTAAAGGCAAGATGCTGAAACAGGCCATGAAGGGCATGTTCGGCAAAGGCGGCCCTTCGCCCGAGGAAATGGCCGCAGGCATGGACCCCAAGGCGCTGGAACAGGCGGCCAAGGCGATGGGCGGCAAGATGCCCGGTATGCCCGGCATGGGCGGCGGCATGGCTCTGCCGCCGGGCCTCAGCGGGTTTGGTAAGAAGAAGTGAACCCGATCGCCGATCATATCCCCCGGCTTGAGACCGAGCGCCTGATCCTGCGCGCCCCATCCGAGACTGATCTGGACGCGGATGCGGAATTCTTCGCCAGCGATGCTGCGAAGTATGTCGGCGGGCCTCTGCGCCGGGACGAAACGTGGCGGATCATTGCTCTACATTTTGGTCATTGGGCTCTGCGCGGCTATGGGTATTGGAGCGTCGATGAAAAAAACACCGGCACCTATGTCGGTCGGATCGGACTTTGGTGCCCCGAAGGATGGCCCGAGCCCGAGGTCGGCTGGACGCTGATGAACCATGCAACCGGCAAAGGCTATGCGACCGAGGCTGCATTGGCGGCGCGCACCCACGCTTATGACATTCTGGGCTGGGAAACCGCGATCTCGCTGATCGACCCGGACAACGACGCCAGCAAAGCCGTAGCCAAAAGGTTGGGCGCCCAGTTCGACTATCATTATGAACACCCGAAATTCGGCACCACCGAGATCTGGCGTCACCCGGCGCCCGGCGATCTGGTGAATGGCGGCATGGAGGCCTACGCATGACCAACCCCGTGACACAGGCTGCAACGCTGCTGAAAGAGCATCGCGAAAGCATCGACCGGCTGGACGCGATCCTTGTCTATACACTGGGCGAGCGTTTCAAGCACACGCAGGCTGTTGGCAAGCTCAAGGCCGCACACGACCTTCCCCCGTCCGATCCCACGCGCGAGGCTGCGCAGATCGCACGGCTAGAAGACCTGGCGAAACAGGCCAATCTGGACCCTGACTTCGCCAAGGCTTTTCTGAATTTCATCATTCAGGAAGTCATCCGACACCACCGGAAACATCAGGAATAATCATCCGTTTCCACGAATACCAAGAATAACCGGGCACTTCCCGGCTCAAACAAAGACACGCCTCTGGCGTGATGCCATCCAAAGGAGATACCACCATGGCAATGAAAATTCGTCTCGCCCGCGGCGGCTCGAAAAAGCGTCCCTTCTACCGCATCGTGGCTGCTGACAGCCGCATGCCCCGCGACGGCCGTTTCATCGAGAAACTGGGCACCTACAACCCGCTGCTGCCGAAAGACAGCGAAGAGCGCGTGAAAATGAACATGGAGCGCATCCAGTACTGGCTGGATCAGGGCGCACAGCCCACCGACCGTATTGCACGCATGCTGGAAGCTGCTGGCACCCGTGAAAAAGCCGAGCGTAACAACCCCAACAAGGGTACCCCGGGCAAGAAAGCTCAGGAACGCGCAGAAGAAAAAGCTGCAAAGGCTGCTGAAGCGGCCGAAGCTGCTGCTGCACCGGCTGAAGAAGCGGCTGCCGAAGAATAAGCAGGCGGGCGCGTGCAGGATCAGACTTTCACCGACGATTTCCGCACGCAGTTCGACCTGTTGATGCGGCTCCGGCGCGATGTGCGCCGGTTCCGCACCGACGCGATAGACGAGGCAGTGCTGGCGCGCTGCCTCGACGCGTTTCGACTGGCCCCCTCGGTGGGGCTGAGCGAACCCTGGCGCGTGATCCGCGTCGAAAGCGCGGCCGCACGGGCGGCGGCGCTGAAAAATTTCCAAACCGCAAATGCCGAAGCCCTAGCCGGATACTCCGGCGAGAAGGCGCAGCTTTACAGCGGCCTGAAACTGTCGGGGATGCAAGAGGCCCCGGTGCAACTGGCCGTGTTCTGCGACGATGCCACCGACAAGGGGCAAGGTCTGGGCGCGGGCACCATGCCCGAGGCACGCCGCTATTCCGTCGTTTCGGCCATTACATTGTTCTGGCTGACCCTGCGCACGCGCGGGCTGGGTCTGGGCTGGGTGTCCATTCTGGACCCCGACCAGATGGCCCGCGATCTGGACGTGCCGGAAAACTGGCGTCTGGTCGGCTATTTCTGCGTCGGCTGGCCCGAGGAGCTGTCGGATACGCCCGAACTGGAACGTGTTGGCTGGGAATGCCGCGACGACACCCTGACGGTTGAGGTGCGATAGACAGATGTTCGGATTGATACGACTTCCCATCCTGCTGCTGATCGCATTTATTGTGGGCGTGTTCTTTGAACGCAGCAACCAACGCGAGGCCTGCGCCGCGCGGGGCGACTGGCAGGATGGGCTATGTGTGACGGTGGATGGGCCAAATGAGTGATCTGATCTGCGTCGGCAGCATTGCGGGTTCTTACGGCGTGCGCGGCGAAGTGCGCCTGAAAAGCTATTGCGCCGTACCCGAAGATATCGAGGCGTATTCTCCGCTGACCGACGAGGCCGGCGCCCAGCGCTATCCTTTGGTCCTGACCCGCTCGATCAAGAACGGGTTCGCCGCACGGCTGGGCGGGATCGAGACCAAGGAAGAGGCCGACGCGCTGAAAGGCCTGCGCCTGTTTGCCCGGCGCGATCAGCTGCCCTCGCTGCCCGATGATGAATTCTATCACACCGACCTGATCGGGCTTGAGGTCTATGATACTGGCGGCACCCTACTGGGCCGGATCAAATCGGTGCAGAACCACGGCGCAACCGACCTGCTGGAACTGCACGGGCCGGGCCTGAAAGCCACCGTTCTGCTGCCCTTCACGCTTGAGGCCGTTCCGACCGTTGATCTGGACAAGGGCCGCATCATCGCCGATCCGCCCGAAGGGCTTATCTGATGCGCCGCGTCCTGCTGCATCTGGGCCTGCACAAGACCGGAACCACAGCGGCACAGTCTTTCCTCTATGACAATCGCGAGCTGATCTGGCCGCATTTCGCGCTGGTGCTGCCCTATCGCACGCGCAAATCCGGCCTGTCGCGGGCGGCGACCAACCACTCGGTCTATGGAACCGTCGGTACGCTGTCCGAATTTGGCACGCAGGTGCGCGACTTTTTGGACTCGATCGATTTTGGCGACAAACGCGGCCTGATCGTCAGCGAGGAAAACTTTGCCGGTTTGCGCCCCAGCCGTAACATCGAAAACGGCTATGCAACCGCGCCAGAGCTTGCGGCCTGTCTGGTGGATGCCATCCGCCATCGTTTCTCCGGGCAAGAGGTCGACATTACCATCTACCTGTCGCTGCGCCAACGCGGCGGCTGGCTGCGCAGCCTTTGGGCGCATGATCTGGAGCGCATCCGCCAGGTGCATGATTACGAAGCCTATCGAGCGAACATGGATCACCTGCCGCCCTTGCAGGATACCGTGGATCAGATCCGGGACAGGCTGCCATCGGTCACCGTTACCGCCGAATGGCTTGAGGAACTGCAGTTGCGCCGCTATGGCCCCGGCACCCCGTTTGCCGAGTATCTGGACCTGCCCCGTGACAAGGCCAAGCTGCTGGTGCAGCCCACCAAGGTCAACAGTCGCCTGCCCGAGGACGTGCTGGTCGAATTGCTGGACCTGAACCGCTCGCGCTTGGACGAGGCCGCTCTGATCGAACAGAAGAAAGCGATTATTGAACGCGCGAAAGGCGCTTTGATCGGCACGACATGACTGACAAGCCTAGCAAATCCCACGGTCGCAAAGCGATCCGACCCACCCTGAAACCGCGTGAGTTGATGACGCCCACGCCCGATCTGCATGGGGTATGGAAGGCAAAGATCATCACGCTGTTTCCTTCCGCCTTTCCCGGCGTTCTGGGCGAAAGCCTGACCGGCAAAGCCCTGCAAGAAGGGTTGTGGCAGCTGGAAACCGTCGATCTGCGCCAGTTCGGCATCGGCAAGCACCGCAACGTGGATGACACGCCCGCAGGCGGGGGCGCAGGCATGGTCTTGCGCGCCGATGTACTGGGCGAGGCGATCGAGCACACGATGGCCGGGATACAGGGCAACTGGCCTCTGATCTATCTCAGCCCTCGTGGCCGCCGGATGGACCAGCGCATGATGCAGAATCTGGCCCGCTGTGACGGTATGACCCTGCTGTGCGGCCGTTTCGAGGGCGTTGATGAGCGGGTACTGGAGCATTACGGCGTGCAAGAGGTCAGCTTGGGCGATTTCGTCATGACCGGCGGCGAGATCGCCGCGCAAGCGCTGATCGACGCGACGGTGCGGCTGATCCCCGGCGTGCTGGGCAATCAGGCCTCAGCCGAAGAGGAAAGCTTTTCCTCGGGCCTGCTGGAGCATCCGCAATACACCCGCCCCGCCGAGTGGAAGGGGCGCCCGATTCCCGACATCCTGATGTCCGGCCACCACGGGCGCATTGCCGATTGGCGGCACGAAATGTCGGAACAGATCACCCGCGAACGGCGTCCCGATCTGTGGGAGAGCTACAGAAAGGCGCGAGACTAACCCCCCGCCTTCCAGCGCGCCCAGATTTCCGGGTGGCCGTTGAACGTGTTGATATCCACCTTGCCCTGTACGCCCGGCACCAACCCGGTGCCGGTGTACTGCCAGAACCGCCAGATCATGCCGGGATAGACCTCACGCGGGTGCCCCGCGACCGAACGCAACCAGAACTCGGTTTTAGGCAGCCGCCCGATATCGGTTTCCTCGTAGAAATCAACCGTCGTATAGATGATGGGCCGACGACCGTAATGGCGCTCCAAAATGTCGAGGAACCGCTGCGCCTCGGCACGGACCTTGCGGCCATCGGGACGTAGCCTGCAGGTCTTGGAATGCGGGGTCCACTCCATATCCAGCACATGCGGCAGGTCGGCGCCCTTGGGCACGTTCTGAATGAACCACCGCGCCTGCTCATGCGCCGGGCGGCAGAAATAGTAATAGTGATACGCACCCCAAGGCACCCCAGCCGCCTGCGCGCCGCGCCGGTGGTCGTCGAACATGGGGTCGGCCACGTCACCGCCCTCGGTCGCCTTGATGAACACGAAACTGACGCCCGACGCCCTCGCCCGGCGCCAGTCGATTGGCCCCTGCCAGCGCGACACGTCCAGCCCGTGAACCGGGTAATGGCCGGGATGCCGCCCGTCCCACTCATGTGGGTCGGCATCGCCAAAGGCCGGGTAGATGACCGCAGGCGACGTGGTGTCCAGAAAAGCTTTGGCCTCGACCTGTTGGGGCGGAGGGGTGCTGCGACCGCAGGACAGGGTCGCAAAGGCCAGAACGGCCAGCATCAACGCAATGCGCATGATCCATTCCTGTTGTAAATTTCTGCTCTTGTAATTGCCTCCAGAATGCCTGATCGGTCGCACAAGGCAACGGCGTAGTTTGCGGACAGCGGAATCTTACCGTTCCCCCCGCAATATATGACGATTCAGGCTTGATCCCTGTCCGCAAATTCCTTAAACGACGGCAATCCGGTGCCGCGAAACGCGACTCCGGTGTTTTGGTTTGCATCATGGCGCAGCGCTCGGCTTTCTTCGGTCACGGCGTGTCAGGGCGGACCGAACCAAAGGAACATTCGATCTGACCTCTGGCGGGCTGCATGCAGGACCCGGTGAAGACCAAGAGCTCTCAGCCCGTGCCCAAACTTCGTGGACCAACCACGAGCATATAGGAGTAACTGCGATGGACCTGATCGCACAGCTTGAGGCGGAACAGATTGCCGCCCTGGGGAAAGACATCCCCGATTTCAAAGCCGGTGACACCATCCGTGTCGGCTTTAAAGTGACCGAAGGGTCGCGCACCCGTGTGCAGAACTACGAAGGCGTCTGCATCGCGCGCAAAGGCGGCAACGGTATCGCCGGTTCGTTCACCGTCCGCAAAATTTCGTTTGGCGAAGGCGTGGAGCGTGTGTTCCCCCTGCATTCGACCAACATCGACAGCATCACCGTTGTCCGCCGTGGCCGCGTCCGTCGCGCCAAACTGTACTATCTGCGCACCCGTCGTGGTAAATCCGCACGTATCGCAGAGGTCACCAACTACAAGCCCAAGGCTGGCGCCGAGGCGTAAGGAGCGGAAAGATGAAAAAAGACATCCATCCCGATTATCACGTCATCAACGTCAAAATGACCGATGGCACCGTGGTTCAGATGAAATCCACCTGGGGCGCCGAAGGCGACCAGCTGGCTCTGGAAATCGACCCCTCCTCGCACCCTGCGTGGACCGGTGGCTCGTCGCGCCTGATGGACGCCGGCGGCCGCGTGTCGAAGTTCAAGAAGAAATACGAAGGTCTGGGCTTCTAAGCCTGACCCGTTTGAAATGCGAAAGGCCGCCCTTCGGGGCGGCCTTTTTCTTTGTATGATTGAAAGGCTGCACGTCATTTCCACGAAAGCCGGGGAAGATAGCGCATCGCTGACACCGATCCCGTCAAGGGCTGGTGGATTCTGTTTTTGGCGGTAACATAGACCAAGCTACGACGGAGACCCCAAAATGCCCCAGTACAATGACATGATCGAGCTTTCGGTAGAGGACATGGACCTGATCGAAACGGCGTTGCGTGGCTCGGTCGCCTCGTTGTCGCAGGCTGCGATGGATGAGGACGAATGTGGCAATACGGACCGCGAAGAGACTCTGCGCCGTATTCACGATCTTCTGGGCAAACTGCACGATCAGAAGGTTTTCTACCGCCCGAAAGATGGGGTGTATCTCGGGGGTTAAGCCCGGCGGGACCACAACGCGATTACCGTGGGTCGCGCGTCAGTTCCGCCGCGCTGTGCACCGGTGGCACCGGCCCGCGCAGCAACATCAATGCCAGGGCCATTCCGATCAGCGCCGCAACCGCTGCGACCAGCATGGCGCTGTCAAAGGCGTTATCCTGCAAATCCCGCAGCGCCTTGGCCAAGGCGGTTCCGGCTGTTGGGTCCATCCCGGCAATCTGCTGTTGAATCTGGCTGGGCGTACCGTGGGTCAGCGCGTGGGCCAGATCCTCGCGCTGGGTCGATCCTGCGGGCAGCGCGTCAATGACCTCGGACAGGCCCCGGCGTTTGGTGATGGATTCGGCAAGACCTCCGACCACGGCACCCAGGGTGGCGCCGAAATACAGACAGGCGTTGATCACACCCGAGCCCTGCCCAACATGCTCCTCGGGCAGCAGACGCAGGCCGAGGCGGGGCAGCAGCGAAAAGCAGACGCCCAAACCGATGCCGACAATCAGCAGCTTCCACCAGATTTCGGCATATTGAGTGGTGTTCGTGGTCGTCATCAGCAACAGGAACCCGCAGGCCATCGCGCCAAGTCCAATCGCAACCGGCCATTGAAAGCTGTAGGGTGCCAGAAACCGCGGCGCGGTGACCGAGATGACAAACATGCTGAGGCTCAGCGGCATGATCGCCAACCCTGCGCCGATTGACGAATACCCAAAGGCGTCCGGCGACTGCACGAAAGTGTTGAAATAGACAAAAAAGCAGAACAGCGTGAAGCCGGTAAAGAACATCCCCGCCGCAGCCATGAAATAGCGCGGGTGGCGGAAATAGCGCAGCTCGATCAGCGGGTCTGCGGCTCGGCGGGAAACGATGACGAGAACAACCGTTGCCACCGCTGCAATGGCAAGCGGCACCAGCGTAAGCGGCGTGGCCCAACCCCCACTTTCCCCGTTGCTGAGCGCAAAGGATAGCGGTCCAAGGAACAACAGGATGGCAACTGCCCCCGGATAATCGAATTTTGCCCCGGCAAGCCGAGTGTCCGGAACATATTTCCGCTTGCTGACATGCAGTCCAATGGCAAAGGCCAACGCCAGCAGCAGCAGGTCAACTGCAAAAACCGCGCGCCAACTGACATAGTGGCCGAAGGCACCGCCGACGATTGGCCCGACACCGATGGCAAGGCCAACGATTGCGCCCCAGGCCCCGGTGACGCTGGCGCGTTGCTCTTCTGGCGTGGCGGCGGTCAGCAGCGACAGAGAGGTTCCGAACAGCGCGGCCGCCCCTGCCCCCTGCGCACCGCGTCCAAACAGCAGCATCGCCCCATCCTGGGCAAACAGGACCGAGGCCGACCCGATGGCAAAGACGACCATACCAAAGAAAAATACGCCCATCTTGCCTGTTATATCGCCCAGCCGGCTGACGATGGTGACAAGCGTGGCACTGGCCACCGTATAGGTCGCCATCACCCACTGCAGCCCGGACGGAGTCAGATCGAACTCGGCCTTGAGGTTGGGCAGGATGGTTGCGACAGCGGTGGTATTGAACCCCACGACCATCATGCAGATCGCCGTCATTGCCAGCACCACACGGGCGCGGGCCTGCGGGGTCACATCTTCCGAGGTCTCGTCACGCATCGAATTGCCCTCAAACCATGGTTGATTAACGCAATTATTCAGCAGTTTAGCGATTTTTACCTCTGCGCATAGGGTGCGTTTCAGATCCAGTAAGACAGCGCAACTGGCAGCACGATTATGGTGCTGAGCGTCGAGACCAGAATGAAGCCCGCCACATCCGACCCGTATTCCGACACGTGCTGGTCGATGAACAGGTAGGTCGCCACCGAAGACGGCATCAGGCAACACAGGATCACCGCACCGCGTTCGGCGCCTGTAAAGCCGAACGTCCAGACCAGACCGCTGGCGATCACGAGCGCCATTACCAGATGCAGAACGGTCAGTATCACCGCCCGGCCCAGGCTTTGGATCTGCAATGTTGCCAGCGTGTGGCCCAGGGTCAGCAGCATCAGCGGAATCGACAGCCCTCCGAGAATGTTAAGAGATTTGGCCACCGGCTGCGGCAGGCTGTATCCGGTCGCCATCAGGACCAGCGATATCACCACCGCATAGATGATCGGCGATGTGGCGAGTTTCTTCGGTGAGAATTCCCCGGCTGGTATCCACATCCCTACAGTGAAGATGCTGATCAGCACGACCACCACGAAACCCATCGTATAGGCCATCCCCGCATCGCCCAGCGCCAACAGGGTAATTGGCAATCCGATATTGCCGACATTCCCGTGCATCAACGGCGTCAGAAATGCCCGCACCGGCAGGCGCATCGCCTTCAGGGCAACAAGCCCCAAAACCCCAAACCCGGCAATTGCCAACGCGGCGGCGGCCATCACATCCAGAAACGTACCCACGGCGATATTGGTGGTGGACAGGTGCGAAATGATCAGCGTCGGATACCCCACGCGCGAGACCAGCCCGCCGATCACCTTGTTGTCGAAGGGTGCCTTGATCAGCGCCAGGCAATAGCCGATCCCGGCGCAGATCAGCACCGGCAGGACCACGTTCAGAACGTTCAGAAACAGATGGTCCAACGGCTGCCCCTATCGCAAATCCCTGTATCCGACAGTGAATCAGGGCGCCGCGTTTGACAAGCGCGTAGCCTAACCCGCCCGCACGCCTTGGTTTTCCAAATTAGAGCCTGATATCACCGACTGAGGTTCTTCCCTTCCCGCATTCCACAACATATAGTGGCTCACAACAACGTGTGGGCAAGCACGGCGGGACATGGGAATACAGGCATGGCACATATCATCGTAGTGGGGAACGAGAAGGGCGGCGCAGGCAAATCGACCGTGTCGATGCATGTGGCCACCGCTCTGGCGCGGCTTGGGCATAAGGTCAGTACACTGGACCTGGACCTGCGGCAGCGCAGCCTTGGGCGCTATTTCGAAAACCGCGGCAACTTCATGAACGGTGCGGAAGCACGGCTGCCCAGCCCGCGCCACCATGACCTGCCCGAGATCGACGCAAGCAAGCTGAAACCCGGTGAGAACATCTATGACCACCGCCTGTCCGCTGCGGTGGCCGAACTGGAAAGCGACAGCGACTTTATCCTGATCGACTGCCCCGGCTCACACACTCGCCTCAGCCAAGTGGCACATTCGCTGGCCGATACGCTGATCACGCCGCTCAACGACAGTTTCATCGATTTCGACCTGCTGGCGCGGATCGATTCAAAGGGCGAGAAAATCCTCGGCCCGTCAGTCTATTCCGAAATGGTGTGGAATGCGCGGCAGCTGCGCGCCCAAGCCGGGCTCAAACCCATCGACTGGGTCGTCGTACGCAACCGCGTCGGCACCCAGCGCATGGTCAACAAGGAAAAGATGCAGCGCGCGATCGAGATGCTGTCGCAGCGCATCGGCTTCCGCGTCGCCTCGGGCTTTTCCGAGCGGGTGATTTTCCGCGAACTGTTCCCACGGGGCCTGACCCTGCTGGACCTCAAGGATATCGGTGTCAAACAGCTGAACATCTCGAACATCGCCGCGCGGCAAGAGCTGCGTGACATGATGAAAGAGCTGAACCTGCCGGGCGTCGAGATCGATTTCTAAGGGACCCTGCCCGGTCCGACACGCGCGACGCCGCTACTGAACTCCTCCGCCTTGCCCTTGTGCCTCACCTGTTGCAGACTTGTTTGCAGAGGAAAGGCGCCTGTTCACAGCTGGTTCCGTTGGCAATCGGATCAGCAAAGCACTGTGCTTTGGGAGGAGCGTGCCATGACATCCGACACCGAAGGGTCCACACCACCAGACAATCTGAAGCCGCAGCCGCAAACCGTGCCCGAGGTCAACACGGTGACGTCGAGTGATATCACCGCGTCGCTGAAGGCCGGGTTTTCCGATTTTCTGGCACGCCCCGTCATGAGCGGCTTTTTCGGCCTGTTCTATGCGCTTTTCGGCATCCTGTTTGTTTGGGGTCTGGTCTGGCTCGGCAAGATCTGGATGATCATTCCCGCCATTGTCGGCTTTCCGCTGGTCGCGCCCTTCGCCGCCGCCGGGCTGTACGAGATGTCCCGCCGGTTGCAGAAGGGTGAAAGTTTCGGCTGGTCTGAAATCCTCGGCGTCATGGCCAATCAGCGCAAACGCGAAATGGGCTGGATGGCCTTTGTTACCCTGTTCATTTTCTGGGTGTGGATTTACCAGATTCGGCTTTGGCTGGCGATCATTCTGCAGAACGCATCCTTCTCGGATTTTGACGGGTTCCTGAGTATCGTTTTCCTCACTCCGCAGGGCTGGACTTTCCTTGCTGTTGGCACCTGCGTCGGCGCGTTTCTGTCGGCAGTCCTGTTCACAGTAACCGTCATTGCCATGCCCATGCTGCTTGACCGGGAAACCAATTTCGTGTCCGCCATGTTGACGTCCATCCGGGTCGTCTCGGAAAGCCCTGTGGTCATGCTGACCTGGGCGGCGATCATCTCGGTCACCATGCTGTTGTCAATGGTTCCGGCGTTTCTGGGCCTGATCTTCACCCTGCCGATCCTTGGCCACGCCACATGGCATCTGTATCAGCGGGCCGTGCCCCCAGCGCAGGGGTGACCTACAGCGCCAAATACCCAATCAGCGGCACGGCAAACAGGCTGAGCACGAAAGTCGCGATCAACAAGGCTGATGCTATTGCCGCGTCGCACCCGTATCGCGCGGCGATCACTGCGGCCAAAGCCCCGGACGGCATCGCGGCCTCGATCACCAATATGTCACGCTGAAAGTCCGGCAACCCCAGCACAAAGGCAAACCCGCCCGCGACCAACGGCTCGAGCAGTAATTTCAACGCACAGACCAGAACGAACAAACCCGCGAACTGCTGAAATCCGACAGGGCGCAGCATCAGCCCGATCGTAAAAGCCACGAGAAATGTCAGCGACGCGCTGGCAATCCCAAGGAAGTCACTCAGCAACTCCACAACTCTGCCGCTTTGCGGAAGGCCGATGGCAGACGCCAGAACACCCAATACAAACGCCAGAAAAATCGGTGACCGCACGAATGTCTTCAGGGCGTCCGCAATCGTTGGTGCTTGGTCGTTGTTTTCGCCGTAATAGCTGGCGATGGCGACACCGACGGTAAAAAGGGGCAGCACGACGCCAATCTCTCCCATCACGACGAGTTGGCTCATGATTTCGCTATTGTCACCATAGATGTTCTGAAGCAGCGAATAGCCTAGCGTCGAAGTACTGCCGACCCCTGACACAAGGATCACGGACCCTAACACCGGCCGGTCCAATCGCATCCAGCGCCCGGCCAACAATGCGACGGTCATGACCACAGCGATGGCCGAAAAAAGCACAAGGGCAAGTTCGAAACTTCGCGCTCGGAACGGTTCGCTGCTGAGATTGGCGAATATCAGTGCCGGCAGGGCAAAATCGGTGACCAGGCGGGCAAACACACCCTGTTCCCGCTCTTGAATGACATTGCGGCGCCGGAACCACACTGCCGACCCCACCAACGCCAGCATTACTATGAAAGAGTCAAATAGACTATCGAACTGCAAGGTCTGATCGGCTCCTTGTAGACGCAACTTGTTACTCACCACTGTCGCCAACGGCAGGGCTTGATCATACGGCAGAAGGCTTTTCCGTCAAAATCGTTTGAAAACAGGTCTTTGCCGCTTTGGCTCAGCCGGGTCCTTAGTGCGGAGGCTCGTAGATCGTAAACAGCTCTTTCGGATCAGACACCCCGCGCAGCATATACCGCCCGACGGATACCAGATTTTGACCGCAGGGCTGCGCCGCGCGCGCAACGTCATCCGAGATCAGAATACGCTGCCCCAACGACTTGTGCATCCCGGCAATCCGCGCTGTCTGGTTCACGGCCGGGCCGATCACCGTAAAGTCCAGGCGCGTCTCGGACCCGATGTTTCCATACAGAATCTCACCCGCGTGCAGGGCCAGGGTGAAGCTGGCCACCGGCAGGCCCTCGGCCTCTCGGCGGGCATTCAGGGCCTCCATCCGTTGCTGCAACACGGGTACGGCTTTCAGCGCCGCACGCGCGTCTTCGTCGATTTCGCCGACGTCGAACATCGCCATCAGCCCGTCGCCCATGAATTTCAGAATGTTGCCGCGATTGTCGTGAACCACACCCACGGCGACGGCCAGGTAATCGTTCAGCATGTCGATGATTTCGTTACCCGGCAGCTCTTCGGACAGGCTGGTGAAACCCTCAAGGTCAAAGTTCCAGATCACCGCATCAATCTGCTGCAACGAGCCGCGACGGATTTCGCCCGACAACACCCGGCGCCCCGCATCGCGGCCCAGATATACCCGCATCAGGTCTTTGGATATCCGGGCACTGGACGCGGATTTCAGCGCCAACCCCAGGTGCGGCAGCGCGGTGTTGATCAGCCCCAGATCGTCGTCCTGAAAACCTTCTGGTGCATTCGAGGTCCAGGACATCAAAACCCCACCCACCGCCTTTTTGGCGTCTTTGGGTCCGTTATGCGTCGGAACATCAAAGCTGACACCGGTGGCATAATAATCGGTGGCGCCGATCTCGCGCAGATCATTCAGCAACGGAAACCGGCTGGCTTCATTCTGATCAACCAGACGCTCGCGGATTTCATCCACCTCATCGTTCAGAATCGCGTAGAGAGGGCTTTGCTTCCACTGTTCGCTGGGCTCTTCGGTGTATTCAAAGGTCTCGGACTCGCCGCCTTGCCCCTCATACCAGCTGAACCCGGTGCCGCCATAAACGGGGTGCAACGCGGACTGTGCCGCGTGAAACCGCATCAGGGGCACGCCAAGTTCCAACAGCTTGTTGCAATAGCCGTCCAGCAACTCTTCTTTCGCGGCCCCTTCCAGGCCGCGGGTCACAATCCATTCGATAAGATCAGTTGATTTCGCCGCATCGGCGTTCGGAGTCGTCATTTTGTTATTATTCCAGTGTCCGCTCTGGTTGTCATCTGGGGGCCAGAGGCCTGAATTACCAGTGTTCACACCATATGCGCCAGACGGTGCAGCATCTTGCGTAACAGGGCCACCTCGTCTGCGCTGAATTGCGCCGCCAACCGCGTGTCATACTGCCCGGCGACTTCGCAAAGCTCGTGATAAACGGATTGGCCCAGGACCGTCAGCGCCAGGTTTTCCACCCTGCGATCCGTTGCACTGCGACTGCGCTGCAGATACCGGCGTTCCTCCAGCCTATGCACCGCGCGGCTGATCTTGGTCTTGTGGAGGCGCGCTTGGTCACCGATCTCTTTCGCGGTCATTTCGCCGTAATTTCCCAGATGGAACAATACCCGCCATTCGTTGCGCAGCATACCGTAGCGGTCCTTGTAGAGTTTCTGAAACTCCAATGAGCTTTCCTCGGCCGCGCGGTTCAGCAGGTAGGGCAGGAAATTCTGCAAATCAAAGTCATCTTTTTTCATGGAATCGTCCTGTGTCATGCTTGTTAGTTACAAAACCAACTATTATCCCTCAAGCAGCAAACGGAGGAACGCAGGATGAACCATCCGACTGATCCGCATGAAATGACGCAGGCCAGCAGCCCGGTCGGCACCCATGCGGGCTATATGCCCGGATTTGGCAATGACTTTGAAACCGAGGCCCTGCCCGACGCGCTGCCGCAGGGGATGAACAGCCCACAGCGTTGCAACTATGGTCTCTATGGAGAGCAACTGAGCGGTACGGCTTTCACTGCCAACCCGCCGGAACGGACGTGGTGCTATCGCATCCGACCGTCGGTAAAGCATTCGCATCGCTATGAAAAAATCGATCTGCCCTATTGGAAATCGGCGCCTTTTGTTGATCCGGACGTGATCAGCCTGGGCCAGTACCGCTGGGATGCGGTGCCGCATTCGGATCAGGGGCTGACCTGGCTGACTGGTATGCGCACGATGACCACGGCAGGCGACGTGAACACGCAGGTCGGCATGGCCAGCCACATCTATCTGGTCACCGAGTCTATGGTGGACGCCTATTTCTATTCAGCCGATTCTGAGCTGCTGGTGGTACCGCAGGAAGGCCGCCTGCGGTTTGCGACCGAGCTGGGGATCATCGATCTGGAACCCAAGGAAATCGCGATCATCCCGCGCGGGCTGGTCTATCGGGTCGAAGTTCTGGAAGGCCCTGCGCGCGGCTTTGTCTGCGAGAATTACGGCCAGAAGTTCGAACTGCCCGGACGCGGCCCGATCGGTGCCAACTGCATGGCCAACCCGCGTGACTTCAAAGCGCCTGTCGCGGCGTTTGAGGATCGTGAGGTGCCCTCGACCGTGACCGTCAAATGGTGCGGGCAGTTTCACACCACCAAGATCGGCCAAAGCCCGCTGGATGTGGTGGCGTGGCACGGCAACTATGCGCCCTACAAATACGACCTGCGCACCTACTGCCCGGTCGGCGCGATCCTGTTCGACCACCCCGACCCGTCGATCTTTACCGTGCTGACCGCGCCTTCGGGGCAGCCCGGCACCGCCAATATCGACTTTGTCCTGTTCCGCGAACGCTGGATGGTGGCCGAGGATACCTTCCGCCCACCCTGGTACCACAAGAACATCATGTCCGAGCTGATGGGCAACATCTACGGCCAATACGACGCCAAGCCACAGGGCTTCGTTCCCGGCGGCATGAGCCTGCACAACATGATGCTGCCGCACGGGCCGGACCGCGAGGCATTCGACAAGGCATCGAATGCCAACCTTGGGCCGGACAAGCTGGACAACACCATGTCCTTCATGTTCGAAACCCGATTCCCGCAGCATCTGACATCTTTTGCCGCCAACGAGGCCCCCTTGCAGGACGATTACATTGACTGCTGGACCTCGCTTGAGAAAAAATTCGACGGAACGCCGGGCAAAAAGTGAAAACCACCCAAGTCCGATAATTTTCAACCAAGAATCTTACCCTCAGACAAAGGTCCGGATAGAAAATGTCACTGAAGAAATCCTGGGTGGCCTCGGCCAATGACGCCGACCACCCGTTTCCGCTGAACAACCTGCCCTATGGTGTCTTTTCAGTCGATGGGTCCGACCCGCATTGCGGCGCGGCGATCGGAAACATGATTCTGGACGTGACCGCAGCCGAAGCCGAAGGTGTGATTGATCTGGACGACGAGCCGCTGTTCGATCTGCCCTTCTGGAACCCGCTGATGGAGCAAGGCCCCGCAGTCTGGGCCGCGTTGCGTGCGCGTCTGACGGCTCTGCTGGCCGATGGGGCCGACGAGAGGGACAAGGTCGAACCCCTGCTGGTTCCGCAGGACAAAGCCGAACTGCACCTGCCCTTCGCCGTCAGCGAATACACCGACTTCTACGCCGGGCGTCATCATGCGCAAAACGTCGGCACCATGTTCCGTGGGCCGGAAAACGCGCTGCCACCGAACTGGCTGCACATTCCCATCGGGTATAACGGCCGAGCATCCTCGGTCGTGGTGTCGGGCACCGATGTTCGCCGCCCTTGGGGTCAGATCAAATCGCCTGATCAGGACCGCCCCGCATTCCTGCCCAGCCGCCGCTTTGACATCGAGCTTGAGATGGGCGCCATCGTCGGCACCCCCTCGGACGGGCCGATCACGGTGCAGGAGGCCGATGACAACATCTTTGGGTACGTCCTGCTGAACGACTGGTCTGCCCGCGATACTCAGGCGTGGGAATACCAGCCGCTCGGCCCGTTTCAGGCCAAGGCGACTGCGACCTCGATCAGCCCTTGGATCGTGACAAAGGCCGCGCTGGAGCCATTCCGTTGCGAGACCCCTGCGCGTGATGTTGAGTTGCTGGATCACCTGAAGGACTGTGGCCCGATGCTGTATGACATTGACCTGTCCGTCACGATGGCACCCGCAGGCAAACCCGCCACCACCATTGCCCGCACCAATTACCGCGAGATGTACTATTCCGCCGCGCAGCAACTGGCGCACCATTCAACTTCGGGCTGCCCGATGAATACCGGCGATCTGCTGGGGTCCGGCACAATCTCAGGCCCGACGAAACCCGAACGCGGCTCGCTGCTTGAACTCAGTTGGGGCGGAAAGGAACCGCTGACGCTGGACAGCGGCGAGACGCGCAGTTTCATCGAGGATGGCGACACCTTGACCCTGACCGGCGCAGCCAAAGGCAAGGGGTACACAATCGGCTTCGGCGACTGCACCGGCACAGTGCTGCCCGCTCTCTCAGACCCGTACGCACGGTAAGACCAATATAACGGCCGAGGACATTCCGTCGCATTTGATCCAGATCGTTTTGCGGCGGAATTTTCGGTGAAACCATTGGCTCAAGTCTTCGGCCCCACAGGGCCGGGGAACGAAATCTTGCGCGCAACCCGCGCCGGACCATCGGGGGAGGCCCATGAACAAGATCTTCGAAGTCCCGCTATACGCCTATGAACGCAGCCCGGATCAGGATGCACACTCTCCTTCCCGACATAAGGTGATCGTGATCGGCGCGGGGCCGATCGGGTTGGCCACCGCGATCGATCTGGCCCAGCAAGGGGTCGAGGTCGTCGTGCTGGACGACAATGACAAGGTCAGTTTCGGCAGCCGCGCCATCTGCTTTTCCCAGCGCACGCTCGATATTGCCGACCGTCTGGGCGCAGGGCGTCCGATGGTGGAAAAAGGGGTGCTGTGGAACGCGGGCAAGGTCTATTTCGACAATCGTCAGGTTTATGAGTTCGACCTGCAGCCTGACACGGGTTATGCAAATCCCGCCTTCATCAACCTGCAGCAATACTATTTTGAAAACGCCCTTGTTGACCGGGTGCGCGAATTGCAGGCCGAAGGTGCCCCCCTCGAAATCCGCGGCCGCAACAAGGTTGAGGCCATCGGCACCCACGACACCCATGTCACGCTCGAGGTCGAAACCCCCGAAGGCCCCTATAACATCGAGGCCGAGTGGCTGATTGCCTGTGACGGGGCGCATTCCCCGACGCGCCGGATGCTGGGGCTGGATTTTGAAGGCCGCGTCTTCGAGGACAACTTCCTGATCGCCGATGTGGTGATGGAGGCCGATTTCCCGACCGAACGCTGGTTCTGGTTCGATCCGCCCTTTAATCGCGGGCAATCGGCATTGTTGCACAAACAGCCCGACAATGTCTGGCGCATCGACCTGCAACTGGGCTGGGACATCGACAAGGAAAACGAACAAAAGCCCGAGAACGTCATTCCGCGGCTCAGGGCGATGTTGGGCGAGGATGTGAAATTCGAACTGGAATGGGTGTCGATCTACACCTTCCAATGTCGGCGGATGGAGCGGTTCCGTTATGGCCGCGTCTTGTTCGCCGGGGACAGTGCGCATCAGGTCAGCCCGTTTGGCGCGCGTGGTGCAAATTCCGGAATGCAGGATGCGGATAACCTGTGCTGGAAGCTCAAACTGGTCATCGACGGCAAAGCGCCCGAGATTCTG
Source organism: Ruegeria sp. AM9 (assembly GCF_056540565.1). NCBI lineage: Bacteria > Pseudomonadati > Pseudomonadota > Alphaproteobacteria > Rhodobacterales > Roseobacteraceae > Ruegeria > Ruegeria sp. AM9. The sequence continues at coordinate 83,534 of NZ_JBQFWY010000006.1, forward strand.
CTGGACAGCTACAACCGCGAGCGGGTTCAGGCCGCCGATGAAAATATCCGCATGTCCACGCGCTCGACCGATTTCATCACGCCGAAATCCGACATGTCACGGCAGTTCCGGGATGCGGTTCTGGACCTCAGCGAGCAATTTGAATTCGCGCGACCGCTGGTGAATTCCGGTCGGCTGAGCACGCCCTGTACCTATGAGGGATCGTCGCTCAGTTCGGCAGATGCCCTGAACGGACCGGACATCACGCGCCCGGGCGCGGCCTGCCCGGATGCGCCTTTGGGGGACGATTTCCTGTTGCCGAAACTGGCGGGTAAATTCACCCTGCTGACCATCGACGCCGACGCCCCCGACCGGATCGAGGAAGACGGCATCGAAGCCACCCGTCTGGCGCTGTCGGTCAAGGATGACCTGACACTGGAGCTAAAGCGACGCTATCTGGGCGACGCAGACAGCGCGGTCTATCTGATCCGCCCCGATCAGCACGTGGCCGCACGGCGCGACAGCTTCGAAGAAAACGCATTCCGGCAGGCGATCCGCCGGGCCACCGGTAAGGAGTAAGCAAGATGGCCGATCTGATCCTCACCCCGAATCTCGACAATGGCGATGATTTCTATGCCGGGCTGCTGGCCGCCCATGACGGGCTGGACAAATCGGAAAGCGAAGCCCTGAACGCACGGCTCATTCTGGTGTTGGCCAACCACATCGGAAGCGCGGATGTGCTGGCACAAGCCCTTGACGCGGCTGTGCTGAAAAACGGCTGACGGCATGAGCGGGACGGCGGGGTCGAACACCCCGCCTTCAGGGCCGCCCACCCCGAGGCCGCGGCCTGATCTGGCGCACAGCGTCTGTGTGCCCGCGTTGGTAGAGCGGGCGGCCTGCCCCAGTTATCCTGCGATACCAACGCAGGAGGCCCCAATGCCCGAGATCACCGGCTATCACGCCCATGTCTATTTCGACGCCGACACGCAGGACATCGCGCAAAGGGTCTGCCAAGCGGCCGCGCGCCTGTTTCCAGTTAGGATGGGCCGGATGCACGCCAGAAATGTCGGCCCTCACCCGCGCTGGAGCTGCCAGCTGACTTTCGCTCCGGACGCGTTCGATCACGTCATTCCGTGGCTGATGCTGAACCGGCAGGGCCTGACTATCTTCACCCACCCGGAAACCCGTGATCATCTGGCCGATCACCGGGACCGTGCAGTGTGGATGGGTGAGATGCTGAGCCTTGACTTGTCGATCTTTGACAAGTTGGGCGCCTAGGTCAGCGCCCGCGCCTGATCGCGCAGCTTGAACTTCTGGATCTTGCCGGTCGAGGTCTTGGGCAACGCTCCGAAAACCACCGCCTTGGGCGCCTTGAAATGGGCCATATTGTCCCGGCAAAAGGCAATGATATCCGCCTCGCTCGCCTGCGCATCCGGCTTGAGCTCGACAAAGGCGCAGGGCGTCTCTCCCCATTTCTCATCCGGACGCGCGACCACGGCGGCCTCCATCACGGCGGGGTGTTTGTAGAGGATATCCTCGACCTCAACCGATGAGATATTCTCGCCACCCGAGATGATGATGTCCTTGGACCGATCCTTGAGCGCGATATAGCCGTCCGGGTGAATGACCCCCAGATCGCCCGACGCGAACCAGCCGCCACGAAAGGCCTTGTCCGTCGCCTCGGCGTTTTTCAGATAGCCTTTCATGACGACATTGCCCTGCATGAAAATCTCACCCATCGTCTCGCCGTCTGCAGGCACAGGCTCCAGCGTTTCCGGGTCGGCCACCATCAGCCCCGATAGCGCCGTATAGGGAACGCCCTGCCGGACCTTGAGCGCGGCACGTTCCTCGGCCCCTTTGCTGTTCCACTCGTCCTTCCACGCACACACCACCGAGGGGCCGTAGGTCTCGGTCAACCCATACACATGGGTCACTTCCACGCCCATGCCTTCCATCTTTTCGATCACGGCAGCGGGCGGCGGGGCGCCTGCGGTCATCACCTTGATCTCATGATCGAAATCTTTCAGGTGATCCGGCGCATTGGCCAGCATGTTCAGAACAATCGGCGCACCGCAGAAATGGGTAACCTTTTCGTCGCGGAACGCGGCATAGATCGGCTCATCCCGCACCGCCCGCAAACAGACCGAGACCCCGGCATTGGCCGCCATCGCCCACGGGAAACACCAGCCGTTGCAATGGAACATCGGCAAGGTCCACAGATAGACCGAATGTTTCGGCATGTCCCAGTCCAGCAGGTCCGACTGCGCGTTAAGCGCCGCGCCCCGGTGGTGATATACGACCCCTTTCGGATTGCCCGTGGTGCCAGAGGTGTAGTTCAGCGTGATCGCATCCCATTCATCATCGGGCAGAGACCACGCGAATTCCGGATCGCCCTCGGCCAGAAGCGCGTCATAGGTCAGGCTGCCCAGCTTTTCACCGCCATCAAAACTGGGGTCTTCGATGTCGATGACCAGCAGATCATGATCGACCTGTTTTAGGGCCTCTTTCACCACGCCCGAAAACTCGGGGTCGACCAGCAGCACTTTGGCCTCGGCATGGTTCAGGATGAAGGCAATGATAGGCGCGTCCAGCCGCGTATTGATCGTGTTCAGCACGCCACCGGTCATGGGCACGCCGAAATGGGCCTCGTACATCTCGGGGATGTTGGCGGCGATGATCGAAACCGTGTCGCCTTTGCCCACACCACGCGCCGCCAATGCCCCCGCAAGACGGCGGCAGCGGGCATAGGTCTCTGCCCAGCTAAAGCGACGTCCGCCGTAAACCACCGACGGGTAATCGGGGTAGATCTTCGCGGTGCGTTCGATGAAACTCAGCGGGGACAAAGGCGTGTAGTTCGCGCGGTTCTTGTCCAAATGACGCTCGTAGATATTGTCCCCTGCCATCTGCTGACCCTCCCAGTTCAGTTCTCGCCGGACTTGATCACAAAGTATCGCGCCTGGCAAACCCGTAGAAATACGCCGAAGCCATGGACTGGCAATACGGGATGGTGCAATCTGGCCCTATCTACAGATGGCCTTTCGCGGTGATCTGGGCCATCGAAAATTCCAAGCCGGGGCGGCAACGTACCCGCATCTTGCGCACCCAATACTTCTGAAAGGACATGTCATGGACGGCACGTTCAACGAAAACGATCTTTCCCGCGTGGTCGAGGCCGACCGCGCCCATATCTGGCACCACCTGATCCAGCACAAGCCCTTTGAAACCAATGATCCCCGCATCATTGTCGAAGGCAAGGGAATGCGTGTTTGGGATCAGAACGGCAAAGAGCATCTGGATGCCGTTTCGGGCGGCGTCTGGACCGTCAACGTGGGCTATGGCCGCGAATCGATCTGCAAGGCCGTGTACGACCAGCTGATGAAGCTGTGCTACTTCGCCAACTCCGCCGGTTCGATCCCCGGTGCAATCTTCGCCGAGAAGCTGATCGAGAAGATGCCGGGCATGAGCCGAGTGTACTACACCAACTCAGGGAGCGAGGCGAACGAGAAGGCGTTCAAGATGGTGCGCCAGATCGCGCACAAGAAATACGGCGGCAAGAAGACCAAGATCCTGTATCGCGACCGCGACTATCATGGCTCGACTCTGGCGACCATGTCCGCGGGTGGTCAGGATGAGCGTAACGCGCAATACGGCCCCTTCGCGCCCGGTTTCGTGCGCGTGCCGCATTGCATGGAATACCGCAAGCACGAACTGGACGGCGCGCCTGTCGAAAACTTCGGCGAATGGGCCGCAGACCAGATCGAAGAGGTCATCCTGCGCGAAGGTCCGGACACCGTCGGCGCGCTGTGCCTTGAACCGGTGACCGCAGGTGGTGGCGTGATCGAAGCGCCCGAGGGCTACTGGCAGCGTGTGCAGGAGATCTGCAAGAAATACGACATCCTGCTGCATATCGACGAGGTCGTCTGTGGCGTTGGCCGCACCGGTACATGGTTCGGCTATCAGCAATACGGCATCAAGCCGGACTTCGTGACCATGGCAAAGGGCGTTGCCTCGGGCTATGCGGCGATTGCCTGCATGGTGACCACCGAGGAAGTCTTTGAAATGTTCAAGGACGACGCAGCTGATCCGCTGAACTATTTCCGCGACATCTCGACCTTTGGTGGTTGCACCGCCGGTCCGGCAGCCGCGATCGAGAATATGCGCATCATCGAGGACGAGAACCTGTTGGGGAACTGCTCGGCCATGGGGGCTCGCATGATGGGCAACCTGCAGGCGCTGATGGAAAAGCACAAAGTCATTGGCGACGTGCGCGGCAAGGGCCTGTTCCTGGGCGCTGAACTGGTTGCAGATCGCAGCAGCAAAGAGCCGGTGGACGAGAAACTGGCACAGGCGGTCGTGGCCGATTGTATGGCGCAGGGTGTGATCATCGGCGTCACCAACCGCTCGGTTCCCGGTCGCAACAACACGCTGTGCTTCTCGCCCGCGCTGATCGCGACGGCGGATGACATCGACCAGATCACCGATGCGGTCGACGGCGCGCTGGGTCGTGTGTTCGGCTAAAGCGCAGCACAATATCTAAGAAAACCGGCGCCCACCGCGCCGGTTTTTTCGTTTCCGCGCTGCGTTTTGCCAAATTCCTGAACTCGGGTAGCCTGTGACCATTCAATTCAGGAGATACCCGATGGCATTCAATTTCCTTTGCAGCTTAGTCACGGTTCTTGCGCTCACTCTCGCCACCCCTCTCAGCGCTGAAGAGGGCAGCGGCTTTCCTCAGATCGTCGGCATATGGCACGGGACCTATCTGGTGGGTTTCGCCAAGTCGAACCCGAACCACGCAAAAGGTCTGCTGAAGACCGAGATGGAGCTGGAGATCACCAAGCTGGACGGCAACCTGATCACCGCTACCAACCGCTGGCGCCGGATCGGCGACACCGACTGGATCGTCGAAGAGGCGATGGGCACCTTCAGCCTGGACGACCCCACCCGCTTTGTTCTGGCCGAGGCCGGGATTTCGGGGGACGACGTGTCCGCAGGCATCTTCAACGGGGTGTATCTGGATGATGTGATCATGGTCACCTATGCGGGTCCGGGGACCGGAGTGGCGTTTGCGGCGCAGTTGGTGAAGAAAGAGAAAAGTGAGTAGACACACAGGTTGTATCAGTATTTGAAAGGGCAGTTTTTGACGCGCTTACTCTTCTGGAGGCGCAATGAAACTGGTGCGCCTAATGTTCGCAACGCGGACAAAGCTGCCATTTAAACTAAAAGCATCGTTCAATTTTCCGGCTAGCTAGGGTTGGGTTCGGGATTTGGAAAACTCAAAATCGACAATGCAAGTGCACAAGAATAGACAAGCATTGGTATCCCGGCCCAACGTGCATCTCCGGGGTCAACAATTACTTGAAATACCCCTAGCGCACCGACTGTAAGGCACACTGCCCATCCGCTCATCTTCACCCACTTATTGAGAGGCCTGCGTCGGAGCTTTTGATAGATGATGCAAGAGGCTATCGCGAAAGGAATAAAAGCCAATACGATAACTGCTGCACCGATTACGACGTCTTTGTTGGTACCTTGTCCTGAGCCCAAACAATCGGTCATTCCACACAGTCCCAGCGTACCAAACGTCGAAAAGAGTAGTGTCGAAGCGATGAATGTAGGGATTATTAAGAACAAAAATTTCACACTAAAACCCTATTGTCCGATTTCTGTGGTCATACGTATGCAGGACCCCGAAACCTTACAAGCGTCACCTTGGGCTCAAAGCGGACCTAATCAGTTTCTGGGTGCAAAAAAAGACCGTCCCAAACGGGACGGCCCTTCATTCACTGTCTCTCTGAAAAGAGGATCAGGCAGCCAGAGCGGCCTGAGCTTTGGCGACGATCGCGCCGAACGCTTCCGGTTCGTGCACGGCCAGGTCGGCCAGAACTTTGCGGTCCACTTCGATACCGGCCAGGTTCAGGCCGTTGATGAAGCGGGAATATGTCAGAGCCTCGTCATGCGAACGGACAGCAGCGTTGATACGCTGGATCCACAGCGCGCGGAAGTTGCGCTTGCGGTTCTTGCGGTCGCGGGTTGCATACTGGTTGGCCTTGTCGACGGCCTGACGAGCAACCTTGAAGGTGCTCTTGCGGCGGCCATAGTAACCTTTGGCGGCCTTGATGACCTTCTTGTGACGGGCGTGAGTTACGGTTCCACCTTTAACGCGGGACATCTCTTAATCTCCTCTTAGCGGTCGTAGGGCATGTAGCCCTTGACGATCTTGGCGTCGGGGGCGGACAGGGTGGTGTTGCCACGGGCGTCGCGGATGAACTTTTTGGTCCGCTTGATCATGCCGTGCCGTTTGCCGGCCTGGCCAGCAAGGACCTTACCGGTCGCAGTCACCTTAAAGCGCTTCTTGGCGCTCGACTTGGTCTTCATCTTAGGCATTTCCGTCTCCTTTCAGGGTTCGGTACTAAACGCGACTCGGCATGCCATCTCGGCCGGTCACGCGATCAGAAGCGCCGTTTACGCAAGTTCGGTCATACTGGCAAGGGGGTTTTGACCAGAATCTGCGCTTTTCGCAGGGTGGTCAGGCACCGGGGCAGCGCTGGCCGCCCCGGTGGAATGGTTTAGTGCTCGAACTTGCGGATCTCGCCGCTTTTCAGGCGGGCTGCATAGCTGGCCAGTTCTTCCCGCACCACTTTCATCAGGAAGTAGAGCGCAAAGACGTTCACAACCGCCATCGCAAAGATCGCCGCATCCGAGAAGTCGATGACCGGACCAAGGTTGGCCGCCGCACCGATCACCACGAAAATGCAGAAGATGATCTTGAAGATCAGTTCCTTGGTGTGGCCTTCGCCGAACAGGTAGGTCCAGGCCTTGAGGCCATAGTAGGACCAGCTGATCATGGTCGAGAAGGCAAACAGCACCACTGCGATCGCCAGCACGAAGGGGAACCAGCCAAAGGCACTGCCAAAGGCCGCCGAGGTCAGGCTGACGCCCGAGTTTCCGTCAACCGTGGCGATCGCATTACCAGCTTCGTTCAGCATGTACTTGCCGGTGTCGGGATCTATGATCAGCTGCTGGGTGATGATGATCACCAGCGCCGTCATGGTACAGATCACAACTGTATCGATGAACGGCTCCAGCAGCGACACGAACCCTTCCGTGATCGGCTCACTGGTCCGCACGGCCGAGTGCGCAATCGCCGCAGACCCAACGCCCGCTTCGTTCGAGAATGCCGCACGGCGGAAGCCCTGGATCAGCGCGCCGACCATGCCGCCCGCAACACCCAGACCGGTGAAGGCGCCTGCAAAGATCTGGCCAAAGGCCCAGCCAATCTGATCTGCGTGCATGATGATGATGACCAGCGCGGCCAGCACATACATGATACCCATGAACGGCACGACCTTCTCGGTCACGCGCGCGATGGATTTCAGGCCACCCACGATCACTGCAAACACGATGCCCGCAAAGACCAGACCGGTGATCCAGCCGGGATAGTCGCCGACGATGCCTGCAATCTGCTGGTGCGCCTGGTTGGCCTGGAACATGTTGCCCCCGCCCAGCGCGCCAAGAATACAGAAGATCGAGAACAGAACCGCCAGAATCTTACCGCCCGGCAGACCCAGTTCGTTGAAGCCTTTGGACATGTAATACATCGGGCCACCGGAAACGGTGCCGTCTTCGTATTCGTTGCGGTACTTCACGCCGAGCGTACATTCGGTGAATTTCGAGGCCATGCCCAGCAGGCCCGCCATGATCATCCAGAAGGTCGCGCCCGGCCCGCCGATACCGACGGCTACCGCCACACCAGCGATGTTCCCCAGACCGACCGTTCCCGAAAGCGCGGTGGCAAGGGCCTGAAAGTGGCTGACCTCACCCGCGTCGTTGGGATCGGAGTAATCCCCTTTGACCAGGCTGATGGCGTGTCCGAAAAAGCGGAACTGCACGAAGGCGAAATACAGCGAAAACACCGTCGCTGCGATCACCAGCCACCCCACGATCCAGGGAAAGCCCGTCCCCGGAAACGGGGCAAAGATAAAGCCGACAAAAGGCCCGGTGAAATCGGCAAACGCCTGATTGATCTTGTCGTCCAGACCCGGCGCGTCCTGCGCCAATGCGGGGCTGGCGAACAGGGCCGCGGATGCACCAAGGCTCAGTTTTTGAAGCGTATTCATACTCATCACTCCCCTCAGTTCACGACGGTGACCGGCACATCGGCGTGCATGACCAGATTCTGGGTCGAGCTGCCGAACAGGCGTTTCTTGAACCCGTCCGCCGACGCGCGCCCGACGATGATCTGGGTGCCGCCGTTTTCGACCGTGATCGCGTTCAGCGTTTCGGCCACGTCGCCATGGCGGACAATGCCATGGGCTGTGAAGCCTTCTGCCTTCAGCGCGTCCACTGCGGGAGTGATAACGCGGTTTGTGGCCAGTTCGACCTCTTCCTCGCGCCGTTTGTGCCGCAGAGCGTTCTCTTCAGGTGTCTGGAAAGTGAATGGGGACCATTCGATCACGTAGACCACCAGCAATTCACACGTTCCGATCCGCCCGGCCAAATCCTTGGCAAAGGCAATCGCGCGCTCCCCGGTTTCTGTCCCGTCCAGTCCAATGACAATTTTCGTTGTCATGACGTTCCTCCGTTATTTTTTGATTGTACCGGGGCCCGTGCCCCCGGCAGGGCAGCCGGAACCTGGAACTTTCTGAGTAGACCGCCCTTGCGGATCAGTATCCGGGAAAAACACCGAAAAACAGAGGGGAATTTGCCGAACTCAACCCGGAGTCCGGCTTTTTATTGATATTACTGCACTTTTTTTGCCTAAAAAATAGGCAACCGACCCGACCGGCCGTTGACAAAGCGGGAAAACCGCAAGGATCAGCCCGGATCCGTGTTGTAAATCAAACGCTCATCGCAGGGGGCTATACGCAGGATATTTGTTGTTCCCGGCACGTTGAACGGCACACCTGCGGTCACGACGATCTGGTCGGACTCCGAGGCAAATCCACCGGCCCGGGCCGCTCGGGCGGCGTTGACCACCGCACCCTTGAACCGCTCAAGCTCGGGCGTCATGACGCAGTGGCAGCCCCAGCTCAGGCACAGGCGCCGTGCGGTTCCGGTGGCGGGCGTCAACGCGATGATCGGAACACCGGGGCGTTCCCGCGCGGTCAGCAGCGCCGTTGTGCCGCTTTGGGTAAAACAGCAGATCGCTTTGATGTCGGTCTTTTCCGCAATCTCACGCGCCGCGGCCACGATCCCGTCGGCAATCGTGGTGCCCTTGGCGCTGCGTGACGATGCGATGATCTGGTCGTATGTGGGGTCGGCCTCGACCTCGATGGCAACCTTGTTCATGGTCTGCACCGCCTCGACCGGGTACGAGCCTGCCGCAGATTCCGCGCTCAGCATGATGGCATCGGTGCCTTCATAGATCGCGGTGGCCACATCCGAGACCTCGGCCCGGGTGGGCATCGGACTTTCGATCATGCTTTCCAGCATCTGGGTTGCCACGATCACCGGTTTGGCCGCGCCCCGACATTTGCGCACCAGACGTTTCTGGATCGGCGGCACGGCAGACACCGGCAGTTCGACCCCCAGATCGCCGCGCGCGACCATGATCCCGTCCGAGGCGTCGAGGATATCGTCGAACGCCTCAACCGCCGCAGGTTTTTCTATCTTGGACAGGATCGAGGCACGCCCATCGGCCAGCGCGCGGGCCTCGAACACGTCCTTGGCGCGCTGAACAAAGCTCAGCGCCAGCCAGTCGACGCCCAGTTGGCAGACAAATTCCAGATCGTCACGATCCTTGGCCGACAGCGCTGCCAGCGGCAGCACTACGTCAGGCACATTGACGCCCTTGCGATTCGAAATCGTGCCACCAACCTCAACCGTGCAATTGGCGAAATCCTGGCCGCAGTCCTGAACGATCAGACGGATCTTGCCGTCATTGACCAGCAGGCGCGCGCCCGTTTCAAGTGCTGCGAAAATCTCGGGATGCGGCAGGCATACACGGGCCGCATCACCCGGCGCCGGGTCAAGGTCCAGGCGGAAGGTTGCACCCTCTTCCAGTTCCTCGGCATCGGTGGAGAAAACGCCCACACGCAGTTTTGGCCCCTGAAGATCAGCCAGAATAGCAATTGGGCTGTCCAGATCCTTTTCCACCTGCCGGATGATCCGGTGCCGTTCGCGGATCTCATCATGGCTGCCGTGGCTCATGTTCAGGCGAAACACATCCGCGCCAGCCTCGTGCAGCGCCCGGATCATGTCATAGTCATTGGACGCCGGTCCCAGCGTCGCCACGATTTTTACATTTCTCAGGCGTCGCATGGGTGGTGTTCTCCTAACGTCTTCTCTTGGCTCTGCGCAAATGTTACCGCAAACATTGCTTCAGGCTGCTTATTGCGCAATTCCCTTTTCAAAGCAACTGCCCTACACCTGCGACAAACTAGATGACAGGCTTATGACGTATTCTCCGTTTTTTATCCACGGCGCTGATCGCCCGTCACGCTGGCTGATCACATGCGACCACGCAACCAACACGGTGCCGCCCGAAATCAACGGCGGAGACCTCGGCCTGCCGCGCGAGGATATGGAGCGTCACATCGCCTATGATGTTGGCGCCTATGAGGTGTCCAAGCATCTGGGCGAGGTTCTGAATGCACCGGTGATTGCGGCCAATTTCTCGCGCCTCGTGATCGATCCGAACCGGGGTGAGGATGATCCGACTCTGATGATGAAGCTGTATGACGGTTCGATCATCCCCGGCAATCGCCACGCCGACGCCGCCGAGCGGGACCGGCGCCTGAACATGTGCTATCGCCCCTATCACGACGCGCTGGAGCGGATGGCGGGCCTGCCGCACGCGGTGATCGTATCGATGCATTCCTTCACTCGCCAATTGCGCGGTCGCGCCCCGCGCCCGTGGCATGTGGGGGTTCTGCACACACCGGACGAACGGTTCTCGCGCCCGCTGATCAACCGGCTTGAGGCCGAGGGCGACCTGTGCGTCGGCGTGAACGAGCCCTATACCGGTTTCCTGCCCGGTGATGCGATTGACCGCCACTGCACCGTCCATGGCCGCCCGAACGCCCTGATCGAGCTGCGCAACGACCTGATCGCCGATCACGCCGGACAACGCGCCTGGGCCGAACGTATGGCCGTGATCCTGCAGGATGCTCTGGCCGACAGCGGCCTTTGATCACACCTTATTGTGAGGCCTGCCGCTGATCCCCATATATTCGGGGAATAGGAGGCAATCATGACGCAGGAGTTTCTGACCGCCGTCTTTGGCTGGATGGCGGTGCTCAACATTATCGTTCTGTTGTTCACCACCCTGATGATCGTGCTGATGCAGGATTGGATTGCGGGCGTTCATGGCCGGATGTTCCAGATGGAGCGCCCGGATGTGAAACGGGCGTATTTCCGGTATCTGGCGAACTATAAAATCCTGACCCTGATCTTCTGCATCATCCCTTGGCTGGCTTTGAAACTGGCCTGAGCCACCGTGTTGAAACATCGCCACCGGACCGCTAGGTCAGAGACAACGATACAGTCATCCGGAGCCACGCCATGGACAAGCAAACCGAAATCGAACTTCAGGCCGCCGCGTTCCGTCGGTTGCAAAAGCACCTGATGGAAGATCGCACCGATGTTCAGAACATCGACATGATGAATCTGGCCGGCTTCTGCCGCAACTGCCTGTCGCGCTGGTATCAGGAAGCCGCCAATGAAAAGGGCATCGAAATGGGCAAGGACGAAGCCCGCGAAGTTTTCTATGGCATGACCATGGATGAGTGGAAGGCCAACTACCAGACTGATGCCAGCCCCGAGAAACAGGCCGCCTTCAAGGTCGCCTTCGAAGAAAACGTAACAAAAAAGGGCTGACGCCCGGAACGAAAAAGGCCCGCCGGTTTGGCGGGCCTTTGCTTTAGATCGCGGCCTTGCGGCTTTCGTCCAGATAAATCTCGCGCAGGCGTTTCGAAATCGGGCCCGGTGTACCGTCGCCCAGCGTCACCCCATCGATCTCAACCACTGGCATGACAAAGGCGCTGGCCGAGGTGGTGAAAGCCTCATCCGCCTCTTTCGCCTCATCAATGGTGAACAGACGCTCTTCCACTTCCATCTGCGCCTCGGCTGCCATGCGCAGCACCGCCTTGCGGGTGATGCCGTGCAGAATGTCGTTCGACAGCGGGCGGGTGACAATCTTGCCGTTCTTGACGAAGTACGCGTTGTTGCTGGTGCCCTCGGTGACATAGCCGTCCTCGACCAGCCACGCATCGTCGCAGCCCGCTTTCTTGGCCATCATCTTGCCCATCGACGGGTAGAGCAGCTGTACGGTCTTGATGTCGCGGCGGCCCCAGCGGATATCCTCGATCGAGATGATCTTGGCGCCTTTCTTGGCCGCAGGGCTGTCAGCCAGTCCCGGTTTGTTCTGAGTGAACAGCACCAGACTGGGCTTGGTATCGGCGGACGGGAACACGAAATCCCGGTCGCCGTCCGAGCCACGGCTGACTTGCAGATAGATCAAACCCTCTTCGATGCCGTTCAGTTCCACCAGCTTGCGGTGAATCTCCAGCAGCTCTTCCTTGGTGCAGGGCTCGGCCATCTCCAGCTCGTCCAACGACCGCTTGAGACGCACGGCGTGGCCTTCGAAATCGATCAGCTTGCCGTCCAGAACACTGGTCACTTCGTAAACAGCGTCCGCGAACAGAAAACCACGGTCAAAGACGGATACCTTGGCCTCGGTCTCGGGCAGGTATTCGCCATTCACGTAAACGGTGCGGGTCATATATCTCTCCTCAGCCCCAGAGCGCCGCCACGGGCGGGTGCACCCCGGCATCATCAAAAATCAGCGGGTTGTTGCGGTCTTCGGCCAACAACAGCGGGCCGTCAAGGTCTGTGACCATCGCACCCTGCGCCAACAGCGTCGCGGGGGCCATTGCCAAAGAGCTGCCGACCATGCAGCCAACCATCACGCGATAGCCTTCGGCAAGCGCAGCTTCACGCAAGGCCAGCGCCTCGGTCAGGCCGCCAGTTTTATCCAGCTTGATGTTCACCACATCATATTTGCCCTTCAGCGCAGGCAGGCTGGCGCGGTCATGGCAGGATTCGTCGGCACAGACCGGCACCGGGCGTTCCATTCCGATCAGTGCGTCATCTTCCCCTGCGGGCAGAGGCTGTTCGACCAGTTCAACGCCCAACCGCACCAAATGCGGTGCCAGATCGGCATATACCTCAGCCGACCAGCCTTCATTTGCATCGACAATGATCTTGGATTTTGGCGCACCGGCGCGCACAGCCTCAAGCCGGGGCATGTCGTCCGGGGTGCCCAGCTTGATCTTCAGCAAAGGACGGTGCGCATTCGCCGCCGCCTGCGCCTGCATCGCGTCGGGCGCGTCCAGCGACAGGGTGTAGGCGGTAATCTCCGGCCCCGGCACTGGCAATCCGGCCAGATCCCACGCCCGTTTGCCCGCACGTTTGCATTCCAGATCCCACAGGGCGCAATCCACGGCGTTGCGGGCCGCGCCGGCAGGCAAAAGGTCCATCAGAGACTGACGGGTGAACTCAACAGGCAGACCAGCGATTTCAGCCTCGACCGACTCGAGTGTTTCATCATAGCGCGCATAAGGAACGCATTCGCCCCAGCCCTGATGGGTTCCATCCGAAATCCGGACGGTCAGAACCTTCGCCTCGGTCCGCGACCCGCGCGAAATGGTGAACACCTGCGCCAGTCGAAACACATCACGAGAGACCTCTACCTGCACGCAAACGCTCCTTCATCTTTTTCCAAATACTCCCGCCGGAGGCGGAAATCCCGCCCCCGACGCATCGTTCAGATCACATCGCGGCCAGCGCGTCCACCAGCTTGCCCGAGCCAAAGCGGAACGGGTCGGTCGCGGGCAGGCCCATGTCGGCTTCGACCTTGGCCAGATAGGCCGACGCGTCTTCCTCGGACATATGCTGTGTGTTGACCGAAACGCCAACGACCTGGCAATCCGGGTTTCCAACTTTGGCCAGCGCCAGCGCGGTGTCGCGCAGCGTTTCGAGCGTCGGCAGCTGATAGGTCGGCAGGCCACGCATATGCTCGCGGGTCGGTTCGTGGCACAGGATCAGCGCGTCGGGCTGACCGCCATGGACTAGCGCCATGGTCACACCTGAATAGGACACGTGGAACAGCGACCCCTGCCCTTCGATCAGGTCCCAGTGGTCGTCGTCATTGTCGGGTGTCAGCCATTCGACCGAACCGGCCATGAAATCGGCAATCACCGCGTCCAGCGGCACACCGTCACCGGTGATCAGAATGCCGGTCTGGCCGGTGGCGCGGAAGGTGGATTTCATACCGCGCTCGCGCATCTCGGCATCCATTGCCAGCGCGGTATACATCTTGCCGACCGAGCAGTCGGTGCCGACGGCCAGACACCGTTTGCCCTTGCGCTTGATGCCGTTGGCGATCGGATAATCAACTTCGGGCACGCGCACGTCGTGCAGCTTCTGGCCGGTGGCCTCGGCAACGGCAACCAGATCGGGTTCGTCGCACAGCAGGTTGTGCAGGCCCGAAGCGAGGTCAAACCCTTCCTCCAGCGCCATGACCAGAACCTTTTTCCACTCCTGGCTGATCACGCCCCCGCGGTTGGCCACGCCGATGACGAGGGTCTTGGCCCCGGCCGCTTTCGCCTCGATCAGGGTCATGTCCGTCAGGCCCAGATCAGCCTTGCAGCCCTCCATGCGATATTGGCCGACAGCGTTTTCCGGGCGCCAGTCCTTAATTCCAACTGCCACTTTGGCCGCCAATTGGTCGGGCGCATCGCCCAAAAACAGCAGGTACGGTGTCTCGATCATTGCGGTTACTCCTTTGATTCCGATGCAGGCTAAGGGACGGGCCTTACGAGTGTTTCGCGTTTTCCTCTGAGTTCGGTTGCCAGAGAGGGAAATTTTTGCAGCTACTGCAACGTATGCGCAAAAATCTCCGAAGTTTTCACAGTGATTAATCTTTAATCACCACGCAAACCCCAACTCACGGCAAATGCTGCACTTGCATTGCGGCAGCTGCACAAAGACGCTTGCGAAGCATTGCGCAATTTAATACCCCATACAGCAAGAAAATCGTAATTTCCTTTCTTGCACGAGGTCCAGATGAGCTTTCGCATTCAACCCGCCGCCCCCGCGCGCCCCAACCGTTGTCAGCTGTTCGGACCGGGATCGAACACAAAGCTGTTCCCGAAAATGGCAGCGTCGGCAGCGGATGTGATCAACCTCGACCTTGAGGACTCGGTTGCGCCGTCGGACAAGGACGTCGCCCGCGCCAACGTAATCGAGGCGCTGAACACCGTCGATTGGGGCAACAAGTACATGTCGGTGCGGATCAACGGGCTGGATACGCCCTATTGGTATCGTGACGTGGTCGACCTGCTGGAACAGGCGGGCGACCGTCTGGACCAGATCATGATCCCCAAGGTTGGCTGCGCGGCGGATGTCTACGCGGTGGACGCCCTGGTCACCGCCATCGAACGCGCCAAGGGTCGCACCAAGCCGGTCAGCTTTGAGGTCATCATCGAATCCGCCGCTGGCATCGCTCATGTCGAAGAGATCGCGGCCTCATCCCCCCGGATGCAGGCTATGAGCCTGGGTGCCGCGGATTTCGCGGCCTCGATGGGGATGCAGACCACAGGTATCGGCGGCACGCAGGAAAACTACTACATGCTGCGCGACGGCGAAAAGCACTGGTCCGATCCGTGGCATTGGGCGCAGGCCGCCATCGTCGCCGCCTGCCGCACCCATGGCGTGCTGCCGGTTGACGGGCCGTTCGGCGACTTCTCGGACGACGAGGGCTATATCGCACAGGCCAAACGTTCGGCCACGCTGGGCATGGTCGGCAAATGGGCGATCCACCCGAAACAGATCGCGCTGGCCAATCAGGTCTTCACCCCGTCGGACGAGGCCGTCGGTGAGGCGCGCGAAATTCTGGCCGCAATGGAGCAGGCCAAGGCTAAAGGCGAAGGTGCCACTGTCTACAAAGGGCGTCTGGTCGACATCGCCTCGATCAAACAGGCCGAAGTGATCGTGGCGCAGGCGGAGTTGATCGCCGCAAACGGCTAACTAAAAAAGGCGCCCTGCGGGGTGCCTTTTTCTTATCGACCGAAAACATCATTGGGCGTCCAGGTGAACTTCTCACCTTGCTTTCCGGACTTCATCATCAGGCAAGAGCTTCCCAGCTTCTGGAAATAGATGATCTTCAACGGATACCAGCCCGCCTCGGGCACTTCTACTTCGGTTCGTTGATTGGCTTCACAACCTTGAACACCAGTTACGTGGCCAATCTGTTGCCCACCAACCAAAGCCTCGATCCCGTCATTGGACCATGTTTCCAACTCATAAATCCCCGGCGAGTCAAACCGCATATACCCCGTGACCTCGGCGGCAACATTGTAAGCGCCGGTGAACGTCATGACGTCCTCACCCTTGCTGGTGTCAGCATAATCCAACCCCCGCAACGGTTTTCCGGGCTGCGCTTGGGACAGCAGGCTTTTGGCTTGGCTCAGATCCCGGATCTTCTTATGTTGATTGCCTGTACCATAGTATTTCACATTCAATCCGGCCTTCGGGCTGGGCTGCGGGTTGGCAGGTTGCAGTTTCAATGGCGCGGATACGGCTGCCCCGGCGAACAACGCCAAAGCTGCGGCAAGAGCACAGGTCCGGACAAATGTCATGGTCATCTCCCTGAATTTGGTCCAGCTAAGGTTGATCCCCATTTGCTGAACCTTTGAGATAACAGTAAGACCTCAGTTTTTGTCCGGCAAGCCGGTTGCAGGTAACTTTCCCAACAGTCACGCCCGCATATCTTTGGGCGACCCCATCACCACATAAGAGGTGATCGACGTCACATGCGGCAGGGTTCCAAGCACTTCGGTGTGAAAGGTCTTATAGGCCGGCAGGTCAGCGCATTCGACGCGCAGCAGGTATTCGATCGTGCCTGTGATATTGTGACATTCCACCACCTCTGGCGCGCGTTGAAGGGCACGTTCGAACCCTTCCTGCGCGGCCTTGGTATGCTCGCCCAGACCAACACCGATATAGGCCACGAAACCGACGCCCAGCGCCGCCGGATTCAACACTGCGCGATAGCCCGAGATCACGCCCGTGCGCTCAAGTTCCTGCACCCGACGCAGACAGGCCGAGGGCGACAGGCCCACCCGATCAGCCAGTTCCAGATTGCTGATGCGCCCATCGCGTGACAATTCGCGCAATATCTGTTGATTTATTCGATCGATCTTCGTCATTGATTGCGAAGATACCGGAGCCGCGCACGAAAACGCAATTTCATTTGGCCGCTACGCATTAAAATAGCCGCTATGACCTATGACATCCTTTTGGCCCTGATCGCCTTTGCCTTTGTTTCGTCCATCACACCGGGGCCGAACAACCTGATGCTGATGGCGTCGGGCGCCAATTTTGGGTTTCGCCGGACCATCCCGCATATGCTGGGGATCGGGCTGGGGTTTACCGTCATGGTCCTGCTGGTCGGAGCCGGGCTGGTGCAGTTGTTCGACAGGTATCCCGTCAGCTACACGGTTCTGAAAGTCGCCTCGGTCGGGTATCTGTTATATCTGGCTTGGAAAATCGCGCACGCGGCGCCCACCAGAGGCCAGGCGTCCGAGGGCGACCCCATGACCTTCCTGCAGGCCGCCGCGTTTCAATGGGTCAATCCCAAGGCCTGGGCCATGGCCCTGACGGCCACCACCGCCTACACGCCGGATCACACGTTGCAGGCTATCGTGATCGTGGCGTTGGTCTTTGGCGCAGTGAACCTGCCCTCGGTCAGCACCTGGACCGTTCTGGGGCAGCAAATGGCGCGAGTCCTCACGAACCCGCGCCGATTGGTGGCGTTCAACTGGACCATGGCCGCTTTGCTGGTTGCATCGCTTTACCCGGTCCTGTGGCCGAACTGAGCTACTTCAGCGGCAAACAGATTTCCGTCAGCAGTTCTTCGGGTGCGGTGTCACGGGGATCGTTCAGATAGATTTCGTAACAGGGTTGATCCGCGGGCTCTTCGCCCGATTCCGGCAGCCAGTTGCCGAACAGGCTGTGATAAGCGGCCTCAAGCCCCGAATACGGGCCCTTGAAGGTCAGAACGGCCGTCTTGCCGCCTGGGATCTGCACGGCCTCCATGCCTTCGGGTGTGTCGTCACCGCAAAATTCGGCCCCGGCATAGCTGCGCAGGTCGTCGACAGGCACGGCGTCGGGGCTATCGAGATAGACGCCGATTACCGGCCCAACCTGCGGCCACAACTGGCGGGATTCGCACAAGGCGCTGAAGGCCTCGAAGCTTTTTCCGATCTCGGCATAGGCGCCCTTGTGCGGCAGGCCGACAACGCGGCGGACGGGTTCGGTTCGGGTAGTTACAGGATACATGGGATATTCTCCGGTTCTGAAATGTGGATGGGCGGGCAGGAACTGCCCGGCCTTGCGAAATGCAGAAGGGCTGCGGCCGTAGGCCTCGGAAAAGGCCCGCGCAAAGGAGTTCAGGTTGGGATAACCAACGTCCGACGCGATCCGCGCCACCGGCTTGTCGGACCGAACCAGCGCGATGGCAGCACGGTGCAGCCGTATCCGACGCACCGCCTGCGCGCAGGTTTCACCGGTCAGGGCGCGAAACACCCGGTGCCAGTGGAACCGGGACATCGCGGCCACGTCGGCCAGCGCATCCAGCGACAGATCCCCGGCGGGGTGGTCGTGGATGTACTCCAGTACCCGCAGTATGCGGTTTTCATAGCTGGCTGGCATTGACGCCCTTCCTTCTCTTTGCCCATCCGTGGTCGCATATCCCGCGTCCACAAATCTTGCTGAGTTGCATCCCGGGCAACCACAGGTCATATAGCAGGGAACTTCCGCGTTGAGAGGCGTCATGACCCAGTATCTGGATTTCGAAAAACCCCTGGCCGAGATCGAAGGCAAGGCCGAGGAACTGCGCGCGCTGGCCCGTGCCAATGAAGAGATGGACGTGGCCGAAGAAGCCGCCGCGCTGGACGCCAAGGCCGCCAAGCTGCTGGAAGAGCTCTATGGCGACCTGACCCCCTGGCGCAAATGCCAGGTGGCGCGTCATCCGGAACGCCCCCACTGCAAGGATTATGTCGAGGCGCTGTTTACCGAGTTCACCCCGCTGGCCGGGGACCGGAACTTTGCTGACGATCTGGCCGTCATTGGCGGTCTGGCCCGGTTCAACGACCAGCCGGTGATGGTAATCGGCCACGAAAAGGGCTCGGACACCAAATCGCGGATCGAACGTAACTTTGGCATGGCCCGCCCCGAAGGTTATCGCAAGGCCGTGCGCCTGATGGAAATGGCCGGCCGCTTTGGCCTGCCGGTGATCACTCTGATCGACACCGCCGGTGCCTACCCCGGCAAAGGGGCCGAGGAACGCGGACAGTCAGAGGCCATCGCGCGCTCAACCGAGATGTGCCTGAAAATTGGTGTGCCGCTGGTGTCGGTGATCATCGGTGAAGGTGGCTCGGGCGGGGCCGTGGCTTTTGCCACCGCAAACCGCGTCGCGATGCTGGAGCATTCGGTCTATTCGGTGATCTCGCCCGAGGGCTGCGCCTCGATCCTGTGGAAGGATGCCGAAAAGATGCGCGAGGCCGCCGAAGCGCTGCGCCTGACCGCTCAGGACCTGCACAAGCTGGGCGTCTGCGACCGGATCATCACCGAACCCAAAGGCGGCGCCCACCGGGATCGCGAAGCCACCGTTGAAGCGGTGCGCACTGCAATTGCCGCCATGCTGCAAGAGCTGGACGGCAAAGATGCAGCGGCCCTGATTCAGGACCGCCGCCAGAAGTTTCTGGATATCGGCTCGAAAGGGTTGGCGGCCTAACCGCCCAACCGCCGCAGCAACTCGACCGAGGGCTTGCCGGTAACGGCCAGCCCGTTGGCGCGTTGATAGTCGCTGATCGCGGATTCGGTATTCTTGCCGATCACCCCGTCCGCCCCCTGCGTATCATAGCCAGCCGAGGTCAAACGGCGCTGAAGCTCTTTTCGGTCTTCCAGCGTCAGCCCCGTGGCATCCGGCCCGAACGAGGCCTGAAACGGCGCACCGCCCGCGATCCGGTCAGAAAGGTGCCCGACTCCAATCGCATAGCTGTCCGAGTTGTTATAGCGTTTGATCACCTGAAAATTGCGGAAGACGGCAATGCGCGGCCCCGGTTTTTGCGGCTGCAGCACCGCGACGGGCGTGCCCGAAACCGTACCGGCCTCACCCCCCCAAGGCTGTCCCCGCACCCAACCGGCGCGCGCCAGATAGGCGGCGGTTGAGGCCAGCGAGTCCGTCGGGTCCTCGGACCAGATATCCCGCCGCCCGTCACCAGTGAAATCCACCGCATAGGCCAGATAAGATGTGGGAATGAACTGCGTATGCCCCATCGCACCGGCCCAGCTGCCGGTCATGCTGGCGGGGCTTGTATCGCCCTCTTGAATGATCTGAAGCGCAGCGATCAGTTGCTTTTCAAAGAACGCACCCCGACGCCCGTCATAGGCCAACGTGGACACCGCCGAGATCACCGGCACATCCCCACGCCGCGCGCCATAGCGGCTTTCCAGGCCCCAGACGGCAACGACGACCTCTTTATCGACGCCATACTGCGCCTCGATCTGCGACAGGGTCCCGGCGTGGCGCACCAGCATCTGCTTGCCGGTCGCGATCCGCTCGTCCGAGGCTGCAATGGCCAGATAATCCTCGAGCGAGCGCTTGAATTCGACTTGATTGCGGTCGCGCTCAATCACCTCAGGCAGATAGCCTGCCCCCTGAAAGGCAAGGTTGAGGGTGGTTTGCGAAATCCCCTGCGCCGCCGCCCTGCCCTTGAAGCCTGCAACCCATGCGTCCCACCCGGCGTTGGGCACCGGTCGCATCCGCGAGGCGGGTGCGCTGGTCGGGGCGCCGGTGGAACAGGCGGTCAACAGGGCCGACCCAAGGCCCAGTGAAAATATCCGTCGATCGATCATGATTGAAATCTGCTCTTGTTGTGATTTTGATCAGAGTAACCCAGACCCAACTTCCAAACCACAACGACATAGCCGATCAGAGGCAATTTCAGACCTTCGGCAACAAGCCGCTTAACTGACCAGCAACCGCAGGCCCTGTGTCACATCCGAGCGCACCGCCAGCCGCAAACCGGGCTCGTCTCCGGCCTGCAACGCCGCGATGATCAGCTTGTGGTTATGCGGAGGGTCGGTCCGCCGAAGCCGTCCGTACAGCGCGCGCATGGTGGGGCCAAGCTGTAGCCAGACGGTTTCCGCAATCGCCAGCATCGCCGGGGCCTGTGCCCGCAGATAGAGCGTGCGGTGAAACTCCAGATTGGTGCGGATATAGCCAACGGCGTCCCGTTTGGTGACCATCTCGGCCACGTTCATGTTGATGCTCTGCAGCCGGTCGATCAACGCCATATGCGCCCGTGGCAGGGCGCGGCTGGCCAGCTCGACCTCAAGCAATGCCCTCAGGGCCGCCAGTTCCTCGATCCGGTCATTGGTCAGTTCGGGCGTCGAAACGCGGCCCGATGTGGACAGAAATAACGCACCTTCGGCCGCCAACCGCCGCACGGCCTCGCGCGCGGGGGTCATCGAGACACCGAATTCCTTGCCGATCCCGCGCAGGGTCAGCGCCTGCCCCGGCGCCATCTCGCCATGCATGATTCTGGAACGTAACGCGCGGTACACCCGGTCATGTGTCGCGCTGTGAGAGTCTGAGGGGCGTGTGGTCAGCATTCCCAATTTGTGATCACAAACGGGCGCGGGGTCAACTCACCACGGCATCGAATCTGTACTGGTGCAGCTGCGCCCCGTTGTCGCGCAGCCAACGCCGCTGATCGCGGTAGTCCCCGAAAATCCGTTCGACCTGTGCCCAGAATGCAGGGGAATGGTTCATCTCGGCCAGATGCGCCACCTCATGCGCGGCGACGTAGTGCAGAATCTCGGACGGCGCGAGGATCAGCCGCCAAGAGAACATCAACCCCCCGGCCGAGCTGCACGACCCCCACCGGGATCGGGTATCGCGGATGGTCAGGCTGGAATACGACCGACCCAGCATGGCCGCGTAATCGTCGCAGGCCCCGGTCAGACGGTCCCGCGCCAGTTCCTTGAGAAATCGTGCCAGACGCCGCGTCTCGGCCCCAGCAGGCACGGCGATTTCATCGTTCTGCAACAGAACACGACGCCCCGTTGCCGGCACGATTCGCCGCTCTATGCCTTCGATGGGGATGGTCTGACCGAACTGAACGATTGCCGGATCGGGGCGATCCTGCAAATGCTGACGAATCCACTCTTCCTTGGTGCGGGCAAAACTCAGCGCCTCGGTCTCCGGCACGCCCTGCGGGTAGGTCAGCGTAACCCGCCCATCCAGTTGGGAAATCCGCAGGCTGATCCGCCGCGCCCGCGCCGATTTGCGCAGCGTCAGCGGCACCGGAGGCGTCCCGGGCAGTGCGTGATCTCCCATATGCCTGTTTCTCCTGCTCAAAGGCTTTGACAGTGCCTGCTGCATGTGGCACGTGACCTGAATCATTATTACGACTCACCTGATATCAAGGGGATTTGACATGCCCAAGGAAGAATGGGGCGTAAAGCGCGTTTGCCCGACAACCGGCAAGCGGTTTTACGACCTGAACAAGGACCCGATCATCAGCCCCTACACTGGCGAGATCGTGGAGCTTGAAACCGGCAAAAGCCGGATGATCGCCGCAGATGCGGAAGACGCCGCTTCGGCCAAAGCGCGCAAAGACGCTTCGGATGAGGATCTGGTTCTGGACGATGACGACAATGTCGATGTCGAACTGGACGATGATCTGCTGGACGACGATGACGACGACAATGATAACGTCTCGTTGGACGATATCACCGACATGTCGTCGGAAGACGAAAACTAAGACCGGTCAGAGGCGGCCCACGCCGCCTCATGCCCACCCCGGACGCGGGGCGGAAACTTTTTGGCATTTTCCATTTTTTGGACTTGCGCTCATCGCCACCGTCTCATAAACGTCCGTCCACTGCCTCGGCAGTATCTGGAAGGGGCCTTAGCTCAGTTGGGAGAGCGCTTGCATGGCATGCAAGAGGTCAGGGGTTCGACTCCCCTAGGCTCCACCAAAACCTAACAATACAACTAGATAGCAAGCATTAGAGCGGTGTGACACACAGGTGTGACACAAAATGAAGCTGCATGCGTATCTCTCACTGTCCCGACATGGCATCTACTACTTCCGTTGGCCACTGCCCGACACAAGACCAAAACCCCAGACTAGACCATGCACCACACGTAGGACCCTTCGGGTGTCTTTGCGTACAAGATGCCCTAAAGAGGCTGGTACTCTGGCACGGCGTCTTGCAGTGTGCGGCGACACAATAACAAAGCACATAGAAGTATCGGGCATGAACGTTGAAGACATTGACCATGAAGAGGGTATACACCTAATTCGGGTCCAAGAGAGCGACGAAGACCAACGCGTCAAGTTCGGCAAAAGCAGACTTGTTCCCATACACCCGGAGTTAGTTCGGCTTGGCTTCCTCCGCTTCGTACAGGCTCAGAGACAGGCAGGGCACAAGCGGATGTTCCCAGAACTAAAGCTGGGAGCGACAGGTTATTACTCAGATCAGGCCAGCAAAGACTTTAACCGCTACATCGACAGAATTGGTGTGAAGACTGCCAAGACCTCCTTCCACTCATTCCGCCATAACTTCAAAGATGCGTGCCGTCATGCTGGTGTGCAACCTGACATAAATGACATCCTCTTGGGTCATAAGCTGCCCGGTATGGCAGGGCGCTATGGCGACGGCAACGTACCTTTGCCCGTGCTAAGCGAAGCGATCTGCAAGATCAGGTACAGAGAACTGCGTTTAGCGCACGCCAAAGAGTACCGAGAAGCTGGAGGCTGAAGTTGGGCACAATGCGGTCGTTTGCTGCAACTAACTTTAAAGCCTACTTTGCGGACTTTATTGCCATTGGATCAAAGTCGGCTATGCGGACAAAGCAGACATTGGAAGATTGCTCTCGCGACCCACAAGTCAACTATTGTCGGAGTTCATCTTGCGATAGTCAGAGGGCGTCAGTCCCGTCACCTTCCTAAATGCGCGGCTGAAATTATTTGCGGTTTCATATCCTAGCATGGAGGAGATACTGGAGACTGTCTCGCGCGTATCTGTGAGGAGTTCCTCGGCCCTTGCTACCCTGACATCGTTGACGATTTCGCGAAAACGAACCCCTTCGGTTGCTAACTTCCGTTGTAGTGTGCGAACGCCAAGATCGAGCGAACGCGCGGTGGCATCAATCGACATTTCCTCCCGATGAAGTTGTTGCCAAACCACTTCCTCGACTTGTCCTCTAAGTGTTTGAGGTGGGCCGCCCAATCGTTCGCGAGAAATATCTCCGACGGTTGTCGAGCCGCCGGTAAGTTTTTTGGGCGTGGTTTCGGCTCGCAAAGCCGATGCATCAAAATCAACCCCAAGCCGGGAGGCGTTCCAGATTACAGGACAAGCGTAGGTGTCTTCTGCCTCGACAAATCCAGGAACCTTCGGGAAGTCCAAGAGCACGGCAGATGGCTTCCAGTCGCTTCCTAAATACGCGCGGAATATGCTCAAAAAAACCCCAACGGCCGAGAAGCCGATGTCCGGATACGCGAAATGCGAGCGAAGTCCAAAACGATAACAGTAGCGCGCGCTTGTGCCCGAAGTTTCAAGCCACGCGCGATCCGTAGACGAATGAAATGGCATGACGGCAGAAGCTCGTATTAGCGCTGCCCCCAGCGTTGGAGCAGAAAGAACGTAACTCCCCCAGGCGCCGTAGTCAGCGACAGTGAGATACGGTGACCACAACAATCCGATGTTTTGTTGTCCCGTGGATCGTGCGGCTTCGTGCACAAAGGTCGCCAAGGCATGCTCCGAGATGTAACCGCCTCTTTCCTCAATGAAGTGAACAGGAAGATCGGCAGAGTCAAAAGCACGCAACAAGCGTCTTTCCCCAGCGGCCTCAAGCACAAACTGGGGCATCGCGCCCAAGGCCTTAGCCGAAATCATCGGTGGTAGGTTCAATCCGTCAACCCGCTTGTTCGCCCGCGTGTCGTGAAATGATACGCATCGGCTGAACGGATGTGCAAGCTTTCCCTAAACAGCAGGGAGCATTGCAATATGAAAATACTTCGGCCATTACACGGCGGTTTTTCGATGCATTTTTTGGGAATGGTGCTCGGCGCAGGTATTTCTGCTTCACCAGTTTTCTCCCAGTCCTTCAACGACACGGGCGACATCCTTGCACGATCAGCCGAGGTCGAGGACATCGAGTACAAGATTATGGTGCAGCGTGCCACCCAGACGGCCATCTGGGGAATGCCTGCCGCCGGTATGATCGATTTCCTCAAGGGCATTCGCCGCGACCTCGGTGGCGACTACAATGACA
Organism: Ruegeria sp. AM9; assembly: GCF_056540565.1. Taxonomy (NCBI): domain Bacteria; kingdom Pseudomonadati; phylum Pseudomonadota; class Alphaproteobacteria; order Rhodobacterales; family Roseobacteraceae; genus Ruegeria; species Ruegeria sp. AM9. Next base: position 108,867 of record NZ_JBQFWY010000006.1, read on the forward strand.
TCATTTATCTCAACAAGCCGTTCGACTCCAAACATGGGTTTCTTACGGCCAACGATGTTACGGCCTATGCTTGGGCTTCAATGACCTCCGAACCCGGTCCCCTTGTCATTGAAGTGCCCGCTGCCACCGACAAGGTGAACTACTTCGGTACAATCGTGAATGCTTGGGATGTTCCTATTGTGGACGTAGGTCCCGATGGTTTCGATGAAGGTGCCGGCGGCAAGTACCTCATGCTATTCGATGGAGACCAAGAGCTTCATCCGGAACGTTGATCCAGTGGGTCTGTCCGAGCGCGACACAGACTCTATGCAAGCCGATGAAGACGGTTCTTACGACATCTTTTTTGGACCGGAGGCACCGGAAGGCAAGGAAAGCAACTGGATACCAACCACAGAGCCGTACTTCCTTTTGTTCCGTCTATATGGGCCGCAAGACGGATGGTTGGAAAGTGGCTGGATGCTGGGCGATCTAGAAAAAGTAAACTGATCAAAACAAACAAAAATTCCCAATGGAGTGAACAATGAAAACAAAGTCGTTAGCCGTGCTGACCGCCCTGGTACTCGCATCGCAATCTCCAGCCCAAGAGTACAAGGCTGAAGTTCCGGATAGCATAATCGTACCGGATCAGGTGGAGACACGATTTGGAACGTTGGAATATTTTGACGGCTTGCCGACGCCGGATACAGCTAAGCTGTCGTATAACGCATTAAATTTCATGCGTGGCATGCAGGTATTCATGGATGGAATGCCTGCAGCCTCAACATATGCAATGTGTCACGGGCTCGAAGAGGGCGCTGGCGTTGATCCGATGAAGATCGGGATCTTTGAAGACCTGTATAACGCCCGTTCGCTTCTTCTCACGCCGAACACCACGACAATCTACATTCTTAACTGTACGGACCTGTCCGAAGGGCCAGTGGTTTACGACGTGCCGCCGGGCATGCTGGGGTTCGTGAACGATGCCTATATGCGTTATGTCACTGACATCGGGAACGCTGGGCCTGACGCTGGCGAGGGTGGGAAGTTCTTGATCGTTCCGCCCGACTATGAAGGTGAGTTGCCGGACGACGGTTACTATATTGTGAAGCCGCCAAGCTATCGGAACTGGTTTCTGTTGCGTGCGTTTTATGGGGAAGACGGCGTTGGAGCCGCAGTGGATCGTGTGAAGGAAACTCTTCGTGTTTACCGGTGGGAAGACCGCGACGCGCCGCCCGATCAGGAATTTGTGAACCTGACTGATCTTCAGTTCAACACGATACACGCCAATGACTTTTCCTTCTTTGAAGAGATGAAGGCCGTTGTAGACAACGAAGCGGAAGGAGCACTTCCCGATGAATTGATGGGAGCAATGTTCTCGCTGGGTATCCGAAAAGGTGAACCATTTGAACCCGATGACGAACTGAGGCTGCTGCTCACAGAGGCAGTCGCATTGGGCACGGCGGCGGCTAAGTCGTTGAATTTTGCTCCTCGCTCGCGTGCGCCATTCTACTATGACGAAGGGTATTGGAAGACGGCGTTCGTCGGTGGCAATCATGAGTTCCAGGCGGGGGACGTGAAAATCCTCGATGCGCGGACCCTGTTCCACTACTACGCGACTGGCATTACGCCTGCCATGGTTGCACAAAAGGTTGGTGTCGGGTCGCAATATGCGCTGGCAAACCGGGACAGTGACGGGAACTACTTCGATGGGAGCAACACCTATTCCGTCACCATCCCGCCAAATCCGCCCGCGCAGGATTACTGGTCTTTCGTCGTTTACGACACCCAAACCCGTTCACTGCTCGAAACTGATCAGAAACTCGCAGGGGTCGACAGCAACCAAGCTACATTGGAAGCGAATGAAGACGGAAGTTACACTGTCTGGTTCGCGCCTGAAGCGCCTGAAGGCAAAGAGGGCAACTGGATACAGACGATGCCGGGCAAATCTTGGTCGACCGTACTGCGATTGTATGGCCCTCTCGAGCCTTGGTTCGACGGATCGTGGCGCCCGGGCGAGATCGAACTTATGGAGTGATAGACTGTCAATTTAGCGCCCTAACAGTTCGCTATCGAGAACGAGATGTCGTGCCATGTGAGTGCGCATCCCGAACAACGCGACAACAACCAGGGGAGGGCGGCAACTACCTCGTAGTGCCGCCCTTCTGTTTGTCTGCTATCGCGCTAAATTGTAGCGTGTCATCGACATTGTGGTTGCATCGATCATGCTCATGAATCGTTCAGCAGCGGGTGCTGATGCAAAGCTATCCATGGACGCTTGGGCGTCTTCGGCACTTTCCCAGTTAACTACCACTGCCCATTTGCCATCTGTGAATGCAGCTTGGCGCGAGACAAAGCCTGGTTGTTTGCTGACATGCTCATCTTCGATGACTTTATCAACAGGTTCGAACTCTTGCGGTGTAACGCCTTCCGCAAGGTCCATCGTCACAATTTCAATGACGCCGACGTCTTGTGCCATTGCGTTACCTCCTACGAGCATTATCAGGGTGATCAAGAACGCTTTCATGATGGCACCCGATCAAAACTTTCCATTGTCGTGGGCCATCTCGGACGGGATGTCCGCGATTACGTCCCAATGCTCAACGATCTTGCCGTCTTCGACGCGGAACAGGTCATAGAAGGCAGTCGGCTTGTCGGCAAACGTGCCCTCGGAGGCGGTGAAGACAAAGTTGCCCTCGGCCACAACAATGTGGACGTCCGTGTAGATCATCTGGATGCCTTGCTCGGCCATGCCTGCAAGAGCCGCACCCAAACCGTCCAGACCGTCAGCAATGTTGCTGTTGTGCTGTATGTAGGTCTCCGTCGACAGAAATTCGGTTATCCGGTCAACGTCGCCATCCTTCAGGATGGTGTGCACAAAGTCTGTGACCAGCGCCTTGTTCTCAGCGGTCTTATCCAGATCGGTTATCTCAGTTGGACCATCGGTCTGAGTATGACCCGACGGGTTCGGCGGTGTGATTGGTGTCAGGTTGTCCCAGTGTTCTGCAACCTTTCCGTCCTCGACGCGGAAGACATCAAAGCCAACCAAGGTGTCTGCACCAAACGCCTGGGCGTTGTTGTAGGTGGTATGCAGGACGACGATATCGCCCTCCGTGATGACCCGGTGGATGTCCACCTCGATCCCGCTTTCCTTAAGACCGGGGATAAACCCCAGGATTGGAGCGGCACCTGTGGGTACAGCAGGGTTGTGCTGAATGTAGTCATTTGCCAGCAGTTGTTCGGCTGCGGTTGCGTCGAAGTTGACGAAAATGGCGGCTACAGCCTCCAATACGAGCTCTTTAGGTGTCATTGTTGTTGTCCTCTCTTGGTTTGATTTGACGATATTCACGCGGCGCAGGCTTGCGCCGAGTTGATCGTGAATTCAGTGCCCCACGGGTCGACCTTGCGGCCGGGCGTGAGAGTTTTGGGGTCTGCCAACAGCTCAACACTTGTGAGACCAGTGGCCCCAGCAGAGCGCGAGCCTGCTCCCTTGGATTGCCAAGCGTTTGTAGCTAGGTGGTGATGGTAGCCACCGGACCCGAACCAGCGGGCTGAGGGCAGCTCAAAGGTCTGAACCATACTCAGTTCGTCAGTAACGAATTTCGCTGCTTTGCTGACATCACCGACACGTAAATGAACGTGTCCGATGACTGTGCCTTGTGGTGCGCCTTGCCACTGTGTGGCATCTTCTGTGAGTGATTTCAGATCGAGCGGGTGCGTTGTCATGTGGACGGTATCGCCCTCGCGTTTCCACATTTTGCGAGGCAGGTCACGATAGATTTCGATGCCGTTTCCTTCGGGATCGTTCAGATAAAGCGCCTCGCTGACACCGTGGTGGGATGCCCCGTCCAGGCGAACACCGCGCTCATCCGCGTAGATCAGCCATGCGCCGAGGTCTTGTTTGGAAGGCAACAGAAATGCCGTGTGAAACAGCCCCGCCTCTTTAGGAAAGGGTTTGGCGTTTCGGTCCTGGCGCAGCTCGATCAGCGTTCCAGCCTCGGTGCCGAGGTAGGCGCTTTCACCGTCGCGTTCGATCAGGCCGAGGCCAATCACGTCTTCATAGAAGGTGGCGGTCTTATCCAGATCGCGCACCGTCAGGGCGACCTGACCTATTGAGATGGGGGCGTCTGACGCTGCCATGTTCTTTTCTCCTGCGATTAAGCTTGAGAGGAACTTAGCGATGGTCTTTTCTCCATAAAATGGCGATAAGAGCGAGTGTGTATCGCGCAAATGGAGACAATTCTATGGACCGGATCGACGGGATGCAGAGCTTCGTGGCTGTTGTGGAATCCGGTTCTTTTGCCGCCGCCGGACAACGGCTTGGCATTTCAAACAAGCTGGTCAGCAAGCGTGTCGCACAGCTCGAAAACATGGTTGGGCTGAATCTTCTCCATCGCACCACCAGGTCTATGTCGCTGACCCACGAGGGGGAGCGATATCTGGAAGGAGCGCGACGAGTGCTGGCTGAGATGGAGCAGTTGGAGACTGAGTTTGACGCTTCAGAGGGCTTGAAGGGCATCGTTCGTGTGGCCGCGCCCCTTACCTATGGCGACACGGCGGTGGCTAAAGCAGCAAGCCGCTTCGTAGAGCAACACCCGAACGTCACGGTCGAATTGGACTTGTCGGATCATTATGCCGATCTGGCCAAGGGCGGTTTCGATATCGCAATACGGATCGGCGCGCTCAGTGACTCCAGTTTGGTCGTTCGCAAGCTTGGTGAAACGCATATGAAAGTCGTCGCGACCCCTTCCTACCTTGAAGAACATGGCGCACCTTCACATCCTGCGGAACTCTCGGACCACATTTGCATTCGAGATGCGAACAACCCGGATCCAAACCGCTGGCCCTTCCAGATCGAAGGGCAAACCGTGCAGGTGCCTGTCTCTGGCCCATTTCTCGCAAACAGTCCTCCCGCCTGCCTCGTTCCGACGCGCGCAGGGAGCGGCATCTTCATATGCCCAGATGTGTTTTTGGGGGACGACCTTGAAACCGGACGTCTTGTGCAACTCTTTCCGGAGTTCCATTCCCGCACTTTGCCGATCCAAAGCGTGCAGTTGCCTTCGGCCTTTCGAAAGCCGCGTGTTAAGTCCTTTGTCGAGTTTATGCGTGAAGAGATTCGAGCGTAGGAAGTCCAAAGCAGTCACTCGCGCTATGCGCAGCATTTGGTAGGTATGGGCTCAGGGCGGTCATTCGCTGCATACAGCGTCAATGTCCGCTGCTTAGGCCGAATTTACTGTAATTTTTTGGCGAATTTTTTCGAGCCCGTATCTATAGCTCCGGACAGCCTGAGCTCCCCCCATGGGGTAGTCAGCATATGTCTTGGCCCTTTTGTATAGTATTGCTGTTTCACAAGGCCCTGCCCCAGCGACACAACCAGCACACACGCAAATTGTGTCTCACAGATGTTGACTTTGCTTTTTGAGACAGTATGTGTCTCAATATTTAAGACTTTGAGAGACGGAACAGATCATGCTTGTTGGCTATGCTAGGACTTCGACTTTAGATCAAACGGCTGGGCTTGATGCTCAACTACGGGAACTAGAAAAAGCCGGGTGCGAGAAGGTTTTCACCGAACAGGTATCCTCAGTGGATGTGAGAGCGCGTGAGAAGCTCACAGAGGCGCTCAACTTTGTCCGAGAGGGTGATCACCTAGTAGTCACCAAACTAGACCGACTGGCGCGCTCTATGGCCCACCTGATGGAAATCCGTAACCAGCTTGACGCCGTTCGGGCGCACCTAACGATCTTGGGGTTAAGTCTCGACACTTCCACTGCCCAAGGCAAGCTGATGTTGAACCTGCTGGGAAGCGTGGCTGAGTTTGAGCGTGAGATTATGCTGGAGCGTCAGCGTGAAGGAATTGCCAAGGCCAAAGCCGCTGGAAAATACAAAGGGCGCAAACCAACCGCATTGGAAAAGTCGGACGAGGTGCTTGCGCTGGCAGGTGAAGGCATCGGCGCCTCCAAGATTGCAAATGACCTCGGCATCAGCCGTGCGTCGGTGTACCGGATATTAAATGCAGGTCAAAGCTGACCGCTGCTACCCGCGTTGTTGACGAGCGAAACGGATGCCAAGCTGAAGCTTAACAGACTTACGCTCGCGCCGTGTCATCAATCTTCTTTGCTAACCCGCGCCTAAACTCGATGCACCCGCATTTGTCCGAATTGAGTATACCCTGACCTGACAGCAGAAAAACTGCGGGAAGTGTCAGATTAGACTTATCGAATCATTTATCTGACAGTACGGTAACTTCAGACACGCAAATCGGACAGTTGGAGGTTGGTGAATGGGCGAGCTCATAGGTTACGCTCGGGTTTCTAGCGCAGGTCAGAAACTGGAAGTGCAGAACGCCGCCCTGACGGGCGCGGGGTGCGGTCGAATATTCGCTGAGAAAAAGAGCGGGACCAAAACGCAAGGGCGTTTGGAACTTGAGCGTATGCTGGATTACGTCAGAGAGGGCGATACGGTTGTGTGTGTGCGTCTTGACCGACTTGCGCGCTCTACACGCGATCTGCTCCAGATCGCCGCGACGTTGGAGCAGAAAGGCGTAAACCTGAAGGTGCTCGAACAGGAAATCGACACCAGCACACCTGCCGGTCGCCTATTCTTTACGATGATTGCCGCCATTGGCGAGTTCGAGACGGAACTCCGCAAAGAACGTCAACGCGAAGGCATAGATGCTGCATTGGCAAAAGGAGCTGACAGTCCCTTCAAGGGACGTCCAGCGAAGATAAACTTGCAGGATGTGCAGGAAGCACTCGAACGCCAAAACGGGAGCAAGGCCGCAGCAGCGCGCGAATTGGGTATCAGTAGAGACAGCATCTATCGCCTGATCAAGCAAACAGCGGCATAGGGGCTGGGATGGCCGGGCAGGCGAGCCCTGACGCGCGCTGCGCACGTCCTCCCTGTCGCCAGAAATTGCGTGAACAATTTGTCTTTATTTGAGGCGGGACCCAGAGGCGGGGGTAGTCCGGTTTTCGGATCGCACCACGGTGCCTGTAAGCGAGTTGCCGAGTAACTTTATGGTTACAGGGTCACGACGGGAAAATGCCAGCAGCAAAATTTATTCTGCCAACACTTCGCAAGCCCTCGACGAAGTGACGTCGGAAATTTGTTTTGCTCATAAGGTCGTGAACTTCTTGGCGGAAGTCGTTGCGGGCTCTGAACTCACGCTTCTTGTTTTCTAGTCTGGGCTCATAGAATTCAGGGAACACACCGTCTCTTGCCAAATAGAAGACCGTCTCTGCATCAGCGAATTCATCTTCTGTGAGTTCGCGCGTTATGGCTTCATGCACTTTGGCGTCATCGCCCATTCTTTGTAGCATCGCGGCGCGGTCGAGTTTGAAATAGTCTATTCCGAGATCATCGGCCTTGGTACGTGGTGGGTGCAGTTTGTCCCATTGCTCAAGTAGCCAAACCGCCTTGGTGTCTGAGAGATGAGTCAAGTCCGTCTCGATGCCAATGAGGCCAGAAAGCCCCCGGTTTTCTTGAATTTTGTTGAGTGCGAGACTGAACTGCCTGTTGCCTAGCGCGAAACGCTCTTTAATCCTGCGCTTGCATTCGTCGAATTCTGCCGTTGCCCAATTCTCTCGCTTTGGGAGCATTCCAGCAATTTTCACGAGATCACGGCGAGAGCAATGTGTCGTTCTTGTGCCCGTCCGCCATTCGTCACAAAGCGAATAGGAACGATTTCTTATGTTCTTTAGCGCGTCCTGTAACGTGCCGAGGCTCCTCCGTATGACGGCAATGTTTGCAAGGGCCTTCCCCTCCATGCTGCGCTGTCCATCGCGGTTTTCGTGGAAGCGAAGCTCCTGTCCATCGTCGTCAATCTGGGCGAGGCTGTCGACGTATGGCTGGAGCACTGACAACCGCTCTCGGAAAAGCTCGTCGGGTATGACTTTCGATTCAAGGAAGGCCAGATGTGACGCGATATCGTGGTTTTTCGGATGGCCGCCACCTAAAATGCCTGCCCGGACTAACTCACCGATTACCAGCTTGAGGGTGAGTTCTATAGCGTGGCGTGCGTTGTAGAGTATAGGCAAGACGAGCGTGTCGCGTTTCTCGTACATGCGCTTCTCTAGAACCGCCGCAGCCAACTCTATCGCCGCCTCGATGTATCCATCTGCGTAGTTCTCTTCATCGCCTTGACGACCGATGCAGGCGTTCCATTCGGTATCGTCACCAAGATCAAAGAATAGGTCAGGCTGCGACATGGTTAGTCGATGTCCAGTTTGGGAAAGTCATTCAATATCGGGCGTTACATCACGCATTGTGGCGCGGACTTATTTGTCTTTAGGATTCCAATAAAGCGAAACTGCTTTATGTCTAACGCCGAAGTCCAAACCGGAGCACTCGTGCTTGTGGGTAGAAACGAATGATAGAGGGTTTTCATCTTCGCCGTCAGAAATGCTGACGTCCGGATTTCGGGTTGCTAACTCGTCCCGCCACTTGGACACCACGGCCATTGGATTCTGGACAAAGCAATAGATCAAGACGTCTCCTTGATCTTGCCCATAGTTGCCCGTCGAGTACCGGGTAGATAACTGTTGAAAGCCCTTGTCTAACCAAGAATAGCTGCTGTGAATTTTAGCTTCCGCCAGCCATAAAAAGTCGTCACGCTCTTCAACGACAATGTCGCAATGCCCCCCGACAGAGGCGTTGTGTACAGCCTTCACACCGCCTATCTTGAGCATACTGCATACTTGAACAGTCAGACCATCTTCATCGTCATCTTGCTTCTTTTCGCGGTGTTTCACCAGTTCACTACAGGCGAAGTCAACGAGTCTTCTGACCGCTCGCACACGACCATCGTGATCTTGCGCATAGACAAAATCTATACCAGCTTCCTGCGCCGTTCCTAAAAACGGGGCTTTGAGCGCGGCGAGAGCGTCCGGGGTGATCGTCATGACACCGGCACCTCAAACAGATCGTTGTCCAATTCGAAGAAGGGCACAACCCGTTCAGATGCGCCTGCGACATCCTCGTTTGTCAGCGGATGCAGGACCGTATCGACATCCAGCGCGCGTTGGAATTCTTCAGGACTAAGCGGATGCCGCGTGCCGTCATCATCCACGAATTCCGCTGAGGCGCGGAAGATCGCGTATTCGGACTGCACCAAAATCGCCAAAGCCGCGATCACATCCTTGGTCAGTTCGTCCCTTCCCAGAAGACCTAGGAGGCCGCTGACGCGTAGGGTTTGCTCTGGGGCCACCTTACCGACACTGACAGCGTCGACGATCTGTAGGGCAGTCTGAGCGGCTTCTGTGCCCGCCCAGTGCTCGTTGATCGCTGACTTGAGCTCGGCGACGGTGCGGACGCCTTTTTGCTCGCCCGTGTCGATGTCCAGCGGCGGGAGGCTGTTCACGATCTTCATTGTCTCAAGGCTGACGGTGATCACGCGTTGGAACAGCTCCAGCGGGTACTTGGGGTCGCCGACCGTCTCGTTGGCGTAGTCGTTGGCGTCGTTGACGATGCCGCTCTTCTTATCGGTCTTCACGACCTGCCGTTCCATCACCCATTCCAGCGCGGGCTTGCCGTTGACGACGTAGTCATAGGCCTCAAGAGGCACGTTCTGGATCGTGATGTTGTCGTTGTAGATGACGGTCGTGAGGTCCTTTTCCTTGCCCTTGCCGCCCCATTTCCATTTATTGGTATGCCTGACGCGGTAGAAGGCGACAGGATCGCTCTGGGCCTCTGGGATAAGGTCGTGGGTGCCTTCCTTGAACGTGACCATATACGGCTCAACGCTTTCGAAGTTCACATGCAGATTGCCCAGCGCGCGGCCCGCGTCGCGGAAGGCGGCGAAGTCTTCGAAAGTCCGGACCGCTGGAATGCGGGGGAGCTCTTTAGTCAAATTGTCTGCGTAACGCTCCAAGTACTGGGGTGAGTGCAGCAAACCGTAGACATAATAAAATATGTCTTCTTTATTGATGTTCTCTTTGGGATACGCCGTTTTGAAATGGGCTAATCCTTCATCGGAGATGGCGTCACGACGGCGCAACTCTGAAGTTTGACCGTCAAAAAGACCGCCAACCTCTACTTGCTCATCATACAAATAAAGAGGAAAACACTGGGTCCCGGCTTTTGCTGCGGTCACTGAAAGGTCTTGGGGCAAATCCGACATCAAGGCGGAGAATGGCGTGACGTTTCCGGGCGACGGAAGGCTTATAATCAAGTTATCCCCGCCACCTTTTGGAAAGATTTTGGGGAACTGACCAGTTCTATGAATGAATACCTTATCATAGTAGAATTCAAGCTTTTGAAATGGTCGATACACAGCCCTTGCAATATGCTCTTCTGAATATTCCCCTTTTTCACCTCGTTCGAGACGAGGAATAAGGCTGCTCGACCACTTAATTCTCTTTGGATCGCCATCAATAAAGTCAGAAGTAGCAACGCCAAGTGGTTTCTCGCGAAACCGCTCAACCTCGACATTGAATTTGTCGATCATACGCTTCATATTTTGGGACAATTTAGACTTGGAAGCGTTGAACGCCCAAGCGTCTCGGTTTGAGTTGATTCCCAGTGAATAATTCTCAAACAGACAGGACTCTGAAACGTCGTTTTTGGACCCAATTTTGATGAAAGCATCGAAGGATGTGTCGCGCTGATTAATCCAATCGTGCTGGTCATCCGGGAAAATACGATTCCAACCATCCTGGCTTGTAATCCCCGAAATACTCCCAAATTCAGCTATTCTTGCGAGCTTTTGCAGTCGATCCAAATAGTCCCCAATGTCGTGAAACCATATCCGACCATGCTCTAATGCGTTAGGGTTCTTCACAAAGACACTGATGCCAATGGGAGCTCGACTTCCAGAGCCAAAGGTTTGGCCGCCCTCTTTTCGCGCTCGCTCACCGCTGGTACGAGTGTTTCCGCGTAGATGAAACACATACAAGTCCGTAAATTCTTCTTCGAGGCACGCGCGAAGCCCGTCAGCAGTGTTGCCTTCGATCCATCCGGCGTTGCTTACGTACGCTACTATCCCAGCGTCTCCAATTCTATCGGAAGACCAGCGCAATGCTCTAATGTAGCTGTCATAAAGAGCGTTCTTTTTGTTGGCAGTAGATCTTTTTGCGTATGTGTCTCGGATTCGCGCATCGAGACCGGGATAGGACACATTGGCGTTGTTATCATTTGCGCTAGTTTGCCCCGCCGAATAGGGCGGGTTTCCAACAATCACGCGGATATCCAGCTCTTTCTGACGAGTACGACGCTCTGAGTTGTCGGGCAGCAGCTCCGCGATCAAGTCGCGTTCTTGCTCGTACATTTGGAACGTATCGGTGAGCAAGATGCCCTTGAACGGCTCATAGGGAGCGTCTTTGTTCAGCTCCCCCTGCGCCAGTTCGTGATAGACCGTTTCGATGTTCACGGCAGCAATGTAATAGGCCAGCAGCACGATCTCGTTGGCGTGAATCTCGTGCTTATATTTGCGCTCCAGCTCTTCGGGCGCGATCAGGCCAGATTGCAGCAAGCGGGTGATGAAGGTGCCCGTTCCGGTGAAGGGGTCAAGGATGTGGACGCCTTGCGACCCCAGCGTTTGCCCGAACTGGGCCTTCAGCACGTCGTTGACCGAATGCAGGATGAAGTCGACCACTTCGACCGGGGTGTATACGATGCCAAGGCGCTGGGTGAGGACGGGGAACGCCCCTTTGAAGAAACTATCATAGAGCTTCAGGATCAGCTCCTGCCGCCCGTTTGCCGTGACCACATCCGCCGCGCGGCGTTGGACGCTGGCGTAGAATTTCTCAAGGCTTTCGGATTCCTTGGACAGGTTGTGCTGATCAAGCTGGCCTAGCACGATCTCCATCGCGCGGGAGACCGGGTTTTCCTTGGTGAACTCGCTGGATTTGAAGAGGGCGTCGAAGACCGGTTTGGTGATGAGGTGCTGCGCGAGCATCTCAATTGCTTCGTCTTCGGTGATTTCCGGGTTCAGGTCGTCTTGGAGTTCGGCAAGGAAGGCGAGGAAGGCGTCGCGTTCTGGTCCCTCGTGCGCGACGATGGTCTTGATGCGGGTGATGTGGGTCTGGGCGATCTCTGCGATGTCCTTGGCCCACTTGTCCCAGTATTCCCGGGTCCCGCATTTCTCGACGATCTTCGCCATGATGGCGCGGGTGAATTCGTCGAAAACAAAGGCCTGCTGCGCGTTAGCGAGGTCTTCGCGACGGGGCGCTGGGCCTTCCTTGCCAATTTCTGAGCCGGGTTTGTTGCGCTTCTGCTTGTTGGTGTCGAAGTCATCTACAACCGCCGTCAACTCCCTCAATTCGGTCTCTGAGGATATGCTTACCAGTTCGACCTTATCGCTGATGTCCTCGCCCAGCTCCGCTTGGTTGATCCGGGCGTCCAGACGCTCGTCATGGGCGCGAAGGGCGTTGAGGATTTGCCAGACGACCTTATAGCGCTCATTGTCGTTTAGCGCCTCTTCTGGCTTCGTATTGGGCGGAATGGCGACAGGCAGGATCACGTAGCCCAACTTCTTGCCCTCGGCGCGCCGCATAACGCGGCCTACGGACTGCACAACGTCGATCTGGCTCTTGCGGGGGTGCATGAACATGATCGCGTCCAGAGCGGGCACGTCGACGCCCTCAGAGAGTACGCGGGCGTTGGTCAGGATGCGGCACGTGTTGTCGCCTGCGTCATCCTTAAGCCAGTTCAGCATTTCCTCGCGTGAGCTGGCATTGTAGCTGCCGTCGATGTGGCGAACTTCGGTGCTCAGGTGACGGTCGTCGTCGATCAGCTCGTTGCCAACATATTCGTCGACCACCTGCGTGAACTCGTCTTCTATGATCTCGGACTTCTTGATGGTCTGACAGAAGGCCAGCGCACGCTTCATGGGGCGCGGGTCAAACTCAAGGTCTTGTGCGAGGTCGGTCTTCGTCAGCGCCTTGTAGCACCCGATGATCTTGGTCGCGTCATCTAGCGTCAGCTCCGGGCCGTCTTTCAGGCGGTTCTGGATGGTTTGTGATACCAAGCCTTCATCAACAGCAAGGACGACCACCTTGTAATCCGTCAGAAGCTCGTTCTCGACCGCCCAACCAAAGCCACGATGGAACAGGTCTTTGCCGAACTTGCCCTCATCATCCATAGACGCCAGACGGGCGTCATAGTCATCCGCCTTGCGTTTAGCTGTATCCGCAAAAATTCGCGGGGTCGCGGTCATGTAGAGGCGTTTCTTTGCCGCGACATAGGCGTTGTCATGGATGCGGACAAAGTTGCTGTCGTCCTCGTCCTTTAACGTAACACCTGTCGTCCGGTGCGCTTCGTCACAAATCACCAAATCGAACTCTGGCAGACCGTGGTTCTTTTGCGCACGGGTGAGCACGTCAATCGAATGATAAGTAGAAAACACCACGGTCATTTGATCTAACGGCGCGGACAGGACTTGACTGGCCAGCTTCTCAGGGTCCGTCGTCGCAGGGAAAGCCAGATCATGCACGTTCAAATCAAGGCTGTCCGCGTCCGCTCTGCGTCCCACCTGTGTATCGGAACAGGCGGAGAATGCGGTGAACGGGTCCTCACTATCATTCTTCCATTCTCGAACTGTCTGGGACATCAGCGCGAGCGAAGGAACCATGAACAGGACGCGCTTACCCGGACCAGCGAGCGTTTCCGCTATGCGCAGCCCCGTAAAAGTCTTCCCCGTGCCGCACGCCATGATCAACTTGCCACGATCTGCTGTTTGCAACCCAGTCTGCACTTCGCGAAGAGCGTCTTTCTGATGATCTCGGAGCTGCTTTTTTGGCGCTAGGCTAACCGAACCAGAACGGATGAACTGCGACCAATCAATGCGGCTTGCCTCAAGCTCTGCGACACTTATCCGGTTCCATTCCTTCGAAAGTTTGTCCAGCGTCTCCTGCGTGTTGCGACCAAGCTCTTTGTGCGTGGTGTCCGCGATGACCAATCGGGTAAAAAGATCGTTCGAAGATGCGGATATAAAGCTGTCGATATCAGGCTTTTGGATTGTGTGATTGGGCGCGTAGAACTTGCACTGAATCGCCGCAAAACCAGACCCGTCAGACAATGTACCAACGAGATCGATGCCCGTGTCAGCGTTGCTCCATCCTTGCGATGTCGCCCAATCTGCAAACGTCTCAACCTTAGAATAATACTGACGCTGAGTATCATCGTTTTCCATGAATACCCGAACAAGGCGTTCGAAATAGTCGCCCTTCTCGCGTTCGGTCCGCGCGGATGCGCGGTACTCTTCCAAAATGTCTTGTAAGCGCACCTGTCACTACCCTGTTTATTGATTTTGTTCTTCCGACTTGTCGCCGGTTGGGGAAACCTAACGTACGCTGGGCGTACCGTCCAGCAAGGGGAAGTCAGTAGAGCTGAGAGATTCATCAAAATGGACAACTCAAAAACCGTCCATAGAGCTGTACATAGAATGTTTCGCGCATCGCTCTAAGCGATTGATTTTGATATATTTTTCCTGATTAAATGGTGCCCGGGGGCGGAATCGAACCACCGACACGAGGATTTTCAATCCACTGCTCTACCCCTGAGCTACCCGGGCACGGGAACGATGTTTATCGTTGGGTGGAGGCCTTCTATGACTTGCCACAGGCAGTGTCCAGAGGCTTTTTGACATTTTTTTAATGTGGGCGCGATTGCCCGGTTTCGCCTTCGGGGACATCTGCGTCCAGGTCCTCTTCGCGCTGCGACGGGACCGCATATGACCCGTTCAGCCACTTGGCCAAATCGACGTCAGCGCAGCGTTTGGAACAGAACGGACGGAATCTGATCACCGTGTCTTCGCCACAGATCGGACAACTCATTTCAGCACCTCCGTCAGGGGAATACGGCCACGTTTGCGCTGCAGTTCATAGTGCCCCAGCGAGGTCCAACCGGCCAAAGTGGTCTCGATCCCATCCGCCTTGAAAGCAGCGCGCAGGGCCGATTCAAATCCCCGGCGGTCTTTCTTAGGCATGGGGGCAAGATCCAGGGTGATTTGCCCGCCGAGACCGCGTACACGCAGCGCGCGGGGCAGCGCCTTGGCACAGGCAAAATTAACCTTGGTACCAGCGGCCAGAGACGTATCGGAGCCGGTGTTCACATCCACGGCGACCAGCGCGCGTGTGGGCTGGATATAGAGATGCCCTCCGCCCGGCAGCGGCTCGGAAATTCCACGCGCAACGTCCAGAGCATCCAGTACACCATGCGCCTCGAACCCACCGGCTTGGGTCACGACCTCGGCCGGGTCGGTCCAGTCGCGCCAGGCCAACACTTGCGGGCCGTCCCCTTCCAGCAGCAGTTCGGGCTCGGTTCCGTGGTCGTTGATAACCTGATCGGCATGGGCCAGCATGGCGCTGATATCTTCAGCGATCTCGCCTGCGTCCTCTCCCGCGCAACAGGACCGCAGGATCAGGCCATAATCGTTGCCCTCCATGCACTCATGCGCGATCTCGAGCAGGCGGTCGCGTTCATCCTCGTCACGGATGGAACGCGAAATATTCAGGCCCGGCGCATCGGGTGTGACAATCGCATAGCGGCTCTTGAACAGGATGCGGTCGGTTACAGGCAGCGCCTTGCCCGGCTCGGCGTAACCCGTCACCTGCACCAGCATCAGCGCACCGGGGGCAAGCCCCTTGACCTGCCGCAAAAAGGCCGGGCCATCGGGTGTTGTCAGGAACATGCCGCCCTGCCCTTTGACCGGACGGTCGGCGCGGGCGCGATAGATCGTACCCGGCGCAGGGGCATCTGCGGCGATCAGGAAATCGTCCAGCTTGCCATCCACCATCAAGGCAGCGGCTTCGCGGTTGTCGATGTGGTCCAGAACGATGGTGCGACCCTTCATGATGCCTCACGATACAGGGGATAGCCGATGCCTTGCAAAAGGGCGGCTGTTTCGGAAAGGGGTAGACCGACGATGCCGGTGAACGAACCCGAAATCCACGGGATGAACGCGCCAGCCGGACCTTGAATGGCGTAAGCGCCTGCCTTGCCCTGCCAATCACCGGTGGCCAGATAGGCGTTGATCTCAACGTCCGCCAGGCGTTTGACCTTGACCTGAGAAACCACGTCGCGTTGCAGCACCCGATCCCCGCGCCGCACAGCGACCGAGGTGATCACACGGTGCCGCCGACCGGACAGAGCGTGCAGAAACTCAGCCGCTTGCCCTGCATCTTCGGGTTTGCCCAGAATGCGGCGGCCCAGCGCGACAGTGGTATCTGCGCAGAGGGTGATATCGTCATTATCCGCCTGAACCGCCTGCACTTTTTCCCGCGTGATGCGGCTGCAATAGGGCACCGGCAGTTCACCCTTCAGAGGCGTTTCGTCAATGTCCGGGGCGCGGATGGCATCGGGCTGCACGCCAAGCTGGGACAGCAGGTCCAGCCGCCTTGGGCTGCCCGATCCTAAGATAAACGCCATTGCGGCAGGCGTTACTTGAAGCGGTAGTTGATCCGACCCTTGGTCAGATCATAGGGGGTCATCTCGACCTGAACCTTATCGCCGGCCAGAACACGGATGCGGTTCTTGCGCATCTTGCCTGCCGTATGTGCGATGATCTCATGGCCGTTTTCCAGCTCGACCCGAAACGTCGCATTAGGCAGGAGTTCCTTCACGACACCGGGAAATTCGAGCGTATCTTCCTTGGCCATGTTGTCTCCATCATTACGTTGCACTCGCAGAATCTGCGAGGATGTGCGCTTAAATGAGCCTATTTTGGGCTTATTTCAAGGGCGGAATCACCTAAAGGGGGGATATTGTGACTGAATCGACTCGGGGCGCCTGCTCCTCCCAGTGGGTGCGGTTCAGTACATTTCCGTCGGCGCGGACCTCGGCAATGGCTGACAGGTCAACCTCAGCATAGGTCCAGCCGGGCTGGTTCAGGGTGCCCTCGGACAGCACGCCGGTCGCCGGAAAGCCCTTGTCCGGCGGGCCGAAAATGCCGCCGGTGCCGGTGTTCATGTCTACCGCCTCGGACCAGTCATTGTTGCCGACCAGCGAAGCCATCACCGTAACGCATTGATTTTCCAGCGCCCGCGACATCGCGCCGATCCGTACGCGCCAATAGCCTGCCAGTGCCTCGGTACACGAGGGGACGAGGATCAGGTCGGCTTCATGCAGGGCGCGGCCCAGCAGGGGAAACTCGCTGTCATAGCAGATCAGAACGCCGATCTTGCCCAAGGCGGTATTGAACAGCTTGAGCGGGCCGCCGGGTGCGATATCCCAATCCTCGCGCTCGAACCGGGTCATGATCTGCTTGTCCTGATGACCCTGTTGACCATCGGGGGCATAGATCACGGCACGGTTCACCGGACGGCCCGGACCATCTACGACCGGAGCCGACGCACCCAGAATGTACGTATTGTATTCCCGCGCAAGACGCTGGTGCAGAGCCTGGGTATCTTCCATCCGATCCGACACCGCCCGGATCGAACGCTCCAGATCACCGGCCACTCCGGTGCCATCGAGCGTTGAAAGCTCCATCGCTCCGTATTCGGGGAAGACCAGCAATTCGGCCCCCTGCTTGGCCGCGTCAGAAACCCAGTGATCCAGCTTGTCCTCATATTGCGCCCAACTGTCGAGCCAATCGAGGTTATAGGCGGCAGTTGCGACTTTCATGGGTGGCATCCATTCAACAGGTCAGAGATTTTGACATCCGGTTTCCCGGCCCAGCATTGCAGAGCTTTCTCACATGGGAAAGAAATGTGCTCAATTCCGAAAACAACCTTTTCACCTGTTCAGGCGACATCCTGAGGTTTCGATGAAAACACTCTTTCCGACCAGCCTTGCTTGTACTCTGCTCGTAGCCTGCACTTCGCCAATCGCCTATCAAACAGCCAGCACCCCGGACCTTTGGGTTCAGCATAGCGCAGCACAATCGCCGTTAGAACTGGCTTATATCGAAGCTGAACTGGCCAGCCGGGGGCAGCGCAGCTCTGGGGCGTCCTATCTGGGCCAGCGAACGGCTGTTGCTTATGGAAAGCCCGTGTACCAACGGGACGCCGAGCGATCCGGTGATCTGGATTGCAGCGACTTTGCCTCAGCCGCCGAGGCGCAAAAGGCGTTTCTGGCCGCAGGCGGTCCGCTGTCAGATCCCAACAATCTGGATGCGGACGGAGACGGGTTGGCCTGTGAGTGGGGTAGAACCCTTACAGAAAACGCCAAGCGATACCGCGCGCCGGTGCAACGCTCGGCATCGCGCACGTGCTATATCGGTCCGCGCGGCGGGACATATACGATCACGTCAAGCGGAAATAAGAATTACAGCGGATGCTGAAAAACGCGCTTACAGATCCCTGATCCAGAACTGCAACGGTTTCTGGGTCTCGTCCTCTTGACCGACATCCTTCCACGAAAACTGCGCCACCGCGCCGGGCAGCGGTTCATATCCCCGCGCGCGCCAGAAGCCATCCAGTGGGCGGTAGCTTTCCGGTCGCATCGGATGATCTGCCGGGCGTTGCACGCTACAGAAGGCGCATTTGCTGAACCCCATCGCGCGAGCGTGGGTCTCGCGCAGGTCGAAGAATTTGTGGCCAACACCTTGCCCCCGATAGTCAGACAGCAGAACGGATTCAGCGCAGTAGAAGATTTCGGACAGATCCAGCCCGGACCCATCGAAGGCTGCGGCGAAATCGTCGGCGTGTTCATTCAGAGGCGCCCCGGTCGAGGCTCCGAACAGGCGGTCGCCGTCAAAGGCTCCGACCACGATCGCCTTATCGCTGTCGCGGTAGGATTGCAGGTACTTGCGTTCATAACCCAGATCACCGTCATACAGGTACGGCCACGCCCGAAACACTTCGATCCGCAGGCGCGCCACGTCGTCCAGAGCGGCCTCAAGCGCCGCTCCGGTCAGGGGGCGGACGGCGGTGACCTCAGCCATTCGAGACCTGCTTGGTCCAGTCGGCGAGATTGTAGAAGGTGGTAACGCGGGTGATCTTGCCATCCTTCAGGTCAAAGAACGACCCGGCGGGCAGACGATAGGTCTGGCCGTGGGCTTCGGGCAGGCCTTCGTCGGTTTCCAGATAGGTGCCGTTGACAATGAACTCGGCCGCCGCGCGGGTGCCGCCTTGGGCGTCGAACACCACGATATCGGTCAGGTTCTCGCGGTAGCAGCGGTTCATGTGATCGCAGAAGGCGGCGAATTTCTCTTTGCCGACACGGATCTGGCCTTCGTTCACATGATGGGCCACGTCATCGGACAGGCAGGCCAGCATGCCGTCCACATCGCCAGCGTTGAATGCCTCGAAATAGGTCTTGACGGTCTGGTTCATTGTCACTCCGTAGGTTCGCCCCAGCGTTCTTTCAGATGCCCGATGATCTGATCACGGGTCTGTCGGTAGTGATGTAGCTTTTCTTCGCGATTCTCGCCCAGCCCGGTAGGGTCCATTATTGGCCAATAATCGACATCCAGGTGAAAAATCCGGGTCAGTTCCAGCGCTTTTCGCTGACTGGCGGGCGACAGGGCAACCACCAGGTCAAAGGAACTGAGGTCATCGCCCCATTCCTGCATCTCGTCGAACGAGCGCGTCCGGTGGCGCGAAAGCTCGACCCCGATCTCCTGGCAGACAGAAATGCAGAACCCGTCAATCTCAAGATCGTTGCGCACTCCGGCGGATTGCACATAGGTGCCGGTGCCATAGAACTTCTTCATGATGCCTTCGGCCATCGGAGACCGGACCGAGTTATGGTCGCAACAGAACAGGACCGACTGCGGCAGAGGCGTCACCCGTCAGCCCCCGAAGTGCAGCACGCAGATCAGCGTGAACAGACGGCGGGCGGTGTCGGTGTCGATATCCGCTTTTCCTTCCAGCCGCTCCTGCAGCACGCGGCTGCCTTCATTGTGGATGCCCCGTCGGGCCATATCGATGGTTTCAATCTGACTGGGTGGCAGGGTCTTGACCGCGTTGAAGTAGCTTTCGCAGATCTGAAAATAGTCTTTGACCACCTGTTTGAACGGCCCCAGCGACAGGTGGAATTCGGCCGCTTTTTCCTCAGCCTCGGTGGCGACATCGAACACCAGCCGCTTGTCCCGGATCGACAGCTGGACGCGATACGGCCCTTCAGGCACCTCGCGCCCGTCCCGCTGGGGCAGCGCAAAGCGGTTTTCTTCCAGCAGGTCATAGATGGCAACCTTGCGCTCCTGCTCGATCTCGGGGGTCGGCGGGGGCAGGTTACGGTCATCCAGTTCGATATGCGAAATGCGGGTCATTTGCGTCAGGTCCGTTCGGGTCGAGACAGACTTATCGCAACTGAAAACCATGAACAACGCGGGAATAAGCTAAATCGGGTGCATATTCGGATCGATCTGGTGCTTTCGCAACAAATGATCCACCAGCGCGCCACGTTTCAGGCTTTGAACGTCAGCAAATATCTTCCGAAACCACGATCCATGAAAGTGGATCGACATCTTGTTCTGCCAATCCAGGAAATCCAGCTTGGACATGTCCGGGTCATTCCAAAGATGCCGGAATCGTGGAGGCAAAGCATACAATTCCGCGCGTGGGACCCCTCGTGACATTTCACCGCTCTGGCTAATGAAATAATACAGCATAGGCGGCCCCAAACTGAACAGGGGCAAGCTCCAATACGTGGATTTTCCATACAGTTTCAGATAGGCCTGTTTGTGCGCGTCCGGCCACCAAGGTGGCACCAGATCACTGTCAAAAGCGAAATCGCACATGGCCTGAAGGGACGGGCTGTCGTTTGGAAAGGCCATGACGCTGTTGATCAGTCGCTGGTTCTTTTTGTTTCCAAGCGGGAAAAGGTAGCCGTCCTTTGCTGTCAGCGGGCGAAGGGCATAGATATCCGCATCCACCCAGATATAGTCGGTTTTCTGAAGCAGTTTCAGCCGGAACAAGTCTGCGTGCACCGCCACGGATCGGTTGATCGGATCGCGGTAAATCTCTGGCGCATCGTATATTTCCCGGGCGTCCCGGACTTCGATATAGTCCGGAATGTCCTCAAGATCGCCATAGTGGTAGACGATCAGCTTTTGATCGACATCCGCAAAGGACTTCAGGCACAGATGTTCAAGGAAACTGAACCTCTTGCCGATCCAGAGGGTAGCTGCGCGCTCCAAGTTCAACTCCTTCCACCAGATTGCCGCTGCGACTGCGCCGCAGGTCGGCATTCAGGTTCAAGCCTTTTCAGCGTGCCGGACATCAGATTGAAAGACGCTGTGACCGGCAGGCCATATAAGGTTCAGCCATTCAAACGTTTAAGCCGCGCGGTGACCGACAGGCCATGCGCTTCCAGGCTTTCGGATTGCGCCAGTTGCTCGGCCGCGGGGCCAATCGCACGCAGCGCTTCGGGCGTCATCTGGCTGAGTGTGGTGCGTTTGAGGAAATCCATCACGCTGAGGCCCGACGAAAACCGCGCCGACCGCGCTGTGGGCAGCACATGGTTGGGGCCGCCGACATAATCGCCGATTGCTTCGGGTGTGTACTGACCCAAAAAGATCGCGCCCGCATGGACGGTTTTGCGGCTAAGCGCAACCGGGTCGGCGACGCACAGCTCAAGGTGTTCCGGGGCAATGCGGTTTGACAGTGCCGCAGCCTCGTCCAGATCGCGGACGGTGATCACCGCGCCAAAGTCGCGCCAGCTGGCCCCGGCGATCACGCGGCGTTGCAGGGTTTCCAGACGCACTTTGACAGCCTCTGCCACCGCCTGCCCAAATCCGGCATCATCGGTGATCAGGATCGATTGCGCGCTTTCGTCATGCTCGGCCTGGCTGAGAAGGTCCAGCGCGATCCAGTCGGGATCGTTGTCCTTGTCCGCGATCACCAGGATTTCAGACGGCCCGGCAATCATATCAATGCCCACCTTGCCAAAAACCCGGCGCTTGGCAGCGGCGACAAAGGCGTTGCCGGGACCTGTGATCTTGTCCACCGGCGCGACGGTCTCGGTTCCGTAAGCCAGCGCCGCAATCGCCTGCGCACCGCCGATGCGATAGATCGTATCCACACCCGACAACTGCGCCGCCAGCAGGACCAGAGGGTTCACCTCCCCGTCCGGCGTCGGCACCGCAATGGCCAGCCGCTCGACCCCCGCCACCTTGGCCGGGATCGCATTCATCAAGACCGATGACGGGTAAGAGGCCAAACCACCCGGCACATAAAGTCCCGCCGCCGAGACCGCTGACCAGCGCCATCCCAGAGTCGCTCCGGTGGCCTCGGTCCATTGGTGATCTTCGGGCATCTGCTTTTCGTGATAGGTGCGGATGCGTTCCGCAGCCAGTTCCAGCGCCGCACGGTCCGCGTCCGAGACCTGCGCCACCGCATCCGCGATCTCATCAGCGGAAAAGGCCAGCGTTTCGGGCGTCAGGTCCAGCCGGTCGAATTTGGCGGTCAGTTCAATCACTGCCGCGTCACCGCGCACACGAACATCCTCGATGATCTGCGCCACGGTGGCGTCCACATCCGGGCTGTCTTCTCGCTTGGCCGACAACAGCGCCTGAAAGGCGGTTTCGAACTCGGGCGATGAGGAATCGAGGAAAACGGGCATGGTCTGGCTCTCCGGGCGTTTGATCGGGACATATCGCCGGGATGGGCTGGCCTCAACCCTTCTCGGCAGGGTGCAGCGATTTGCGCATGGCGAAACAGGAAACGTCGCCACGCGCACCGCATTGTCCGGTGGGTTGCCAGCCGTGTCTCTTGTAGAATGCCTGCGCCGTTCGCGTCGCCTCAAGGCGGGCTTCCGCATGGCACAAGGCGATCAGTTCCTGTTCCAGCCGTTGCAGCAAGGCAGATCCGATGCCATGCCCGGCGTGATCTGGATCGATATAGAGCAGCGTGATCTCATTGTCGCGCAGGCCACCAACGGCAGCCACCTGCCCTGCACATTCGGCCACCCAAATCTGAGCCCCATCCCTGATCCAGCCCCGGATCGTCTCCGGGTCCTTGTTCGCCGTCCATTTCGCGATGGCCTGCGGGTCACCCCGGTGATCGGCCTGACACAGCTGTGTGATCGAGCGGATCAGAACCCGGCTCAGATCGAACACGTCGAACACGGTCGCGCGACGCACCTCCAGACCCGTCGGCAGCCCCGAGAACGCTTGCGATATGCCGCGCTTATTCCGGATGGTGCGGGGCCTGCCCCGACGGAGCCTGATAGGGCCGCGTCACATCCTTGAGGGTTGCGTCAATCGCCTCGACCGACAAACGGATTGCGCCGTCACCGGCCAGCGTCAGGATGATCTGACCCGCGCCGTCCTCACCCGGCTCGAAATCGACCGACAGCAGGGACATCACCATTTCCTTGTCGCTGCGATCCACACCCTGGCTTGCCACCGAAAGCACTGAATCGAACACCAGAACCGACTGCACCCGCTCGAACGCACGCCTCCGGCGGGTGGCGGCGTCCTTGTCCTCCCAGCGAAAGCGGTTCAGCAGCAGGCCGAAACGGCGCTGCGACGGCTGCCATGTCATCTCGGTCACCGGGAATACGGCATCCTGCGTCAGGGTCGAGATGACCTGCAGGTCATCGCCATCCTCGGCGCCCAGGTTCAGCGGGGCCTCGCGCCCGTCGTGGAAACTTGCGTCTGTCATTCGCCCTTGATCCGTTCGATTTTGGCGCCCACGCCTTCCAGCTTGCGCACTACATGTTCATATCCGCGATCCAGATGATAGACCCGGCTGACCGTGGTTTCCCCTTCGGCCGCCAGCCCCGCCAGGATCAGCGATACCGAGGCGCGCAGATCCGTCGCCATGACCGGCGCACCCTTCAATTGCTCGACACCGGTGACCGTAGCCGTCCCGCCATGCACTTCGATTTCCGCACCCATACGCACCAGTTCAGGGGCATGCATGAAGCGGTTCTCGAATATGCGCTCTTCCAGAACAGAGGTGCCCTCGGCCGTGCACATCAGCGCCATCATCTGCGCCTGCAGGTCGGTCGGGAAACCCGGGAACGGTTCGGTGATCACGTCCACCGCGCGTACGCGCCCATTCTTGCGGGCCACTTTCAGACCCACGTTGGTTTCAGAAACGCTGATCCCTGCCGCATCCAGTTTTTCAGCGAAGGATTCGACAAGGTGCATCCGACCGCCCAGCAGCTCAACCTCACCGCCGCAGATGGCCGGAGCCAGCATATACGTGCCCAACTCGATCCGGTCGGTCACGACCTGGTGGGTCGCGCCGTGCAGGCGATCAACGCCCTGAATTTCGATGGTCGAGGTCCCCTCGCCCGATATCTGCGCCCCCATTTTGCGCAGACATTCGACCAGATCGACGATCTCGGGCTCACGCGCGGCGTTCTTCAGTACCGTGGTACCCTTGGCCAGCGTGGCCGCCATGACGATGTTCTCGGTCGCACCGACGGAGGCAAAGCGCATCTCATGCACCGCACCTTTCAGACCACCCGGCGCCTTGGCGTGCAGGTAACCGTCCTCAAGCTCAATCTCGGCGCCCAGCGCCTCGAGCCCTTCCACATGCAGGTCCATCGGTCGCGCGCCAATCGCACAGCCACCGGGCAGCGACACGACCGCCTCACCGAACCGGGCCAGCAACGGGCCAAGTACGAGGTTCGAGGCCCGCATCTTGCGCACGATCTCATAATCCGCCGTGTGGCTGGTCAGGTCGTGACTGGACATCGCCAGCACCTGCCCGTCCTGCAGCGAAGACACCTCGGCACCCAGAGACTGCAGCAGGGCGGTCATGGTTTTGATGTCGCTCAGCCGCGGCGCATTGGTCAGCGTCAGCGGTTCTTCGCTCAGCAAGGTCGCGGGCATCAGCGTCAGACACGCGTTCTTGGCCCCCGCAATCGGTATCTGACCGTTCAGCGGCCCGTTGCCCGTCACCAGAATCGAATCCATCTGCTCTTATCCCTCGTCCTTGTCGGCTTTGTCGGTTTGGGTTGCACGCGCCTTGGCCTGCGCCTTGCGCCGCGCCATATTCGCCTTCAGCGCCGCCTTCAGCCGCTCTTCGCGCGCATCCCCGGCTTTGCCGTGTTTTTTGGGTGTATTTCTGTCTGCCATAATCTTTCTCTACAGGAGGCGAAAAAAACCGTCCAGACACCCTTGCGCCCCGTTTCGTTTGAGTCTAATCACCCGCCCACAGCGCTGCTGTAGCTCAGAGGTAGAGCACTCCCTTGGTAAGGGAGAGGTCGAGAGTTCAATTCTCTCCAGCAGCACCATGACCATCTTCCTGACATCATGCACTTGTACCCACAGCACGCGACTTGTGTCGATGCAGCGCGACGCGCGTTGCTGTCTATTGCTGTGAAGGCGCATAACTCGCCCCCGCAGGGATATCTCTCAGTTTTCTCGCACCGGCATCTTGAATTGATGCCTCATATGAGACACATATGTCTCATGACTAGTATTCGACCAGAAACCCGCGACGCCATCACAGAAGCCGCCTTCGAGGTGTTCTCGGAACACCCGACAGCCTCGCTTGGTGATATTGCCAAACGGGCGGGCGTGGGCCGGGCGACGTTGCACAGGCACTTCCCCGGCCGCCCCGAGCTTATGCGCGCCCTTGCCGGAATCGCCCTCACCGAACTGGAACAGGCGGTAGAGACCACAATTGCAGGCGCGCAGAGCTCTGCTGAAGAGTTTCGCCTGTCCATTCACGCCATCGTACCTCTGGCCAACCGGCAGTGGTTTCTGGCCCATGAGGCACCTCAGGCCGATCCGGCAACCGCCGAAGCCTATGCCGCCAGCCGGGCAGAACTTCTGCGTGACATCGAACAGGCAAAAACCGAAGGCGTGTTCGATGCACATATCCCGACCGAATGGATCGCCGAGGCCTACGACAACCTGATCTACGCCGCCTGGTCCCTTGTGCGTTCCGGCGAGGCCACCCCCAAACAGGCTGCGGACCTGGCCTGGCGCACGCTTTCCTCGGGCCTGAAAGGAGACATCTGATGAACCTTGAAACCCTGACAACGCAGATCGGCGAAGCGTTCTTTGTCATCGGTGCCGTGATATTTCTGATCGAAATTGCCGAAATGGTCATCAAGGGTGAATTCAAGGCCAAAACCTTTGGTGAAATACTGACCAGCGGGTCTACGCAAATCCCCTATGTCCTTGTCGAGACCTTCATCCTGACGGGCGCATATGGCCTCTACTGGATCATCGCGCAGGAAATGCCGTGGTCGATCCCCGTGACGTGGTGGAGCCTGACTTTGGTCGTGCTGCTGGCCGACATTACCTATTACTGGGAACATCGTATCGCCCATAAGGTGCGCCTGTTGTGGACACAGCACGCAGTGCACCATTCCTCGCGGGACCTGAACATCGCCACCGGGGTCCGGTTTGGACCGCTGGAAGGTGTCTGGTCTCTGATCGCCCACCTACCGCTTGCGTTCATGGGCTTTGCGCCCGAGGCCATCATCTTCGGGCTGGTCGTGGTGCTGGCCTATCAGCTCTGGCTGCACACGGAACTGATCGGCAGGCTGGGGCCGCTGGAGTGGGTTCTGAACACGCCCTCTCATCACAGGGTCCACCATGGCTGCGACGACAAGTATATCGACAAGAACTATGGCGGCATCCTGATCACCTGGGACCGGCTGTGGCACACGTTCCAAGCCGAAGAAGAAACTCCGCGCTATGGTCTGACGCGCGATTTCAACAGCCAGAACCCGGTCAAGGTCTGGTTTTCGGAATGGCCGCGGCTGATCCGCGACATCAAGGGCGCAAAAAGCCTGCGCCACGCAATGAGCTATCTTTTCAGGTCACCCGGATGGAACCCGAAACGCTGATCCGGGATCATTTTTCCGACGGGTCGCTTTCGGCATAGTCCCGCAGGCGTTCGATATCGGCAATCTCGGCGTGGTTGCGGTTGATCTTCACACCAACGGTCTTGAGCCGCGAGAAGGCGCGGCTCAGACTTTCCGGTTTCATCCCCAGGCGCCCGGCGATCAGCATCTTGTCATAGGGCAGTTCCACGTCGCAGGCGTCAGCATCGGCATCGCACAGGCCCAGCAGAAACTCGGCCACCCGCTGTGCACCCGTCTGCGCCTTGAGCTGTTCCAACTGCGCCACCAGCGCGTGCAGATGAGTAAAGGTTGAGGCCAGAATCGACACGCCGATCTCGGGGTCTTCCTTCATCAGCGACAGCAGCACCGGGCTGGGGATATGCATGATCTCGCAGGCGGACACAGCCTCGGCAGAGACCGGGTACGGGACATTCCGCAGGGCGACCGCCTCGCCAAAGCTTTCGCCGCGTGTAAATACGCTGACCACAGCCTCGGACCCGGTGGGGGACATGCGGAACAGCTTGACCCAGCCGGCCAGTACCACATGCACGGCCTTGGCCTCTTCTTCCTGCAGGAAAATCGTCTCACCGCGATCATAGCTGCGCCAGATCGCGTGGCTGAGCAGAGTATCAACATGCTGTTCCGGCAAGCTCTTGAGCAGGAGCGATTGCCGAGCGATTGCTTTTTGCGCTTCGTGGGCCAAGAAGGTTCCCCTTTTCCCTAGTCGATCTTCTGACCGGTACATCCTTCAAGCTCAGGCTATGCCAAAGCTCAGCCCAACGCACCAGTCTTTTCCCGGGTCAACTTGACTATTGTCATGTTGCGGCAGCTTCAACGCGCATACCTTCACCCCAAAGCCAGTATTCCGGGGAGCTAGAAAGATGGACTACGAGCGATTTTTCAGCCAGAGCCTCGATAGTTTGCGGGAAGAAGGAAACTATCGTGTCTTCATCGACTTGCAACGTCGCTGCGGGTCTTTCCCGAACGCGCGCCAAACCGATGGGCAGGTCCAGCGGGACGTGCGTATCTGGTGCTCGAACGATTATCTGGGCATGGGGCAGCACCCTGCAGTGATCTCGGCCATGCATGATGCGCTGGACCGCTGCGGCGCTGGCGCGGGCGGCACGCGGAACATCTCGGGCACCACCCATGATCACGTGCTGCTGGAGACCGAACTGGCCGATCTGCACGGCAAAGAGGCCGCGCTTTTGTTCACTTCGGGTTATGTTTCGAACTGGGCCGCTCTTGGCACGCTGGCTTCGAAAATCCCCGGTCTGATCGTGTTTTCAGATGCCTTGAACCACGCCTCGATGATCGAAGGCATCCGCCACTCACGCGCCCAAAAGGTCATTTGGAAACACAACGACCTTGAGGATCTCGAGGCGAAACTGGCCGCCGCTGACCCCGATGCGCCGAAGATGATCGCTTTCGAATCGGTCTATTCGATGGACGGCGACATCGCCCCGATCAAAGAGATCTGTGATCTGGCCGACAAATACGGTGCCATGACCTATCTGGATGAGGTTCACGCCGTTGGCCTCTACGGCCCGCGCGGCGGCGGCATTGCCGAACGCGAAGGCCTGATGGATCGCCTGACCGTGATCGAGGGTACGCTGGGCAAGGCCTTTGGCGTTGTCGGCGGCTACATCGCCGCTTCGGCCGCGCTGTGCGATTTTGTTCGCAGCTTTGCCAGCGGGTTCATCTTTACCACCGCCCTGCCCCCGTCGATTGCGGCAGGTGCCGCGGCCTCGATCCGGCACCTGAAACAGTCGAACGCCGAGCGCGACCTGCAAAAGGCCCGCGTGGCGCAGGTGCGCGCCCGTCTGGACGCCGAGGGCATTCCGCATCTGCCGAACCCCAGCCATATCATCCCGGTGATGGTGGGTGATCCGGTGAAATGCAAATTCATCTCGGACACGCTGCTGGAAGAGTTCGGCATCTACATCCAGCCGATCAACTACCCGACCGTCCCCAAAGGCACCGAGCGTCTGCGGATCACACCGTCACCGGTTCACACCGATGCCGATATCGACCATCTGGTCAATGCGCTGTCAGCCCTGTGGCAACGGTGCCAGATCGCGCGGATGCCGATGGCCGCCCAATAACCAAAGCGCCCCTTGCTTGGAAGACTGCCGCCCTCATGGGCGGCTTTTTTCTTTCTCAGATCAGGTAGAGGCCGAAAATCAGCACCGCAAACGCGGTCAGAACCATGGTGAATCCGCGCAGCCAACCCGGGCTGTGGGAAAGGTCCAGATATTGGGCAAGGATTATGCGGGATTTGGTCAACGCAAGGATCAGAATCCCGGCGCCCAATAGCTTCGGTGGTATGGGTATCAATGTCAGCAAGGCGGATGCGGCGCTGAGCGCCAGCAGGGCAAGCCAGGCGCGGGTGATTGGGCTTGGGAGCCTCCGGCGGGAGTATTTGGGAAAAGATGAAGAAACGCGCATCGCTTTCATCCCAGCAGGTAGATCACGGGGAACAACATGATCCAGACCAGATCGACCATATGCCAAAACTGGGCGCCTGCCTCGATATTGCGAGGATCATCCTTCCAGGAGACCAGCAGAAGGATGCCGACCCCGGCCAGCACATGTGCAGCGTGAAAGCCCGTCAGCAGGTAGTAGAACAGAAAGAACGGATGCGTTTCGAATCCGATCCCCTGCGCCGCCTTGTCTGCGTATTCCGTGCCCTTGATGATCAGGAACACCACGCCCAGCAGAGCCGCCCCGATCAAGGCTAGACGCGCCGCCCCACGTCGGGCAGCCTGGCGCCAATGCAGGGCCTGTGCGGCAAGATAGCCGGATGTGACCAGAACGGCGGTGTTGAACGCGGCCCCCGTGCGGTGCAGATGCGACTGTGCCTCGGCAAAGCCCGCCGGGTCGGTCAGGCGCACCCCCATGAAGGCGACCATCCCGGCGCCGAAGACCAGCAGTTCCGAGATGATCAGGACCCACATCAGCAACTCGCCCGGAAGCTCGTCGATCAGAGAGGTTTCGCTCATGCGCCGACCAGTTGGCGGTAGATTTGCGGCAGAGCCATTGTCAGGCGGTGCGGGTCGGGGATGACGGCAAAGCCGCCCTGCCCGAACATACGCGGGAACCAGCTTTTGCCGGTTTTGTCGATGGTGACGCCAAAGACCGATTGCCCGGCCCGACGGGCCTCTCGCACGGCCATGCATGTGTCTTCGATGCCGTGGCGACCTTCGTAATGGTCCAGGTCGTTGGGCTTGCCGTCGGTGATAACCAGCAGCAACCGGCGTTTGCGGGATTGCTCTGCCAGATCAGACGAACAATGCCGGATCGCGGCCCCAAGGCGGGTATAGTGGCCGGGGCGGAGCGATGCGATGCGTTGTTCGACCCTTGTGCCCATCGGCTCATCAAACCGCTTGCAACGTTGCACATAGACACGCTGACGCTTCAGAGAGCTGAAGGCGTGGATCGCGAAATCATCGCCACAGGCGTTCAGGCCCCAGGCGAGCGCGGCCAGTGCCTCGCGTTCGATATCGATCACCGCGCGGCCCGTGACGGCGCTTTCGGTAGAACGGCTGACATCCAGCAGAATCGACACCGCCAGATCACGCGCCACGGGGCGGGATTGCATCCAGATGCGTTCGTTGCCCTCGCCGCTGGCCATTCGGTCGGTTTCGGCGCGGACTGCGGCTTCGATGTCCAGCTGATCGCCGTCCAGATGGCCGCGTGTCATCACCCGGCCGGGGCGCAGGGCCTCGAACTGGCGTTTCACGGCACGGATACGGCGGGCGGTGGCGGGATCCTTGCCGAACTCGGCGGCATCCTCACGGATATCAGCATCCGACAGCAGAACGTTCACGTGATCCGGCAGGTACTGCCCGGTGCGCACGTCCCATTCGGGATAGAGGATACGGCCAGACAAACGCTCGCGGTTCACATCCTCGGGCGCAAGGTCCAGATGCAGTTTCAGCTTGGTCGGCGGTGCTTTGGATATTTGACCCAGCCCGATCTCTTCCTGATCGTCCGCAGCCTTTTTGGCGTTGTCGGGGTCGTCATCATCGACCCGGCGGTTAAGATTCAGGAACTCAGCCCAGCTGAGGATCGCTTCGAACTTGTGCAGGATCAGGCTGTCTTTCCGCTCGGCCTGGTCGGATTTGCGGCGGCGGGCGCGGTGGGTCTTTTCACCGGACTCCTCGGGCTCGCCCTCGGTTTCCGGATTTTCGACCTCGTTATGTTCGGAAAAGCCGACAGCGCGCAGCTCGGGCCACAGCGGCACCGGGCGAAATGGCTGATAGCCGCGCGGGGCCGTGATCTCAGCGTCCATCTCATGAAACGCCCGGGCGCGGTCCGATAACGGCTCGGGATCGCCCAGCATATGGCGCACGATACCTTCCACCGCAGCCTCAACCGGCGGCAGATCGGGAACGCTGCGCTGGTGCAGCACCCCCTTGCACAGTTCGGTGTAAAGGGGGCGCAGGCCCGGGGCGTCGTCCAGTGTGGCCTCGACCATCGCCTGCGCTGCCGCCAGCGCGCGCAGATCGGCGCGCAGCGGGTCTTCTTCGTCAATTCGGGTTCCGGCATGAGCCGCCGCAGCGGCCAGCCAGACATAAAGTGCGCCGTTTGCCTCGCGCGCAGGAAAAACAGTCAACCGATCCGGCAGGCGCAATACCTCGCCATCGAACGAGGCGCGCGGCATCAGTTCGACCTCGGTCGCCAGCTTGCGGCGCCAGCTCAGGCGGTGACGTGAAACCTCGGGCGAGACCGGGCGCAATTCAACGCCCGGACTACCCCCAAGCCCTCGGAAGAGGACTGCCAGCCGCCCCGCGACCTCTGAGAGGTCGACCGCGGCTCCAACATGCACCTCAGGTGCATCGAGGCGGCTGGCAAGGGTGTGCCACAGTTTCCCGATCGTTTCTTCGGGTTCCCATGGCTCAAATTCGATCCTGACCATCGGCCGGCCTCACCCAAAGACAGCCGTGACAAGATCGAGGAGCCCGCGTTTGATGTCCTCATCATCAGTCAGAGGTTCGATCATAGCGGCAAGGATGGCGCGGTCGGTCGACATGCCCTGTGCGATCAGTGTCGCGGCATAGACAACCAGACGGGTGGAAACGCCTTCCTCAAGGTCCTGACCCTTGAGCCCGCGCAGCTTGTTCGCCAGCCGGATCAGCGGCTTGCAGCGCTCCAGCGCCAGCCCGCTTTCCTGGGCGACAACTTCGGCTTCCATCTCGGGCGACGGGAAGTCGAACTCGAGCGAGATGAACCGTTGCCGGGTCGAGGGTTTCAGGGTTTTCAGGATATTCTGGTAACCTGGGTTGTACGAGGCCACCAGCATGAAGCCGGGTGCGGCCTCAAGCTCTTCGCCGGTGCGGTCGATCGGCAGGATGCGCCGGTCGTCGGTCAGCGGGTGCAGCACCACGGTGACGTCCTTGCGGGCTTCGACCACCTCGTCAAGGTAGCAGATCGCGCCTTCGCGCACCGCGCGGGTCAGGGGGCCATCGACCCAGACGGTCTCGCCGCCTTTCAGCAGGTAACGCCCGATCAGGTCGGCAGCGGCCAGGTCGTCGTGGCAGGCCACGGTATAAAGCGGGCGTCCAAGTTTGGCGGCCATATGGGCCACGAACCGGGTCTTGCCGCAGCCTGTCGGTCCTTTCAGCAGAACCGGCAGATCGTTGTTGTAAGCAGCGGTGAACACATCGCATTCATCGCTTTGGGGCAGGTAGAAGGGGGCGTTAGCCGCCCCCTCATTCAGTTTTATGGAGCCGTCCATATCCATTACTCCGCAGGGGTTTCAGCTGCGCCGGATTCAATGACCTCTTTCCGGGGAACCCAGATCGAGTAGATGAACAGCAGCGCACCGAGGACAACGACGACACCCGAACCAAGACGCATCCAGTAGAAGATCGCGATCTGGTCTTGCACGTCCATGAAGTAGTCACCGACCACACGTTGCATGTGTGTCTGCACGGTACCGCCGAACGTCAGCACGAAGGTCATGAAGACCATGCCGCTGGTCATCAGCCAGAACGAACCCATGTTCAGAACCTGATTATAGGGATCGCGGTTCTTGAGGATCGGCATCGCATAGCTGAAGATCGCCAGGTTGAGGCAGACATAGGCACCGTAGAAGGCCAAGTGACCGTGTGCGGCGGTGATCTGCGTGCCGTGGGTATAGTAGTTCACCCCGTGCAGCGTGTGCAGGAAGCCCCAGACACCGGCGCCGAAGAAGGCGAGCGTGGCACAGCCCAGCGACCACAGCAGCGCGGCCTTGTTGGGGTGGTCACGACGGCCTTTCCAGACCATGACGAAGGCAAAGGCCATCATCGCGAAGAACGGGATCACCTCGAGGCTCGAGAAGATCGAACCGATCCACTGCCAGTACGCAGGCGTACCGATCCAGTAGTAGTGGTGACCTGTCCCAAGGATGCCCGAGAACAGCGCGGCGGCGACGATGACATAGAGCCATTTTTCAACGATCTCACGGTCGACACCGGTCAGCTTCAGCATCAGGTAGGCCAGGATCGAGGCCATGATCAGTTCCCACACGCCTTCAACCCACAGGTGGACAACATACCACCAGTATTGTTTGTCCAGGGCCAGGTTGCCCGGATTGTAGAAGGCAAACAGGAACAGCAGCGCCAGACCCCACAGACCCAACAGAAGGATGTTGGTGATGGCGGTCTTCTTGCCCTTCAGAACGGTCATCGACACGTTGTAAAGGAAGATCAGCGCGGCCACGACGATACCCGCCTTGACCCATTTGGGTTGTTCAAGGAACTCGCGGCCCTCTTTACCCAGCAGCCAGTTGCCTTCGAACAGGTTGAACACATAGGTCACAACCACGCCCAAAGTACCGACCACCAGAATGATCAGCTGCAGATAGGCCAGTTTGGTCGAGTGAATCTCGCGTTCGGATTCTTCCGGGATCAGGAAGTAGGCCGCACCGAAGAAGCCCAGAATCAACCAGACGATCAGCGAGTTGGTGTGCAGCATCCGTACGATGTTGAACGGCAGAAGCTCACTCAGGAAGTTTGGGAACACATAGATCAGACCGGCCAGCAGGCCGCCGATCACCTGGATCGCAAACAGGGCCATTGCTACGGCAAAGTAGGCATAGGCGATTTTTTGGGATTCGTATTTCATTGCTCCGTTCCCTTTCTCAGCCTGCCTCGTTGGGCGGCCAGCCCTGAGCGTCGATATTATCCGTCCAGATCAGGAAGTTGGTCAGGTCGCGGAGTTCTTCGTCGCTGAGGTTGAATTGCGGCATCTGCCGACGACCGGGAATGCCGGTCGGCTGCGCCTCCATCCAGCCTTTAAGGGATTCAAAGGCCGATTCCGGGTCGTCGAGGACACCCCAGCGGGTCATTACGTTCGCGACTTCGGGCGCAAAGTAGGCACCTTCACCCAGGATCGTATGACAGTTGATACAGGCGTGTTTTTCCCAGACATGCTTGCCCCGAACCACACTTTCATCGAGCTTTGCCGAGTTCTCGGAATTCACGATATACCAGTGGGAATGGGCCGACAGGGCCAGGAAGATGAGGATAAAGAACAGTGACCCGCCATAAAATATGTTGCGGGCCATGCTCTTGGTCATGACTTCTCGCATTGCGCTCTCCTTTGCGCAGATTAGCTAGTCTGGACAACATGACGGTTGGGCCATGGTGTCTCCTTAACGAAAGTCAAGACCAGCGGAAGTAATTAGAATTCATCCTGCCCGCTGCGCCCTGGGCCCCGTCAGGGCGGGCCACATGGCGATCAGGTACAGGGCAAAGGCACAGACCCACAGGCC
Organism: Ruegeria sp. AM9; assembly: GCF_056540565.1. Classification (NCBI taxonomy): domain Bacteria; kingdom Pseudomonadati; phylum Pseudomonadota; class Alphaproteobacteria; order Rhodobacterales; family Roseobacteraceae; genus Ruegeria; species Ruegeria sp. AM9. The sequence continues at coordinate 143,248 of NZ_JBQFWY010000006.1, forward strand.
GTCGGACAGCAACATCGCCACCATGTAGCCTGCGTTCAGCTCGGCACCGATCCAGCGCGACAGGGCGGCCACGGCCATCAGCCCATATGCAACCACCATCGGGGCAGGCGCGATCAGCGCACGACCGCTGTGGCCCAGCGCAGCGCGACTCATGACCGCCAGGGTCGTGCCACCGACGCAGCCGATTCCCAGAACATGCAGGGCGGCGACTTCATTGCCGATGCCCAACACCGAAAATCCCCAGAGAATCAGGCCCACCGCCAGCATTCCAAGCCCCAGATGCAGCGCCAGAAGAATCGGCTGCCGTGCCGCCCAGCGTGTGCGCCAGCGGGCCATGCGCAGAATCTGCACCGCGCCCAATGCCAGCGCCCCTGCCCCGGCCACCGGCCCGGCGCCGAACAGCAGGGCGCTTAGCGGCAGAATCAGGGCCAGAATCATGCCTGCCTTGTCCAGGGCTGCAACCGACACCGGCCAATCCGCCTCGGGCACGCCCTCGCGCTTCATGGCATTGCGGGTGAAGGCCGGCGTGATCCGCCCGCCCAGGATGGCGATCATCGCACACAAGCTCAGCAACCCGGCGCGCAGCCCGGTTTGCAGCGTGTCAGCGGTGATTCCCATCCATTCCAGATGCGTCAGCAGGTCCGCGACCCAGATCAGGCTGAGCAACAGCAGGAAAATCATGTTCTGCGGCTTCGGGCGACGGATCAGCTGAGTCAGGATTTTGGCTGCCAGAACAGGCACAAAGACCAGATCGACCACCGCAACGAACACCGGCGGCAGCATCCCGGAAAACCACATGGCCATCCGGCCCGCGAGCCACAGCGCAGCGGCTAGAGTAATAAAGCGTGCCCGCGCCTCGGGCGCGCCGGTCCAGTTGGGCACAGCTGTCAGAAAGAACCCGCCCAGCGCGGCAGTGGCATAGCCAAAGATCATTTCATGTGCGTGCCACATCGGTGGCGTCATGCCATAGTCCGGCGCCATATACGGCACCGCCAGCCACAGCCCCCAGACCACGCCGACAAACAGGCCATAGAGACCGGCGGACAGAAAGAAAACACGGAAACCCTCACCAAGAACACGGGTGATCATTGCGGTCATGGCTGCTCTCCTCGACGGTTTTCCAAATCCTAGCAGCGCAACCGAACCGGCGACTTAACCAAAATCAAAACACCGGAAAACATGCCCCTAAGACTCAGATTTTCCCAAGGTTTTTTTGGTGTTTTTTCCGGTTGCCGCCCGAATTGCTTCCTTTGTGTTGACTTTCGTCAAGGAGCGCTACCGCGCGATGTCCCACCCTTGGAGGTGCCTCACCACGCAAATGGAGAGTGATCATGTCACTTGGAATCAGCTACAACAAAACTGGCCGCGCCTTTGGGGCCGGTTTGGCGATGCTGCTGGGCAGCGTCGCTGCACCAGCCTTCGCCGAAGAGCCAACCCTCAGCGAGGAAGCGTTTGAATCATCCAAACAGCTTTATTTCGAACAATGCGCAGGCTGTCACGGCGTTCTGCGCAAAGGCGCCACAGGCAAGAGCCTTGAGCCGCATTGGAAGAAAACCGCAGCCGACGGCACCGTGACCGAAGGCGGAACCCTTGCACTCGGGCAGGAACGTCTCGAGAAAATCATCGCCTGGGGTACCGAAGGCGGGATGAACAACTTCTCGGACATCATGACCGAGCAGGAAATCAAGGATATGGCGACCTACATCCAGATGGAGGCTCCCAAGCCGCCAGAGATGTCGCTGGAGCAGATGAAAGAGACCCGCAAGGTCTATGTCGAAGAAGCCGACTACCCGACCGAGCCGCTTCACGGCCGCAACTGGGAAAACTTCTTCGTCGTCATCGAGCGTGACGTAGGTAAGGTGGCCGTTATCGACGGTGACACCAAAGAAGTGCTGACCCACATCCCGACCGGTTACGCCGTGCACGTTCTGAAAGCATCGGAACACCACAGCATTACCGAGCCTGAACACCCCGGCCGCTTCTGGTACACCATGGGTCGCGACGGCAAGATGACCAAGATCGACCTCTGGCAGAAGCCTGAGAACATGTTGGTTTCGGAAGTCAAGATCGCCTATGACGCACGTGACGTGGCCGTTTCCGGCGACGGCAAATACGTCATCGGTGGTGGTTACTGGCCGCCGCACTTCGCAATCGTTGATGCCCAGACAATGGAACCGGTCAAAGTTGTTTCGACCCGCGGCGTGAACGTGGACGGCGACTATGTGGAAGAGGCCCGCGTGGCCGCAATCTACACAACGCCGAACGAGCCGACCTGGATCGTCGCGATCAAGGAATTGGGCCAGCTGTGGCAGGTTGATTATACCGACCTGGACAACCTGCGGATCGACAAGATCGACTCGGCCAAATTCCTGCATGACGGGTTCTTTGACCCGACAGGCCGGTACTTCCAGATCGCCGCAAACGCGTCGAACAAGATGGTCGTCGTCGACACCGAGACCCACAAGCTGGAAGCCATGATCGACACCGCTGCCCTGCCGCACCCCGGACCGGGCGCGAACTGGATCGACCCGAACTGTGGTCCTGTGGCCGGTACAACCCACCTTGGCGTGGGCACCGTAACCGTCTGGGGTAACGACCCGGAAGGCCATCCGGATCAGGCTTGGAAAACCTGCTACGAAGTGGAAACCGACGGCCCCGGCCTGTTTGTTCGGACCCACCCGAACTCGGATTACATCTGGGCGGACCAGACCAAGCACCCCGAGCCTGAAATTCAGCAATCGGTGCAGGTCATCTCGAAAGAGACCGGCGAGATCGTGAAAACCATCCAGATCACCGAAGATGAAGGCAGCGCTGCCGTTCACTTCGAGTTCAACGCGGATGGTACCGAGGTCTGGGTCTCCAAGTGGAACCTGTCGGACTCGAAAGAACCCAACGGTCAGATCGTGATCTTCGACGCCAAGACGCTGGAAGAAATCGGCCGCATCGAAGGGCTGTATGCCCCGACCGGCAAGTTCAACGTCTACAACCGCTCGAACCACGTCACCTGACGGGTTTGATACCAAAACCGGAAAGGGCGGGCCCCTCGCCCGCCCTTTTCCTCGTTTGACAATTCAGCCAAACACGCCCGCCCGACACACCGGGCCAGTCAATACAGCCATAACGGAGCCCGGATATGACCTCCGAACCGGATAAAAAACCACCAATCTGGCGCCGGTATTTCCTGTGGGGAATGCCCGTGGCCGGCATCGCCGCGGCCTTTGCCGCCGGCATTATCTTCTGGGGCGGGTTCAACACCGCCATGGAAGCCACCAACACCAAGGATTTCTGCATCTCGTGCCACGAGATGCGCGATTTCGTCTATGAGGAATACACCGGCACGATCCATGACGTGAACCGGTCCGGCGTGGGCGCGGTCTGTTCCGACTGCCACGTGCCGAAGGACTGGACGCATAAGATCATCCGCAAGATCAAGGCCAGCAAAGAGCTTTATGGCAAGATGGTCGGAACCATCAACACCCGCGAAAAGTTCGAAGCCAAACGCGTGCATCTGGCCATGAACGAGTGGGAGCGGATGAAATCCTCGGACTCGCGCGAATGCCGCAACTGTCACGATTTCGAATCGATGATGCCGGAATTCCAGAAACCCCGCGCACGTCAGCAGCACCTGAACGCGATGGAGATCGGCCAGACCTGTATCGACTGTCACAAGGGGATTGCGCATTCGGACGCCCGTGACCGGGCCGACGAAGAGTATCTGGAAGAGCTTGAAGCCCCGAATCCGGCCTTCATCCGCCCGATCCCGCCGGAATACCTGGCCAGCCTTGCCAAGATCGAAGCCAAGGAAGCCGCCGACGCAGAGGCTGAAAAAGCCGCCAAGGCAGCGCAGCAAGAGGCCGTTCAGGCCCAGATCGCAGCCGCTGTTGACGCAGCTGTTGCCGAAGAGCGCGCCAAGGCAAGCGGAGAAGAGGCCGCAGCGCCCGCAGGCGGCGGTGGCAGTGATGTCGGTGGCGACGTCGACTGGAACGCCGTAGCAAGCGCGGATCTGAAACTGTTCTACCCCGGTCAGGCTTCGTTTGAATGGGTGCAGAACGGCAAATTCCACGGTGGCGCCCGTCCGCTGACCAAAGGTGGCGATCAGTGCTCGACCTGTCACGCCAAGGAACTGGACACGATCGGCAACAAGATTGTCGCCGGTGGTGAGCTTGAACCGACGCCGATCCCTGGCAAACGTGGTGTGATCGACGCAACCGTTCAGGCCGCACATGACGACGAGAACCTGTATATCCGCCTGCAATGGCCGGATGCAGGCCACAACCCGGCACCGTTCGTGGACGGTGGCAAGATGGACCCCGAAAACCAGATCAAGGTTGCCATGATGATCACCGGCACCGGTATCGAGCTAGGCGATCAGGTGGGTTGCTGGGCCTCGTGCCACGCGGACAACTCCTACATGCCCTTCGCGCCCGAGGCGGATGCAATTGCCGCCAATGGTGACGTCTCGGGTCGTCTGGCCGCACAGGACACGGTGACCAAATACATCAGCGAAAGTCGCACCGAGGTTGATACCAAGGGCCGCCGCGGCAAGCCGATGGGTGGTTGGGACAAACTACATACCGCCGAGCAGATCGAGCAGTATCTGGCCGACGGCACCTATCTTGACCTGATGCGTGTCTATGCGGACGGCAGCGCCACCAACGGCTATCTGCTGGAACAGCGCGTGGTCAATGACGGCGAAATCGCCGCCTCGGCCGAGCTGTCCGGTGGTATGTGGACGGTGGTCTTCAGCCGCCCGCTGAACTCTGGCGCGCCCGGTGATGTGCCGCTGGAGGCTGGCAAGACCTACACGGTCGGCTTTGCCATCCACGACGACTTTGCCGCCGCGCGGTTCCACCATGTGACGCTGAACACCAGCCTTGCGTTGGATGACGACTCAGCTAACATCAACGTGGTAAAACAATAAATGAGGGGGCCGGATGATCCGGCCCCTTCCCCTTTGGAAAGGAGACATGGACGATGAAACCCCACCGCCTTCTTCCCGCGCTGCTGCTTCTGGCCGCGCCCGCCTGGGCCGATGAAACCACCGATATCTGTGCCGAGGCCGAAGAGCGTTATGTCGAGCAGTTCGGTCAGCCTTCTTCCGCCGTCGAGGACGCCGAGGTGGTGCTGATGTACAAATACAATTTCTGCCCCGGTGAGTTGACCGTCAAGGCGGGCACCACCGTGCGCTGGGTGAATGTGGACAAACGCACCAGCCATTCGGTTTTGCTGAAAGACGGCAGCGAACCGGAAAGCGACCGGTTGTTCCCCGAGGAATCGGTGGACATGACCTTCCTCACGCCTGGGCCGCAGGAATATCTGTGCGGGCCGCATTGGGAAACGCAGAACATGATCGGCATGATCACCGTCGAACCCTGAGCCGAGGCAATAATACAGGCAAGTTCAAAGGAGCGCGGGCGCAAATCCCGCGCTCCTTAACTTATGTCAAGGAGGTTGGTTTACGATTGCGCCAACTTGCACTCATGACACGCCCGGTCCCCCCAGCAACGTCCCCTATTCGCGCGTGGAAGCTGCCGGAAGGTCCGGGTTCCGAAGACATTCAGAACAAGCGAGTTTGCACATGAGCGGTAAGGTTTTTCTGATTGGCGCCGGCCCCGGCGACCCCGAGCTGATGACCCTGCGCGCCCTGCGTATGCTGCAAGAGGCCGACGTGGTCGTCTATGACCGGCTGGTCTCGGACGACATCCTCGAGCTCCATGCCGACGGTGCGCGGCTGATCCCGGTGGGCAAGGCCCCCCAATGCCACACCGTACCGCAGGACCGTATCAACGAAATCCTGAAAGAAGAGGCCTTGGCCGGGCACACTGTCGCGCGCCTGAAGGGCGGCGATCCGATGATCTTTGGCCGTGGCTCGGAAGAAGCGGCCTATCTGATGGCCCACGGTGTCACCGTTGAATACGCGCCGGGCATCACGGCGGCACAGGGGGCCTCGTGCTCGACCGGCGTGCCGCTGACCCATCGCGGGCTGGCGACCTCGGTGCAATATGTCACCGGCCACCGTCAGGCCGACAAGGTGCTGGACCTGGACTGGAAACGGCTGGCCGATCCCGATTCGACCCTGGTGGTTTATATGGGCGTGGCCAATATCGGCCAGATCGCCGTGGGGCTGATGACCGAGAACCTGCCCGGTTCGACCCCCGTTCTGGCCGTGGGCAAAGCCACCACGCCCGAAGAGAGCCGACTGGTCTCCCGCCTTGATCAGCTGGCGGCGGATGTGCGCAAGGCAGAGCTGAAAGCGCCGACCTTGTTCATCATCGGCAAGGTGGTGTCACTTTATGCAGAACGGCCGCTGGCGGACCTGCTGGAACAGGCTCATGGCTAGGCTCGGTCAAAAGAATACGGGGCATCGCCCGGCCCAACGTCCGGGCTGGACGGCGCACGCCGTGCTGACAACCGCCGTGGTTCTGGCGACATCCGCCTTTGCCGCCGATGCGCTAGATCCCAATGCGTTGAAACGACTTGTCCATCAGGATTGCGGTTCATGCCACGGGCTGTCGCTGAAAGGCGGCCTTGGTCCCGATCTGCGGTCCGAGACGCTGGAACACTATGACCCCGACGTTCTGACCGGCGTCATCCTCGATGGCATTCCCGACACTGCGATGCCCCCATGGCGGCCTCTGATCAGCGAAGAAGAGGCCGAATGGATCGCCCGTTACCTGCTGGAACAGGAGGCACAATGAAACATCTCGTCCTCGGCCTTGCAGCCGCACTGATGATGACAACGGCACATGCCGAACCGACCGCAACCGGAGACCTGGGCCTGGTGATTGAACGCGCCAAGGGGTCGGTTCTGTTGGTCGACCAATCCGACCGGGCCGCGCTGGCGCGGATTGAGGGGCTGGGCGATCTGTCCCATGCCTCGCTGGTCTACTCGCCCGATGAACGCTTTGCCTATGTGTTTGGGCGTGACGGTGGCCTGACCAAGGTCGATATCGTCACCCGCCAGATCGTGAACCGCGTCGTACAGGCGGGCAATGCCATCGGCGGCGCGATCTCGGACGATGGCAAACTGGTCGCCGTGTCGAACTATGAACCCGGCGGCGTACGTGTCTTTGATGCCGACACGCTTGAGATGGTGGCCGACATCCCCACCGACAGCAAAACCATCGGTCTGGTCGATGCACCCGGCCGTCGCTTCGTGTTCACCATGTGGGACACGGGCGAGACCTGGATTGCCGATTTCGCCAAAGGCGACCCCGCGATCACCAAGATCCCCGACATGGGCAAGAACCCCTATGACGCGCTGATCACCGCCAATGGCCGCACCTATATTACCGGTTTGTTCGGTGAGGACGGTCTGACCGCGCTGGACCTCTGGGCCGATACTCCCGAACCCATCCGCGTGCTGCCCGACTATGGGCGCGGGCAAGAGGAAATGCCGGTCTACAAGATGCCCCATCTGGAAGGCTGGGCGCTGACCGGGCGCGAGTTTGTTCTGCCCGCCGTGGGCCATCACGAAGTTCTGTGGATCGACTCTGACACCCTGACCGAAACCGGGCGCACCAAGACGCATGGCCAGCCGGTCTTTGCCATGGCGCGCCCCGATGGGCGTCAGGTCTGGGTGAATTTCGCCCACCCGCTGAACGACACGATTCAGGTTATCGATAGCGTCAGCAAAGAGATCATCCACGAGTTCAAACCGGGTCCGGCGGTGCTGCACATGGAGTTCACCCCGCGCGGGCATGAGGTCTGGCTCAGCGTGCGCGATGCCAACAAGGTCATGGTTTACGACACACAGACCTTTGAAAAACTGCGCGAGATCGATGCGGACAGCCCCTCGGGCATCTTCTTCACCGCGCGTGCGCACAGAACAGGGCTGTGACCGATGGATCATATCACCGACCCGATCGACCGCCGCCTGCTGGATGAGTTTCAGCGCGATTTCCCTATCACCGACCGCCCGTTTCAGGTTCTGGGCACTGCGCTGGGCCTGGACGAGGCCGAAGTGATCGACCGCCTGACCCGGATGCGCGCAACCGGTAGGATCACGCGAGTAGGGGCGACAATCGCGCCCGGCGCGGTTTCCGCCAGCACTCTGGCCGCCGTAGCCGCACCTGATGAGCGCCTGGAAGAGGTCGCCGCAATGATCGACGCGGAACCCGGCGTGAATCACAATTACCAGCGCGAGGATGACTGGAACCTTTGGTTCGTCGCCACCGGTCCGGACCGCGCACATGTCAACGACACGTTGGCCCGGATCAGCCATCGCACCGGGCTGCGGGTGCTGGATCTGCGGCTGGTCCGTCCGTTCAACGTCGATCTGGGGTTCCGCATGTCGGGCAAAACCCGCAACGTGCCGGGGCCCCGCAAAGTCGACAGCTCGGCCATGCGAGACGGCGATCGGCCGTTGCTGCAGGCGCTCAGTTCAGGCCTGCAGCTGGTCACCGAACCTTTTACCGAACTGGCCCGGTCACTGGGTCGAACGACGCCGGACGTGACGGCGCGTATCAAGGCACTGCATGATGCGGGCATCATCTCGCGTCTGGGCGTGATCGTTCGGCACCGCGCGCTTGGCTGGTCGGCCAATGCGATGGTGGTCTGGGACATGCCCGCCGATCAGGTCGGCACCGCCGGCCCCGCCCTTGCCGCGCATCCCGGCGTGACCCTTTGTTATGAGCGGAACCCGGTCGAGGATGTCTGGCCCTATCGCCTCTATTCCATGATCCACGCCCGGTCGCGCAACGAAGCGTTGGAGACCCTTTCGGGTGCAACCGCCCTACCGGAATTGGCCGGTGCGCGCCACAAAGTGCTGTTCTCGACCCGCTGTTTCAAACAGACCGGCGCACTTATCCAAGCCAGAGAGGCCGCCGCATGACGCTGGATGAAACCGACCGCGCAATCCTGAACCGGATGCAGGACGATCTGCCACTGGCCACGCATCCCTATGCTGCAATCGCTGAAGAACTGGGCATAGAGGAAAGCGAGCTGCTGAACCGCCTGACACGCATGAAAGACGACCGTGTGATTACCCGCTTTGGCCCGTTTTTCGACGCGGCCGCCATGGGCGGTGCGTTCTGCCTGTGCGCAATGGCCGTTCCGCCCGAGAATTTCGAAACTGTCCTGACCAAAGTCAATGCGCATGCCGAGGTTGCCCATAATTATGAACGCACGCATCGGCTGAACATGTGGTTCGTTCTGGCAACCGAAACCCCCGAGGGGATCGAGGCCACCGCCGAGGCGATCGAACGGGAAACGGGGATCGAAGTTCTTTGTTTTCCCAAATTGCAGGAATTTTTCATCGGCTTCCGGGTGGCGGCATGATCGACGCGAAAGACAGAGAGATTATCGAGGCGCTGCAAGGCGGCCTGCCCCTCGTGCCTGCACCCTACGCGCGGGTGGCTTCGGACATGGGCATGGACGAAGACGAGTTGCTGCTTCGTCTGGCCGACCTGAAATCGAGCGGTGTGATCCGCCGCATCGCTGCTGCACCCAATCACTACAAACTGGGCATGACCTCGAACGGTATGACCGTGTGGGATGTGCAAGACGACCGCGTGACCGAACTGGGCACTCAGATCGGCGCTCTGCCCTTTGTCACCCACTGCTACGAACGCCCCCGCGCCCTGCCCGACTGGCCCTATAACCTGTTTGCCATGGTCCATGGCGCGAACCCCGACGAGGTCGAAGAAAAACGCGCCGAGATCACCGCCATTCTGGGCGATGCCTGCCGGGCCAAAGATATCCTCTATTCCACGCGCATCCTGAAAAAGACCGGGCTGCGCCTGAAAACGAAAGGCTGAGACATGTTCCGCCTGACAGAATACATGCATCAACTCGTCACCCCGACACCAGTGCGCAAACGCCGCCCCGGACCGGTGAAACCGGTGGTGATCTGGAACTTGACGCGACGCTGCAACCTGAAATGCCGCCATTGCTACACCGTTTCGGCGGATGTGGCCTTCCCCGGTGAGCTCAGTCACGAGCAAGCCATGGTAACCCTTGAGGATCTGGGCCAGTTTCGCGTCCCGGCCCTGATCCTCTCGGGTGGGGAACCGCTGGACCGGTTCGATTTCTTCGATATCGCCAAGCGCGCGCGCGATCTGGTACCGATGCTGGCGCTGTCCACAAACGGCACCCGGATTTACGACGAAACCGCCGATATGATCGCCGATGTAGGGTTCAACTATGTCGGCATCTCGCTGGACGGGATCGGCGCCACGAATGACTGGTTCCGCGGCGTTGAAGGCGCCTTTGCCGACGCCCTGCGCGGCGTGCGTGAATGCAAGAAACGCGGCATCAAGGTGGGCCTGCGCTTCTGCCTGACCGAAGGCACCCAGCACCATCTGCCCGACCTGCTGCAACTGTGTGATGACGAGGGCGTAGACAAGTTCTATCTGTCTCACCTTGTCTATGCTGGCCGCGGCGACAAGAACCGGGGTGAGGATGCCGAACATCTGCGCACCCGCAAGGGCCTCGACCTGTTGCTGGAGCGCGCGTGGGAGGCCGCCTCGGGCGGACGCCCGCTGGACATCGTGACCGGCAACAACGACGCTGATGCGGGATATTTCCTGAACTGGGTCCGCGCACGTTTCGATGCCGACAAAGCCGCCCATGTGCGTGAACATCTGGCCGCCTGGGGTGGGAATTCCAGCGGTCTGGGTGTGGCCAATATCGACAATCTGGGTCGGGTCCATCCCGATACCTATTGGTCCGACTACACGGTCGGGAATGTGAAAACCAAACCGTTCTCCGAACTTTGGACCAGCGATGACCCGATGCTTGCCATGTTGCGCACCCGCCCGCGCCCGCTCAAGGGGCGCTGCGGGGCTTGTCAGCTCAAGGATGTCTGCGGCGGCAATACCCGGATTCGGGCATTGCAACTGACCGGCGATCCTTGGGCCGAAGATCCGGCCTGCTATCTGTCCAATCAAGAAATCGGCGTCGAGGATGCGGGCGAGCGCCTGCAGGTGACGCCGTTCCGAGGTAAAAGCCATGACCCGGCGCATCAGTTCTTTTGACACTCTGAAAATCGGCACCTTCTGTTCGCTGTTGCTGGCAGGTACAGCATGGGCCGACGCCCCAGCCGACTATGCCGAACACTGCGCCTCGTGCCACGGTGAAAACCGTCTGGGCGGGGTTGGCCCTGCGCTGATCCCCGAGACGCTGAAGCGTATGCGTGGGCCACGTATTGCCGCAGTGATTGCCGAAGGCCGTACCGCTACGCAGATGCCCGCCTTTTCCCATGAATTGGATGCTCTGCAGATCGAGGAACTGGCCGGCTGGCTGAAGTCGCCTTTGGAAACCAACCCGGAATGGGGTGAGGCCGAAATCATGGCCAGCCGCACTCTGGATGAGGATTACAGCCCGGTTGACGCGCCCGTGTGGGACAGCGACCCGATGAACATTACGCTGGCGGTTGAGACCGGCGATCACCATGTCAGCGTTCTGGACGGCGACACGTTCGAGGTTCTGGACCGGTTCGAGACCCCCTTTGCCGTGCACGGAGGCCCCAAATTCAGCCCCGATGGCCGCTATGTGTTCATCATGTCCCGCGATGGCTGGGTGCAGAAATACGACATCTGGGCGCTGAAACAGGTGGGCCGCGTACGCGCGGGTCTGAACAGCCGCAACATCGCCATGTCGGGCGACGGCAAATGGGTGGCCGTGGCGAATTACCTGCCCAACAGCCTGACCCTGCTGTCGACCGAGGACCTGTCGGTCGCCAAGGTCGTCGAGGTCAAGAGCAAGAAGGGCGTTCCCAGCCGTGTCTCGGCTGTCTATCAGGCCCCGCCGCGCGAAAGCTTCGTTTTGGCGCTGAAAGACGTGCCCGAGATCTGGGAGGTCTTCTACGGTGCCAACCCTCCGCAATCCGGGTTGGGTCATGATTTCCGCATCGAGGGGCAGTTCAAGAACCCTGACCCGTTCCCGGTGCGCAAGATAACCACGCCGGATTATCTGGACGATTTCTTTTTTGACCAGAGCTATGAATACGTCATGGGGGCCTCGCGCGATGGCAATGGCGGTCAGGTGATCGATCTGGTGATCGGGCAGAAAGTGGCCGATCTGGACCTGCCGGGGATGCCGCATCTGGGTTCGGGCATCACGTGGCAGCATGGCGACACGACCGTGATGGCCACGCCGCACCTGACTGATGGCACGGTGTCGGTGATCGACATGGAAACCTGGGAAACCGTCAAGCGGATCAAGACCGAGGGGCCCGGTTTCTTCATGCGCAGCCATGAGAATTCGCCTTATGTCTGGGCCGATGTGTTCTTTGGCCCGAACAAGGACGCGATGCATGTGATCGACAAGCACAGCCTTGAGATCGTTAAGACTCTGCGTCCGGCCCCGGGCAAAACCGTGGCCCATGTGGAGTTCACCAAGGACGGCAGCCACGCGCTGGTCTCGATCTGGGAAGATGACGGCGCTGTGATCGTCTATGATGCGCAGACGCTGGAAGAGGTTCGCCGCCTGCCGATGCGCAAACCTTCAGGGAAATACAATGTCTGGAACAAGATCACCTTCTCGGAAGGCACCAGCCACTGAAGGCAAATGGCCGGTCTGGAAACTGGCCATTCTGCTCTATCCGGCCACGGCGCTGACCGTGGCCATCAACCTGTTTCTGGCAGGTCTGATCGCCAACAGCGTCGGCTTCGGCATAATCGAGCCGGTCACCGCAATCCTGTGGTCGATCCCCTTGGGGGTACCCGCATCCTGGCTAGCCGGGCGCTGGGTGCGTGGCCTGATGGATGAGGCGGACGACCAAAGCTAAATCTCCGGCGCCTAACCGAAGTCAAGTATGGCCGCGAGAGAATCCCTTACGACTCAGGAAAGATTGCCGAGTTGGATTCTCCATGCCCGCCCTCAACCCTCTGCACATGTCAGCTGTTTGCGCGTCCCGCGCGGCTTGTGCTTTGGCGGGCATCTTCCTTCTGCTGTTGCAGCTGCTTGGCCCGGCGCTGGCGAGTCCCGGGGAAAGCATGTGGGTGGAGATCTGCTCGGAGGCAGGGGCGGTCTGGGTTCAGGTGGACCTCGAAGAGGACACCACGGACCCAACCGCGCCCTGTCCGAAATGCGCCGACTGCGCCTTGTGCGCCGTCACCTCGGCAGCCCCGGTACCGGATCTGCCCGTTCTGCAACGGGACGGTCTTGTTCACGCCGCATATTGCGAAAATCGCGATCTGGTCAATGTCACCAGCGTAAAACGCCTGTGGCCCGAAACCCGAGGCCCCCCGCGCGCGACCCAAGAAATAACTGAACGCGCCCTGCGCGCGTCCATGGCGTCCACCCAAGTCATCGGAGGTGCGCCGTGGTCGTAAGTCGCGCAATCCATATCCTGCTGGCCTTTACCCTGTCCTGCCTGATGGCGATCAGCGCCCATGCCGACAGCCTCGCCAGCTTCCTGCCTGACATTGAGCCCGCCGATCTGGCCCCCGGTGCCGATGCCTTTGGCCCGGTGCGCGATGACGTGCCCGTCGCCCCCGTGCTGAAGGGCGGGGAAACTGTCGCCTGGGCTTTCCTGACATCCGATTTCGTGGGCACAACCGGCTATTCCGGCAAACCCATCCACGTGGTGGCCGCCATCGACGGCGATGCGGTGCTGACCGGGGTGAAGCTGGTCAAGCACTCGGAACCCATCGTTCTGATCGGCATCCCCAATTCCCGCATGGTCGAACTGACCGAAGGTTACACCGGCCTCGACCTCAAGCACGAGGCCGCAACGGGCGGTGAAGGGCATGACCTCGACATCATCTCGGGCGCGACGGTCACGATCATGGTGATCGACGACAGCCTTGTGCGCGGCGGTATCAAGGTCGCCCGCGCACTGGGTCTGGGCGGGCTGTCTCCGCTGCAGGCTGACGGGCCGAAACGCGAAGTCGATATGGCGCAGGATGCGACCTATGATTGGACGACGCTTTCGGGCGACGGCTCGGTGCGGCGTCTGACGCTGGATATCGGCCAGGTCAACGCCGCGTTCGAGGCCACCGGTGATCAGCGCGCCATCAAACGCCCTGAACGGGGTGAACCGGATGACACTTTCATCGACATGCACGTGGCGCTGGTCTCGGTGCCGTCGATCGGGAAATCCCTGCTGGGTGAGGCCGAATACAATAACCTGACCAAGTGGCTGGACGAAGGCGAACAGGCCATTCTGGTGTTGGGTCGCGGGACCTACAGTTTCAAGGGCTCGGGCTATGTCCGGGGCGGTATTTTCGACCGTATCCAGCTGATTCAGGGCGACAGTTCGGTCCGGTTCTTTGATAAGCAACAACGCCGTCTGGGTCAGGTCGCAGCCCCTGACGCGCCCAGCTTTACCGAACTGGATATCTTCAAAATCCCCGCTGATGCCGAGTTCGACCCGGCCGAACCCTTCCGCCTGCAACTGCTGGTGCAGCGGGCCGTGGGCGCGGTCGAGAAGACTTTTCTGACCTTCGATCTGGGCTATAAGCTGCCGGAACAGTACCTTCTGCCGGCCGCGGCCCCCGCGGTCGTCGACGATGCCACCGGAGAAGCCGCCGCCAAGGCTGCCCTTTGGCAGCGCATTTGGAAGGACCGCACGGTCGAGATCGGCGTTCTGGGCGTCATGCTGCTGGTGCTGACCGCCACATTCTTCTTCCAGTTCCACGCCACGATGAATGCCCGCGTCTTCTACTGGTTCCGCATCGGCTACCTGACGATGACCTTGTTCTTCATCGGCTGGTACGCCAACGCACAGCTGAGCGTGGTGAACCTGATGGCGCTGGCAGGCAGCCTGCGCACTGGGTTCAGCTGGGACGCTTTCCTGCTGGATCCGCTGGTCTTTATCCAATGGTTTGCAGTCGCTGCCGCCCTGCTGTTCTGGGGACGTGGGGCCTATTGCGGCTGGCTGTGCCCGTTCGGCGCGCTGCAGGAACTGACCAACAAGATCGCGCGGGCCTGCCGCGTTCCACAATGGACCCTGCCCTGGGGACTGAACGAACGGCTTTGGCCTGCAAAATACATGATCTTCCTCGTGCTCTTCGGTATCAGCTTCGTCTCGATCCCGCTGGCCGAAAAATATGCCGAGATCGAGCCGTTCAAGACCGCGATCATCCTGAAATTCATGCGCGACTGGCCGTTTGTGGTCTTTGCGCTTCTCCTGCTGGGGATTGGGCTGTTCATTGAACGGTTCTACTGCCGCTATCTCTGCCCGCTGGGCGGAGCGCTGGCGATCCCTGCCCGTATCCGCATGTTCGACTGGCTGCGCCGCTACAAGGATTGCGGCACCCCCTGTCAGACCTGCGCCAACGAATGCCCCGTTCAGGCCATCCACCCCACCGGTGAGATCAACCCGAACGAGTGCGTCACCTGCCTGCATTGTCAGGTGCTCTACCAGTCCGAGGACAAATGTCCCGTCGTTATCCGCCAGCTTAAACGGCGGGCCAAGACAGGGTCGGTCAGCCCTAAGACCCCCCTCGGACAACCACCGGCGAACCATCCGAACGCCAAACCGCAATCCGTTTCCTAAAAAGGAGGAACGATCATGTCGGAAAACGAAAACAAACTGAACATCACCCGCCGCGGGATGCTGGGGGCCACCGCCACCGGTGCTGTGCTGGCCGGGACCGGTCTGGGTTCGACCCTGATGACCGCACGCGAAGCCAGCGCTGCGGCCAAGTACAATCTCGAACCCGGCGAGCTGGATGAATATTACGGCTTCTGGTCTTCGGGTCAGACTGGCGAACTGCGCATCCTGGGCTTCCCGTCCATGCGCGAACTGATGCGCGTGCCGGTATTCAACCGTTGCTCGGCCACCGGCTGGGGTCAGACCAACGAGTCGCTGAAGATCATGTCCGACGGCCTGCTGCCGGAAACCAAAGAGTTCCTGGCTAAGCGCGGCATGAAAACCTATGACAACGGCGACCTGCACCACCCGCACATGTCGTTCACCGACGGCACCTATGACGGCCGTTACCTGTTCATGAACGACAAGGCCAACACCCGCGTCGCTCGTGTGCGCTGCGACGTGATGAAATGCGACAAGATCACCGAGATCCCGAACGCCAAGGCGATCCACGGTCTGCGTCCGCAGAAATTCCCGCGCACCGGCTATGTCTTTGCCAACGGCGAAGATGAAACACCGCTGGTCAATGACGGCACAGTGCTGGACGATCCGTCGCAATACGTGAACATCTTCACCGCGCTGGACGGTGACACGATGGAAGTGGCATGGCAGGTCATCGTGTCGGGCAACCTCGACAACACCGACTGCGACTATCAGGGCAAATACGCCTACTCGACCTCGTACAACTCGGAAATGGGTATGAACCTGGCCGAGATGACCGAGAACGAGCTGGACCACGTCGTTGTCTTCAACCTGGCCGAGATCGAAAAGGGTATCGAAGCCGGCGACTATCAGGAGCTGAAGGGCGTCAAGGTTCTGGACGGCCGTAAGGGTCAGAACAAGAAATACACCCGCTACATCCCGATCCCGAACTCGCCGCACGGCATCAACACCGCGCCGGACGGCAAGCACGTCTGCATCAACGGCAAGCTGTCGCCCACCGTCTCGATCATGGACGTCACCAAACTGGACGCCCTGTTCGAAAGCGATGCCGATCCGCGGTCGTGCATCGTGGGTGAGCCGCAGCTGGGTCTTGGCCCGCTTCACACCGCCTATGACGGTCAGGGCAACGCGTTCACCACGCTGTTCCTGGACAGCCAGGTCGTGAAGTGGAACATCGACAAGGCGATCAAGGCCTATAACGGCGAAGACGTCGATCCGATCATCTCGAAGGTCGACGTGCATTATCAGCCGGGCCACAACTCGACCTCGATGGGTGAGACCAAAGACGCTGACGGTAAATGGCTGATTTCGATGAACAAGTTCTCGAAAGACCGTTTCCTGAACGTCGGCCCGCTGAAGCCCGAGAACGAGCAGCTGATCGACATCTCGACCGACGAGATGAAGGTGGTTCACGATGGCCCGACCTTTGCCGAGCCGCATGACTCGATCATCGTCCGCCGTGACATCGTCAACCCGGTCAATGTCTGGGACCGCAACGACGTCACATGGGAAGACGCCCGCAAACAGGCCGAAGCCGATGGCATCGATCTGGAAGAAGGCGCCGAAGAGCCCATCCGCGATGGCAACAAGGTGCGCGTCTACATGACCTCGCAGGCGCCGACCTTCAGCCTTGAGAAGTTCACGGTCAAACAGGGCGACGAGGTGACGGTCTACATCACCAACCTCGACGACGTGGATGACGTGACACACGGCTTCTGCCTGGGCAACTACGGCATCGCGATGGAGATTGGGCCGCTGGCAACCGCCTCGGTCACCTTCACCGCCGACCGTCCGGGCGTGCACTGGTTCTATTGCCAGTGGTTCTGCCACGCGCTGCACATGGAAATGCGTGGCCGGATGCTGGTCGAGCCGGCAGGAGCCTAAACCATGCGCTGGCCCCTGCTCATACCGCTCCTGCTTGGCTCGCCCCTTTGGGCGGCGGACTGGGACGTGCCCAACCGGGCGGGGGCCATCACTGAAACACTGGCGCAGGCGGCGGATGGAGACACCCTCCGCCTGAGCCCCGGTATCTACACCGAAACACTGGTTCTGGACCGGCCCGTCACCATCGACGGGCAGGGACAGGCCACCATTGACGGACAAGGTGTTGGCAGCGTCATCACTGTAACCGGGCCGGGCGTGACCGTGCGCGGGTTGACGGTGATCGGCTCAGGCTCGGACCATGACGGGATCGACAGCGGTATCCAGTTGACCAAAACGGCCAAGGCCCCCGTGGTCGAGAACAACGTGCTGTTGGGCAATCTCTACGGTGTCGACATTCATGGTGCCAAGGACAGCATCGTACGCGGCAACCGGATCGAAGGGCGACAGGACCAGCGGATGAACGACCGCGGAAATGGCATCTATGTCTGGAACGCGCCGGGTGCGGTGGTTGATGGCAATGACATCAAGTACGGGCGCGACGGGATATTTGTGAACTCGTCCAAGAAAAACACCTTCACCAACAACCTGTTTCGCGATCTGCGTTTCGCCGTGCATTACATGTATGCCGACGACTCGGTCGTCAGCGACAATGTCTCGATCGGCAATGATCTGGGCTATGCGGTGATGTTCACGACCAATGTGACCGTGGCCAATAACGTCTCGATTGACGACCGCGAACATGGCGTGATGCTGAACTACGCCAACAAGAGCACCATCACCGGCAACGTGGTGAAAGGTGCCAAGGAAAAATGCACCTTCCTGTATAATTCGAACAAGAACGAATTCACCGACAACTGGTTCCAGGGTTGCGGCATAGGCATCCACTTTACTGCGGGCTCCGAGCGCAACCGGATCGTTGGAAACTCTTTCATCGGGAACCGGACACAGGTGAAATATGTCTCGACCAAATGGGTCGAGTGGTCTGAAGACGGGCGCGGCAATTATTGGTCCGATTTTGCCGCTTATGATGTGGATGGCAACGGTATCGCCGACGCCCCCTATCGCCCCAATGACTCGATGGACCATGTGCTGTGGACCCAACCCTCAGCCAAATTGTTGCTCGGCTCGCCAGCCGTGCAACTGGTGCGCTGGTCGCAATCGGCCTTCCCGGCGCTGCTGCCGGGCGGTGTAATGGACAGCAACCCATTGATGCAAGCCCCTGAACCCCCAGCTATGAAAAAGGTGCCTCATGACGGATAAGGCCCTGACTATCGACCATGTCAACAAGGACCGTGGAAAGATCCGCGTTCTTGACGATATCACCCTGTCTCTTGCCCCCGGCCAGCGCGTGGCGCTGCTGGGCCATAACGGCGCGGGCAAGTCGACCCTGATCAAATCCATCCTCGGCCTGACGCCGATCAATGGCGGAGCCATCCGGATCGGCAACACCACCCCCGGCAGCGCACAGGCGCGGCGGGACACGGCCTATCTGCCCGAAGCGGTGTCGTTTCATCCCGCGCTGACCGGCCGCGAGCAACTGACCCTGTTCGCAAAGCTGTCCGGGACCAGGGCCGACGTGCCCGGCCTGCTGGACCGTGTTGGCCTGAGCGATGCACTGGACCGCCGGATCGGAGCCTATTCCAAAGGGATGCGGCAACGTCTGGGTCTGGCGCAGGTGCTGCTGGGCCAACCCAAAGTTGCCCTGCTGGATGAACCAACCTCTGGCTTGGACCCGATTTCCCGGCAGGATCTCTATGCCATCATCGACGAACTGGCCGCTCAGGGCACCGCCGTCCTGATCGCCTCGCACGCCCTGACCGAGGTCGAGGCCCGCACCGACCGCATCGCCATCATGCGCAAAGGCCGGATGGTCGCCGACGACACGCTGAGCAATCTGTCTGCTCTGGCCGGTCTGCCGATCCGCCTGCGCGTACGAGCCAGTGCCAACCCCGATGCGCTGGCCGCCGAACTGGGCGGCAACCGGATCAACGGGGCGTCGGTGGAACTACTCTGCTCCCCCGATGACAAGATGGAGGCCCTGCGCCGCATCGCCGGATTGGGCGAGGCCGTGGCGGATGTCGAGATGACCCCGCCCAAGCTGGAAGACCTCTATCGCCACTATGCACAGGAGGAAATGCAATGACCCGCTTCCTCGCCATTACCCGCACCGAAATGCTGATCCTGCGCCGCAACCGCTGGCTGCTGGTCGCCACGCTGATCATGGTGCTGTTCGCGCTGGCGCTGACCTTTGCAGGCAGCGCCCCCACCGGCACGCTGGGGGTCGACATGCTGACCGTCTCGGTGGCCTCGATGACCACGCTGTCAGTCTACCTTGCGCCCCTTTTGGCGCTGATGATCTCGTTCGACGCTATCGCAGGCGACGTGGATCGGGGCAGCCTGTCGCTGCTGCTGTCCTACCCGGCAGGGCGCGGAGAAATCCTGTTGGGCAAATTCACCGCCCACCTCGCCGCTTTGGCCTTTGCCATGACCGTCGGCTTCGGCACCGCAGGAGCGGTGGCGGCCTTCTTTGGCGGCGCGGGGCCGGAAAGCCTGATGGCGCTGGCCCGCCTCATCCTCACATCCATCCTGCTGGGCGCCGTGTTTCTGGCGCTGGGTTACCTGCTGTCCGCCCTGGCAAGGGGAGCCACGGCAGCAGCAGGTCTGTCGGCCGGGCTCTGGCTGGTTTTTGTCGTCCTTTATGATCTGGGCTTGTTGGGAGCCGTCGTCATGGACAAGGGCGGCACCTTCACCCAATCCGTCTTTCCGTGGGTGATGGTAGCCAACCCGGCCGACGCATTCCGTCTGTGGAACATCGCCGCAACCGAAGGCGTCGCTATGGCCTCGGGCATGACCGGAGCCGCACAGGCCCTGCCCGTCTGGGCCGCGCCCGCCTCGCTGCTGATCTGGCCGGTGCTGGGCTTTGCCCTCGCCCGCCTCGCATTCCGGAGGGTCGAGCCATGAAACGTCTTGCCCTGATCGCCCTAGTCGCTTTGACCGCGTGCAAGGAAGAGGTTGCCGAAGCCCCAGACCCGGTTGATCTGACCCCGGATGCACTCAGCTATTTCTGCCAGATGAACATCGCCGAACATGGCGGGCCAAAGGGGCAGATTCATCTGGAAGGATATCCCGCACCGCTGTTCTTTGCCCAGGTACGCGACATGGTGGCCTATCTGAAAAGCCCCGAACGCGATGCCGAAATCACCGCTGTTTACGTCAGTGACATGGGGGTTGCCCAAAACTGGCGGCAGCCGGGCATTTCCAACTGGATCGCGGCGGATGATGCCAGCTTTGTCGTGGGGGCCAACGTTGCAGGAGGCATGGGCGCACCCGAGGTTGTCCCCTTTGCCGATCCCGCCGCTGCTGATGTCTTTATCACCCAATATGGTGGCGCACAGATGCCGCTGTCCGACATTCCCGCTGCGCAGGTTCTCGGCCCCGTCGATCTGGACCTGAAACTGGAGACCCCCTCATGACCCCCCTCTCCCGCCGCCGGTTCCTGACCATATCCGCTGCCTGCGCAGCCTTCCCCGCCGTTGCGAAACCCGCATCGGCAGCCCATTGGCGTGGGGTTGCACTGGGGGCCGAGGCCAGCTTGCGGTTGGAGGGGCTGACCGATGCCCAAGCCGCGCCGATCATCGCCGCCGTCGAGGCCGAGATGGCCCGCCTGGAAAACATCTTCAGCCTGTACCGCCCCCAATCCGAACTCAGCCGCCTGAACCGCGACGGCCATCTGTCGGGCCCCGCGCCGGAACTGCTGAACGTTCTCAGCCTGTGCACGGCACTGCACGAGGCGACGGACGGCGCGTTCGACCCCACTGTGCAACCGCTCTGGTCCGCGCTGGCAACCGGTAAGAGCCCCGAGAAGATCGACGCGGCCCGACGCTCGGTCGGATGGTCCCGCGTGACCATTCAGCCGGACATGATCCGCCTGCCCCAGCCCGGAATTTCGGCACTGACCCTGAACGGCATCGCACAGGGCGCCATCACCGACCGTATCAGCGCGCTTTTGACTGCACATGGTTTGCGGGACGTGCTGGTGAACATGGGGGAAATCTCGGCCCTGGGCCAACGCGCAGACGGGCAACCCTGGCAGGTCGGGCTGGCCGGACCCGGAGGTCGGGTTCACAAATCCATAGAACTGCGGGACCGAGCCGTCGCCACGTCGGACGCGCGCAGCTTCATGCTGAATGGTGATCAGGGACATATCCTGAATCCTGCGAGCGATGTGCGCCCGGCGCATGTCGTCTCGGTCTCAGCCCCCAGCGCAGCCATTGCCGACGGGTTGTCGACGGCTTTGTGCGCTCTGCCGCAGACTGGCTTTGAAACCGTGCTTCAGGCTTTTCCCGAGGTGCGGCTGGAAATGCATATCTGACCACAGAACCAGCTCTGCCCGCAAATCGCACTCTGATCGCGCCCCAATAGTCCAAAGCCCGGACATGGGCCAGCCAGCGGCTTACAAGGCAAGCCTTTGTTTTCGCTCAATCTACAATAATGGTAGATGGCGGAGACGAAGGGATTCGAACCCTCGAGACGGTTTCCCGCCTACTCCCTTAGCAGGGGAGCGCCTTCGACCACTCGGCCACGTCTCCGCCGACGGGTATATCCTTGCAAACGCTGGAAATACAAGGCCGATTCTGAACAGATCGGCAGTTTTCTTCGATATCCCGGAACCTCTTGAAATCGTTCCAAATAGAGCTGTTTTGCACCGAATCCAGGCAGTGTCCGGCCAGCCGATTTCAACGGCATAGCCCCGGATCGGGCTTCAGATTCGCAAAACGCACCGTCAGTTTTTCAGAAGGCCCATGACCAACCGCCCTTGTGTCGTTTCCCAAAAGCCTTCCCGGCCAAGAACCCAATATCCGAAATCCGACCGCGCGTGGTGGGGTGACATCGGAACCAGGCTCTTTCCCTCGATCAGGTCCTGAATGATCCCCGCCCATCCAAGCGCGACCCCGACCCCGGACAGGGCCAGATGCAGCGCCATTCCGTGATCGTTGACCACGACGCGGTTGTCGGACAAACGCCAATCGTCCTCAGAGCGATCCAGCCATGCCTCCCAACTCAGCCAACGCCGTTCCGGATCGTCCTGCTCGATCAGCGGAATGTTGGAGACATCAATGCTGCCATCCAGCTTGCGGTATCGCTCGATCAGGCTGGGGGACGCGACGGGGCAAACGGCCTCGTCAATCAGCTTTCGGGCCTCAAATCCCGGCCAGTGACCCTGCCCAAAGAGAATCCAGCAATCCGCCGGTTCCCGGAACAAGTCCGCGTCTTTGACCAGAGTGATCACCTTCACCTGCGCGCCCAGCTGGTCCGACAGATCCGGCAGGCGCGATGACAACCAGTAGGTTCCGATTCCCGGATAGGTCGCGACAGTGAAAACCCCGTCGCCGTCTTTCGCCCGAATCCGGGCCGCCGTCGTTCTAATGTTTCGAAAAGCCCGGGACACGGTTTCATACAGCTCACTTGCGTCCGGGGTAGGTACCAGGCGACCATGTTTTTTTTCGAAAAGAACGACACCCAGATCCTGCTCAAGCTGTTTGATCTGATAGCTTATTGCAGGCTGCTGCACATTCAGTGCCTTGGCTGCCAGCGTAAAGCTGCCATGCCAGTAGGCCTCTTCGAATGCCCTGAGGCCCTTGAGTGTCGGCAGGCTGTCTGTCATTGAAAAATTCAATCCCTCACTCAGAATTTTCCACATACTCTAGAAGGAAAAACTCGCTTAGACAGGCAAAATAACTCAGGTGCCGAAATTTGGGAGATCCCGCTTGTCTGCCGATGTCGAAAAAATTTTGAATGTGGCGCGCGAACATGCGGCCACTGAGGTTGCCCCGAATGTTGATGCCTGGAACCAGTCAGGAGTTTGGCCCCGCTCTGCGTCAGACAAGGCAGGGGCTGCGGGTCTTACGGGTCTTTATGCGCCCGAGGAGTTTGGCGGTCAGGGGCTTTCGCTTGGCGACGGCATCCGCGTTTACGAGGAGCTGGGAACCGCCGACGGGACCTATGCTTTTGCCCTGTCGATGCACAATATCTGCACCTTTGCCGGATGCGGCTATGGCACCGAAGCCTTCAAGGACCAGTGGGCGCGCGACCTGACATCCGGCCGGAAGCTGGCGAATTTCGCGTTGACGGAACCGCAATCGGGCTCTGACGCCACCAACATGTACAGCCGCGCAGTGATCAATTCGGACGGAACCTGGACCATCAATGGCGCCAAAGCCTGGGTCAGCCTTGCGGGTGAGGCCGATTTCTATTTCACCGTCGTGAAAACGACCGACCAACCCGGGCATCAGGATATGGCGATGATTGCCATCCCGGCCGATACTCCGGGCCTGAGCTTTGGGCCGCGCTATGAGACACCCAGCTACAACTTCCTGCCCCTGTCCGAGATGTACATGAAGGACGTTGTGGTTTCGGAGGACAATATCATCCTGCCGATCGGTCAGGGCTTACAGGGATCGCTGATGGCGATCGACATCGCCCGCGTGTCCATCGCCTCTGGTTGCTGCGGATTGATGCAGGCCGCCTTGGATACGGCGCTGAGCTATTCCAAAAACCGAAAGATGTTTGGCGGCAAGAATCTGGACCTGGACGGCATTCAGTGGATGCTGGGCGATGTGGCAACCGAGCTGGAGGCCTCGCGCCTGTTGTACCGGGCGGCGGCAAAAGCGCTTGGAACGCCCGAAGGTCCCGTGATGGCTGCGCATGCCAAGCGGTTTGTCCCGGATGCGGCGGTCAAGGCGGCCAACACCTGCACACAGGTGCTTGGGGGGATGGGGTTGCTCAAACCCTATGGTTTGGACCGCCTGTCGCGGCTCAGCCAGATGCTGCGTATCGTGGACGGCACAACCGAGATCAGCCGGGTCGTGATCGGGCGCAGCCTGGCGAAACGGGCGAAAACCTTGCCGGATCTGCCGGTTCCAAAGGGTTTCGGAGAAACCTGAGCCACCTCACGCTGGTCTGTTTGGGAGGGTCGACCATGCAAAAACACTTTGAAGCGATGGGAAAGACAGCGGCGAACCATGTGCCGCTGTCCCCGTTGTCATTCCTGAACCGCGCGGCGGCGCTGCACGGAGACCGCACGGCCGTTATCTACGGAGACCTTCGGCGTGATTGGGCCGAGGTCGTCCGGCGCTCGCACGCCGTTGCGCGGGGGTTGGCTGAAATGGGCATC
This sequence comes from Ruegeria sp. AM9, assembly GCF_056540565.1. Taxonomy (NCBI): domain Bacteria; kingdom Pseudomonadati; phylum Pseudomonadota; class Alphaproteobacteria; order Rhodobacterales; family Roseobacteraceae; genus Ruegeria; species Ruegeria sp. AM9. The sequence continues at coordinate 167,790 of NZ_JBQFWY010000006.1, forward strand.
GCCAAGGGCGACACGGTTTCCGTGCTCTGCCCCAACATTCCCGAGCTGTTCGAACTCCATTTCGCAGTGCCCCTGTCCGGTGCCGTTCTGAACACGCTGAACACGCGGCTGGAACCCGAGACGATTGCTTATATTCTGGACCACGCCGACACCAGATTGGTGATTGTCGACCGTGAACTCGTACCGCTTTTAGCCAAAGCTTTTGCCCTGCTGGGTCGTGAGATCCCGGTTGTGGAAATCGCTGACCCCAATGCGGCGGGTGGAGAAAGCCTCGGCGGTCAGGACTATTCCGAACTTCTAAACAAAGGCGGACACGATGGTTCGGCTCTGCCCGACGACGAATGGGATGCAATCGCATTGAACTATACATCGGGCACGTCCGGGCGCCCGAAAGGCGTGGTGTATCACCACCGCGGCGCTTACCTGATGGCACTTGGTACCGTTGCCGCATGGCAGATGCCCAGCTATCCGGTTTACCTGTCCGTTGTGCCGATGTTCCATTGCAACGGCTGGGGGCACCCGTGGGTGATGGCGCTGCAGGGCGGCACCATGGTGTTCACCCGCGTACCCGCCGCGGACAAGATCATGACTGCAATCCACGAACATGGCGTGACCCATTTGGGTGCGGCACCAATTGTGCTGCAGATGCTGGCCGAACTGGACAGCCGCGAAAGCGCCCCTTTCGACCCGGCGATCAAAGTGATGACCGCTGGCGCACCGCCACCGCCTTCGGTGCTTGAGAAAACAAAGGCAATGGGGCTGGATGTCATGCAGGTCTATGGCCTGACGGAAACCTACGGCCACATCTCTCAGTGCCTGTGGCAAGAGGCGTGGGACGCCGAAAGCCCGGCGGAGCAGGCGCGTCTGCAAGCGCAACAGGGCATTGCTTTTCCAATGGTCGATTCCGTTTCGGTCATTGACCGCGACAGCGGGGAAACCGTCCCGAGGGATGGCGAAACTCAGGGCGAGATCGCCATTCGCGGCAATACGGTCATGAAGGGCTATTACAAGGACCCCGACGCCACAGCCGAGGCTTTCGACAACGGGCGTTTCTGGTCCGGAGACGCCGCTGTGGTCAATCCAGACAGCTACATGCAGATCCGGGACCGGCTGAAGGACGTCATCATCTCGGGCGGCGAAAACATCTCGTCAGTTGAGGTCGAGGCGGTTCTTTACCGTCACCCCGCCGTTCTGGCCGCCGCCGTCGTGGCCAAGCCCGACCCCAAATGGGGCGAGGTGCCCTGTGCCTTTGTCGAATTGCGACCGGACCACCACGCAGAGGGCGATGAAATCATGACGTTCTGCCGGGAACATCTGGCCGGTTTCAAGGTGCCCAAGGCCGTGGTGTTTACGGACCTGCCCAAGACATCAACCGGGAAAATCCAGAAATTCCAGCTCAGGGAAAAAATGAAAACGGCGAAGATCTGAAAAGCCCGATCACCAAGCAGAAAACCTGCGACGCACGCAGCAAGAGCGTTGCCAAAGATACATGGCTCGGTATCCTGCAGCGCCGGTCGGAGGGCCCCTTGATTGCGCCCCCTTTGCCCGCAACTTACTGACCCCGGAGCCTGACCATGTCTGTTGAAACGTTTGACTACATCGTCATAGGGGCCGGCACCGCAGGCTGCCTGCTGGCCAATCGCCTCAGCAAGGATCCGTCCAAACGGGTGCTGCTGCTGGAAGCCGGTAAAAAGGACACCTACCCGTGGATTCACATCCCTGTCGGGTATCTGTACTGCATCGGCAACCCGCGCACCGATTGGCTGTATCAGACCGAGCCCGACAAGGGTCTGAACGGCCGTACCCTGCGCTATCCGCGCGGCAAGACACTGGGCGGCTGTTCCTCAATCAACGGCATGATCTACATGCGCGGTCAGGCGCGGGATTATGACAACTGGGCCAGACTGAGCGGTGAAGAGGACTGGAGCTGGGACAACTCGGTCCCGGACTTCAAGGCGCATGAAAACCATTACAAGCTGGACAATGGCGCCGATCCGGAAACCGGCGACAACGGCCGGTTCTCGGACCTGCATGGGCATGGCGGCGAATGGCGCGTGGAAAAACAGCGCCTGCGCTGGGACGTGCTGGATTCCTTTGCCGAGGCTGCCAGAGAGGCCGGAATCGAATCCACCGACGACTTCAACGCGGGCGACAATGCCGGGGTTGGCTATTTCGACGTGAACCAGAAATCGGGTTGGCGCTGGAGCACCTCGAAAGGCTTCCTGCGCCCGGCAAAAGAGCGTCAGAACCTGACTATCTGGACCGAAGCACAGGTCGAGCGTCTGACCTTCGACACCACCCCTGATGGCGCGACCCGATGTTCCGGCGCAGTTGTGCGCCGTGCGGGGCAACCGGTGACCGTGAACGCCTCGGCCGAGGTCATTCTGTCCGCCGGCGCGATTAACTCGCCCCAGATCCTGCAATTGTCGGGCATCGGCAACGGCGCGTTTCTGAAATCCCACGGTATCGACGTGGTGCTGGACGCACCCGCCGTTGGGGAAAATCTGCAAGACCACCTGCAAATCCGCGCGGTATTCAAGGTGGACGGGACCAAGACCCTGAACACGCTGGCCAACAGCCTTTTGGGCAAGGCCAGGATCGGCCTGCAATACGCGCTGCAACGCTCTGGCCCGATGAGCATGTCGCCCAGCCAGTTGGGGGCCTTCACCCGATCCGATCCAAGCCGTGCCCATGCAAACCTGGAGTACCACGTCCAGCCGCTGAGCCTTGAGGCATTCGGTGAAGACCTGCACGAGTTCCCCGCCATCACCGTCAGCGTCTGCAATCTGAACCCGACCAGCCGTGGCCATGTACGCATCCGATCGAACCAGTACACCGACGCGCCGATGATCGCGCCGAACTATCTGGACACGGACGACGACCGCCAGATCGCCGCCGACAGCCTGCGCCAGGTGCGCGAAATCATGTCCAAACCGGCGATGCAAAAATACAACCCGCAGGAATGGAAGCCGGGCGTTCAGTTCCAGACAGATAAGGAACTGGCCAAGCTGGCGGGCGACATCGCCAGCACCATCTTCCACCCTGTCGGCACTGCAAAGATGGGGCGCGTGGATGATCCGACCGCGGTGGTCGATCCCTATCTGAGGGTCAAGGGCATCAAGGGTCTGCGTGTGGTCGATGCCAGCATCATGCCCGAGATCACCAGCGGCAACACCAACGCTCCGACCCTGATGATCGCGGAAAAAGCCGCGCGCTGGATTCGGGAAGGTCGGTAAGCCAGCCGACACCCGTTCAATCGGTTATCGACTCATCTCGCACAGAAAACTTGCCAGATACGCAGGTTTTAAGGCATATTTGTATGGATTTAATAATTTCAAATTCATGTAATTGAATTTTTGAGGCAAAACCGAGCACGGGCGTAATACGCCCGAGACCACCTGTGGGGGAAGGAAGCTGGTTTTGTTCTGGTTGAGATCGTTACTTGTTGTTTGCTGTGTTTTGGTACTGCCATCGCAGGTTTTAGCTGAAATCGGGAAAGTCATCGGCGTCAAACAAGGCGCACAAATCACGCGCGCAGGGAAAACCCAGCCGTTGCGGACCGGTATGGAGGTTGCCTCGGGCGACTCCATATCAACCGACCGCAGCGGTGTGGTTCAACTTGTCTTCGTTGACGAAACCAAAATCGCCATCGGCCCGAACGCGCGGATGATGCTGGACGTCACGATGCTGCGCGGCAATCGAAAGGCCAAGAGTTTCGCGGTTCAGGCATTGGGCGGCAGCTTCCGGTTTATTTCCGGAAAAAGCAAAAAGCGCGCCTATTCCATCAACACGCCGACCGCAACCATGGCCGTGCGGGGCACAACTTTTGACCTTTGGGTCGTACCCGGCACGCAAAGCGCCATGCTGGTTCTGCAAGGTCGGGTAGAAATGTGCGGCCAAAGCGGCAATTGCCGCGAAGCCGCGCGCCAGTGCAGCCTGCTGGCAACGACGCAAGCTGGCAATGTAGGACGCCCTATCGATCAGGAAAGCTATGACGAGGCGCTGAAAAACGGGTTCCCGTTTGTTCAGTCGCAGGAACAGTTGCTGGTGCCTCTGCAAGTCGATTTCAGAGGCTGCGGGACGGAGTCCCCGCCTCTGCCACAACGGTCAGAGGCGCGTGACACCCGCCCTGATCCTGAATCAGGCAGCGTCCAGAGCGCCGCAGCACCAGAACCGCGCAGCGCCCCCCCTTCGGGGCAAAGCGTCGGTCAGGGCAATGGCGGCAACATTGGCAGCGGCACCGGCAGTGACAACGGCACTGGCGGCAATATCGGAGCCAGCAGCGGCAGCGGGGATGGGCGCGGCGGCTCGATCGGTGGCGGCTCGGGCGGTGGCGGTCCGGGAAGCGGCGGCACAATCGGTGGCGGCACCGGAGGATTCGGGGGCACCCCCGGCGGCGGAGGAGCTGACGGGAATGGCGGTAACAGCGGCGGCTAAAGACATGCAGGCCCCGCTAGATGACACCAGTTCAGGCGATGTCGTGACAACGCCCGCACGTTCAGGGCTGACCACGGCATTCGGAGGCTAACGTGACCGGAAAGCCCAGGGAAAGAACGGGGCGACGACGAGCCTTTCAGCTTGTAGGGCTTGGACTGATCCTGTTCGGGTGCTTCATAAGGGTCCTTGACCCTTACCCGGTGCGGATGACCCGGCTGATCTATTTTGATCTGTTGCAGCGCATTTCACCGCGCGAATACAACCCCGACCTTCCGGTGCGCGTGGTGGATATCGACGAACAGTCGCTGGCCAACTGGGGGCAATGGCCCTGGCCCAGAACCCTGCTGGCGCAGATGGTCAGGAACCTGGGCGAATACGGCGCCGCCTCGATCGCCTTTGACATGTTGTTCATAGAACCCGACAGATTCTCACCCGCGCGGCTGCTGAATGATCCGGCGCTTGCTGGTGTGGTGTCGGTGGACCACCACGCCTCGAAACTGGACAATGACGTGCTGTTCGCGCTGGAAATCGCAAATTGGCCAGTTGTTCTGGGGGCAGCCGCCCGGCAATCCGGTGACGGACGGGCCGTCACGCCCCACGCCGGGATCATCGAAATCGGGGAAACGCCAACTGCGGGGTTGGTCTCGGTCCCGCATTGGACGCCCCCTGCCCCGCCGCTGGATCGCAGCGCGGCGGGCATCGGCGGGGTCAATGTTTCGCCTCTGGGCGGCATGGGCATCATACGCCGCGTTCCCGTCCTTTGGGGTGGCCCGGACGGGGCGCTGCCGGGGCTGGGCATCGAAGCCCTCAGGGTCGCGCTGGACGAATCCATCGTCATTGCCGAGGGTACGCCGGACGAAGCCGGCATCATGCTGGCGGTCGAGATCGGAGAGTTTCGGCTGCCGACCACGGAAAACGGTGAAATCTGGGTTCGGTACAGGCGCGACAACCCGGATCTGTACCTGTCGGCCGACGACATCATGCAGATGCAGGACGATCCCGCCATACGCGCCGAAATCGAGGGCCGGATCATTCTGGTCGGCACCTCGGCCGCAGGGCTGTTCGACATGCACCAGACGGCGTTGGGTGAATCGGTTCCGGGCGTGACGATCCACGCGCAAATCCTGGAACAGATCCTGACCGGGGAAATGCTAAGCCGGTCGGATGTAACCGCCGCCCTTGAGCTGTTGTCTTTTGTCACTCTGGGCGTCGTGGTCACGGCTGTCATGGCCCGGTTCGGCGCGGTGGCCTCGTTCGTGGCGGGCGGCGCCTCGGCAGCGGTTGTTCTTGCCATCAGTTGGCTGGCGTTTCAGAACCAGCTGGTTCTGTTCGATGTCACCTTTCCGCTAGCGGGAGGCATGGCCAATTTCGGCCTTCTCGCAGGATATCTGTTCATTTCGACCGAGCGGGAAAAGCGGGTGATCCGGCAGATCTTTTCGCATTATGTCGCGCCCGAAATCCTGGATGAGATGGAGGGGACGGGCCATCAGCTGCAATTGGGCGGCGAAACACAGGAAATCACGGTCATGTTTTCCGATATCCGGGGGTTTACCCCACTGTCCGAGTCGGTGTCGGCCACAGATCTTGTCACCCTGCTGAACCAGTTGTTTTCACAGATCGGAGATCAGATCCTGTTGGAGCGCGGCACCATCGACAAATTCATCGGCGATGCGGTGATGGCCTTCTGGAACGCGCCGCTTCCGGTCGAGGATCACCCTTGCCGCGCGGCGCAGGCGGCGCTGTTGATGCGGCAGGCGTTGACCGACTTCAATGCCTCGGACGTCATGGCGGGGCGGCCACCGATTGCCCTGGCCACGGGCTGTGCGACCGGTCGGGCCTGCGTCGGCAATATCGGGTCCAAACGCCGGTTCAACTACACCGTGATTGGGGATGTGGTGAACGTCGCCGCGCGGATCGAACAAAGCTGCCGCCATGTCGACTATGACATCCTGGTTTCCTGTACGGTTTACGAAAAAACCAGGCACGACATGGCCATGCTCGAGGCCGGGTATGTCGACCTCAAGGGTCGCACCGATCTGGAGCCTGTCTTTGTTCTGGTAGGCGACAAGGCCATGCTGGACACGCCCGCATTCCAAAAGCTGGGCGCAACCCACAGGAAACTGATTGAGGCCATTCGGGGTCGTCAGCCACCGGATCAGGTCGAGGCGATCTGCGAAGATTGCATTGCGCAGGCGCGTCACATCGAACCCGGCCTGCTGAAATTCTACGGCGCGCTGTCCGGCCGAACGGCGGACTTCAGGTCCGAGTTCCAGTCCAGCCAGTTGATTTTCAGCCACCACGAACGCGAAAGCACGCCCTCAGCGTGACGCGCTTCGAACAGGCGGCAAGCTTACTCGCCGGGCAAGGCGCGTGCGCGTACCCAGGGCGAGGTGCATTCCTGCTTTCAACGTTGCCCTATTCGACGGCACTGTTCCCCGGCAGCCTTCATCCATCGGCAGATGCACAGGACCCCAGATAACGGCGGACAGTTTCGGCCATCCCGAATGTTAGCGCATCGCAGAACAGCGCATGGCCGATAGAGACCTCTGCAATCGACGGGATGCGGGTAGTCAGCTTGCGCGTCCCGCTAACCGTCAGATCGTGACCCGCATTGACCTGCAGGCCCTGCCGCTTGGCTGCAGCTGCTGCTTCGGCCAGGCGTTCAAGCTCCCGATCTTCAGCAACGGGATCGCTGTGGGCACCACCAAACGGGCCAGTGTAAAGCTCGACCCGATCCGCCCCTGTCTGGGCCGCATGATCCATATGCGCCGCGTCCGGGTCGCTGAACAGCGACACACGATGGCCGTTTCTCTTAAGCCCGGCAACCACCTCTGCCAGCATCGCGCCCTGCGTTTCGAAATCCCAGCCATGGTCGCTTGTCGCCTGCGCGGGATCATCCGGCACAAGCGTCACCTGATCGGCGCGAACCTCGTGAACAAGCGACAGGAACCGGGGATCGGGATAACCTTCGACATTCAGCTCCCGGTCCGGAAACTCTGCATCAAGCAGCACCCGCAGCGCCCGCACATCGCCGGGCCGGGTATGGCGTTCGTCTGGCCGGGGATGCACCGTCACACCAGCAGCACCCGCTGCAAGGGCGATCCGGGCCAGATCCACCACATCCGGCCACGGATGTTCCCGCCGGTTTCGAAGCAGGGCTGCAACGTTCAGATTTACAGAAAGGTCTGTCATGTCACTGCCCTACAACTGAAAAGACTGCACATGCGCGGGCACCGGGACACCCTCGATGTTGCGGGGATCGGGGATAGGGTCTCCGACCTTGGTGCTGACGGGAATGACTCCGGCCCAGATCGGCAGGCCGTAATCTTCTTCGTCATCCTTGGGCCCGCCGGTACGAATCTTGGCGCTGCCTTCGGAAATCTCCATGCCCAGCACCATTGTCGCCTTCAAATCCTGCGCGTAATCCGGCCGCAGACCTTCATAGCGCCCCGGAAACAGGCCGTTCACGAACCTGGCAAGCTTTTGCAGTTTTTCCTCAGGGTCTTCGACCTTGAATGCCGATCCGAACAGCGTGACCGAGCGCGAATTGACCGAATGGTGCATACCCGACCGGGCCAAAACGAAACCATCAAGGATCGCCACCGACAGGCACACCTGTGCATCGCGCGCATTGCGCAGGGCGCGACTGGCCGAGGAGCCGTGCCAATAGACGTGATTGCCCTCGCGCCATTGCAGGGTTGGCGTGACAAAAGGCCTGCCATCGATCACATATCCCACGCTGCACATGGGCTGCGCGTCCAGAATCTGGTTGATCGTGGCGCGGTCGAAATGCCCCCGCTCGTGCGATCTGCGCAGGCGCGTTCTATCGGTGATATCCAGTGTCTCGTTCATAGTCATAGCTCGGGTTTGTTCTTGCTATGACCGTAATGCCCGGATATTGGATGTCAGCAAATGTCCAATTTTGAAACTTTTTCTAAGGCCAATTTGGATCGAGACCTGTTTGCGATCTCACTGGATACGTCGCTGAAGACGTCATTGCAGGCGCAGTTGCTGGATGCGTTACGGTCCATTGTCTCAAAGTCTCCGAATCTGGTCGGTGCGCGCCTGCCCGCCAGTCGAACGCTGGCGTCCGAGCTTTCGATCTCGCGCACGACGGTGCAGGCGGTCTATGATCAAATGATCAGCGAAGGGTATCTGGTCACCCGGCAGGGCAGTGGCACTTTTGTGGCCAGCGAAATCACCCATCTGTCGCAGCCACAGCCGATCCCCCGACCGGCCGGTCCGGTGGCCGAGGAATGGCGCCCCTTTCAAACCGGGTTGCCCGATCAAACCCTGCTGCCGCACCGGCAGTGGGCTCGCTACCTTGAGCGCGCCTGGCGCAGCCCGTCGCCGGCGCTTCTGACCCGCCCGGACCCTTTGGGCTGGCATCCGTTACGTCAGGCGATCTCGGACCACCTTACTGCGTGGCGTCACCTGTCCTGCGATCCCGGTCAGGTGGTGATCACTTCGGGTGCACGCGAAGCATTTGAGGTAATTTTCCACGGCCTGCTTGGCGCAGGCATACAGGTCGCGGTTGAAGACCCCTGCTGGCCCAAACTGCACAAAATCCTTGCCGACACGGGCAACAGCGCCCATCCCGTCCGCATCGATCAGGACGGAATGGATATCGAGCGCATTCCAAGCGGCATACGCGCCACGATCATCACCCCATCGCGGCATTATCCTACGGGCGTAAGCCTGCCCCTGTCCCGCCGGGTCGCCCTATTGGATTGGGCACAGCAGACCGGTGCCGTCGTAATCGAAGACGATTACGACAGTGAATTCCGATATCGAGGGCACCCCCTGCCCTCGCTCTCGGGGCTGGACGGTCTGAACAACACGATTTACCTCGGCAGCTTTTCAAAACTGGTAAGTCCGGCGCTGAGGATCGGGTATCTGGTGGTTCCCAAACGCTTTCTGCGCAGCACGGTGGCCTATCTTCGCCGCGTCGGCCCGCGCGCCTCCTTGATCCCGCAACCGGCTTTGGCTGCGTTCATGAACAGCGGCGAGTTTGCCATGCACCTGCGGCGAATGCGGCGGGTCTATGCCCGGCGTCAGAGCCATCTGCTAAACGCGCTGGCCCCGGTTGCGGACCTTCTGGACCTTCAGCCAGACGCGTCCGGAATGCACCTCTGCGTGCCGCCAACGGCATCGCTGGTTGACCAGATGTCCGATCTTGAGATCAGCAAGCGAGCCGAGCGGGACGGCCTGCGCATCAGCGCCTTGTCAGCGCATTGCGTATTGCCTGAAAAACTGCAGGGGCTGTTGCTCGGATACGCGGCCTTTGACGAGGACACGCTCTCAGACGCGACGGAACGATTGATTGCCATCCTTCGCGCGCAAGTCTGAACCGCGAATGCTCTTCTGTTTGTTCCCTTTGGCATCACCGCCAGCAAGTGCATTTGCTGACTTCGATCTCAGCAACAAAGCTCTGATTTCCGACGCCCCTTTTTCTCATCTAACCGAGACCGTTGGATCACGTGCGCATGAGTGGGTTCAAGCATTTGTCGACACTTTAAAACTATGCACAGCGGTAGCGGGCGACATGGGCTCGCAACGTCGCAATCGCGCGTTCCGCATTTTCAATGTCCCGCTGAATTTGGATAGCCTCACGATGATCCACATGCCCGTCGCGCAATGCGGTCTCGACCTGCGATGCGGCTTCCGATGCTTCAATAAGCATTCGGATAACCGAATGGCGCAGGCTTTCTTGCTCCGTCAGGTTGGGCTCGTCCAAGGCACCGCGCTCGGCAGCAATATAGCCCGTGTTCAGCAATACCCAGCTTACAATTCGCGCATCTGGCACAGCTGCGATCAATGCCCGCACTTCCTCGGGTGAAAACACGACACGGTTGCGCAGCCGGGCGTAGAACGCATCATATGACAGACCCACGGCCTCAGCGATTTCAGTCAACTGACCTCTCGCAGTGTTCGTCAAAACGCCATGCACAAGATCTGCAAATTCTTTTCCACGATCCATCCCCGCCCCCTTTTAAACCAACCGAAACCCCTAAACCCAAACGGCACGACTTGATATGTTTCATCCCACGGATTCAACCATTTGCACCTAAAACCAATCAGGAGTTCTGGCCTTCACGAGAACAGGAAATCACGCTTCTTGGCCTGTTTCAACTCTAACGGTTTGCCGGGGTCCAAACCGGTCCGAAAGGACTTTGAGTCCTTTCGGATTCTGTTGGTGCTGGGCCAAGGGTCCGCAGTTTATCGCGTGGGGCTAAGCGGTGCGGCCCGCCACAGGCCCTGAAATGGCTCCATCTCAAAGTATCGTTCCAGGTTAATCAACTGCCCTCGCTGGCCTGCACGGTGCAGCAGTGCAAGGCGAGGCTTCAAGGGCTTATGCGCCCAATCCGGGAAACCCAGCCGGTCGGCAAACGCTCTTTGCGCGGCGGAATTGTGAAACCCAAACCCGCAGATCGTCGAGGTATTGTTCAAAATGGTTGCGCAGGACTTGGGATAGCGCGAAGAGATCTGCTCCAGATCCTGCCAAAAGCTCCACAAACGCACCCCGTAACCGCGCATCAAGGTCGTGGCCGTTTCCAATTCCGGCAGAAAGCCAAGGTGCCACGCTTCGTCGATCAGGAACAGCGTTTCCCGCGGCGGCAACGTCATTCGGGTTTGAAACAGCGCCATCAACGCGCCGAGCCAAAGGCGCAGAATTGGTCCTGCATTCGTCAGCCGATGCGGCGGCACGACGATATAGATCGTGATCTTTTCACCGCGAACCAAAGCGGCAGGGTCAAACGTTGTTTTTGTGATCGAAGACTGGATAAGCGAGCTGGAAAAGGAAGGCATCCATCGCTGTGCCGTAGACACAATCGAAGCTTTTACCTTCGCTTCCGCACCGGAAAGCTGAGACAGCGCCCGCCGGATGACAGTGTTGTCAGACCGCCGGCAATCCTTGACCGTCAGTTCAAAGTCTTTGTTCGACTGCATTGCCTGATACGCAACTTCCGGCAGGTTGCGCAGGCCCCGAGGCATCTCTCCGCAAACATAGGCTACCAGATCGGCGATCATCTGGACCGCACTTTGATCCCAGAACGGGTCACTGACCGATTGATCGGGGGCCACGCGCTTTGCCAGTGCGAAGCACTCCTCCTGAAAGTCGGGACGATTGGGGTCAATTAAATCCAGCACATTGAAAGCCCCGGCGTCATCCTCGGGGAACAGCGAAAAAGGGTCCAGCAGAACGACCTCGTGCCCCATCTGTTTGCGGGCCGCAGCAGTCGTTGCCCAGGCCTCTCCTTTTACGTCCAGCACAACGGCCGGGCCTTGCCACGTGAGAAGCGCGGGAATGAGATGGCTTGCTCCCTTTCCGGAACCGGTTGGAGCGACGGAAATGATGTGACCCTGATGATGAGGCGTCACCCAGTCCGGCGGAGGAAACGACTGCGGCTCACCCGGACGGAGAAATCCGGCAGGTCGCTCAAGGTTCTTGGGCACCATACGCCCCAACGGCAATTCAGGAAGGTATTCCAATGAATTCGAACCATGCTTCTGTTTGAATGCACGCATCAAGGACGCTCCTGTTTTGTCGAGAGAGACCATGAGTTATTCATCTACGGCGGGAATTGCTTTCAAAATTGGCCCTCGAATTTTGTGGGGCGCATACGCAAAGTGTTACTGGCATCGAATGAGAAACGTTAAGAACACTTCGAGACGCAGGAATATCAAGCTGATCGACTCTGCAAGTGCCGCGCTGAGTGATGCTCCAAGAAACAGAAAGAAAAAGGGCCACCGAAGCGACCCTCTTTCCCACGTGATTTCTGGTCCCATCAGGCAACTGCAGTGATGGCCTCGCGCAGATTTTCATAATACGCGCGACCGACGCTAATCGCTTTCAGAGTGAAGATGCCGACCAGCTCCCGAATGTGAAAGCGTACGAACTGAATCAACCTTAATCTTCAGCCGTCTCTTCAAGCTTTTCCGACATTGTTGAGAGCCGATCATTGTGAATGAGGAGCAGGGCTTCGTCGCCGTAGTAGATATGGAGTTCCCCTTCGTTTTCTTCGAGGAACCGATCTCGCAGGTCACGATAGATCTTCTTTGTGATACGTTCCATCCCGTACCACTGACGAAGCTCCCACCAATTGATCGATGCCCAGCCAGTTTCTGTAAGTGTATCTATCCGCTGCATAAGAGCATCTTCATGTCGCTTAAGCATTTAATTTCCCCTATTTAATTTATTGACACTAAATAAATAACACACACTAATTGAATTGCAACCACTATACTCGCAAAAATTCCAATCTCCCGATGCACGGAAATTGGAGGGGCGTTGCGGTCAAAGCCTTCCGCAAAGACCTGCCCCGGAGCAGGCTAACTCTTACAAAGTGATCGCCATTCCTGCTCTAACAAGTCAGTATCGTTTTGGCCTTGAGCTAAATAGCTGTCGACCTCATCAGAAATCAAAACCTCTGTGGGAATACCGGTCTCCACAGAGAGCACCCTAAGCCCCAGATTATGACGCGTTACAGCTACAGCGAGATGGCTCTCAAAAATCAACCTCTCCAGGACAATCTCGCAAAGCCTTGTCTTTTCTTCATCCGCATCTGCTGGCTCAACGGCCAGAAATGCAAAACAGCATGTAAGTAGTTTCTTCTTCATGGCGACATCCATGGTCAATCTCCAATAAAACGCAAGCCGGAAATCGCAGCGCCATGAAGTTCATCAAAGATGGTTTGAGACGGGGCATGCCACACCAGTTCACGCCTCTTCAAACTGACATCAACCCTGCCCATAACATGATGACATCATGAGGAGTAAACCCGTCGAAATCCGTGCCGCGCCGTGGTCCAGATGAGATTTCAATTGCCGGAAACACCACCTAGCCCGACGTCGTTCAGCCCGGAGCTGAATTCTGCGGCACCGCCTTGGGTGCCGCAGAGATGATTTGTTTAGAACGACCAGCGAAGCCCGGCCCGCAGGAAGGGGCCTTGGGCGTCGTCGCCAATTTCCTGTTCGGCATTCAGTTCAAGCTGAATGTCCTCAACAAGATCTTGCGCGTAGCCAACCGCAACGCGAGCGCCGGTGAAATCGGTAGATGCAAAGATCAGCGACTGTGTCGAAGAGAACACGGTCACATCCGCATCTGTTGTTCCCAGATCGCGCCGCAGAATACCGCTGAGCTGCCCGCTCAGGATACCGCCATTACCGAACTGCTTTTCAGCTTCGACACCCAGTTGGGCTTCGATGACTTCGGTGGTGACATCACCCACCGTAGCGTTGGCACTTGAGCGCGTTTCGGTATAGCCATCGTCCTTCTGGTTGGTATAGCGCGCGTTTGCAAATCCGATCAGCCCGAAATCACCGCTGACGTCAAACCCGCGTTCGACCGCGATATGCGCTGTCAACAGCCTGCTGTCATAGTCGGCATGTGCGTCATCGCTGCCATTGATTTGACGAGTACGGTCTGTCGAGAGCCAGCCATAACCAAACCCTGCTTCAAGCGTATAGGCTCCAATCTGCCGCCCCAGAGCGGCGTCGAGATAAAAGCCGGTCGTGTCGAAATCTGCGGATTCGTTATCTCCATCCGCCGAAAACACGCCCATGCCGACAGCCAACGCAACGCCGTTGTCCATCTGACCGGCAATCCCTGCGCTGCCACTGAAAAGCGAAACGTCCAGGTCACTGCCGGTTTCAGGATCGAACTCACGGTACTGTGCGTCGATCATCGCAAAGGGCCTGAAACCCGCAAAGGTGAACCCCTGCGCAACCTGTTCTGACGGTTCATAGTTCAGGGCGTTGCCACTGCTGCCCACGACGCTTCCGTAAAAGGCAACGACGTCGCCTGAAACCGCAAAGTCATCAACATCAACAGCGGCGTATACCGGTGCTGCTCCACCCTCATCCTGTACGAACCAGGCTGAGCCTTCTTCGGACACTGTGGTCGTGAAAGCGCCCGCACCCGGCGTGGCGTCTTCAAAGTGGAACACAGAGCTGCCGCCCTGCGCGTCGAGATTTACGTTATGTGCGTCGACCCTTATGACGCCTTCAACATCGTCTTTGGTATCAGCGTTGAGCGTACCCGAACCCGTCCCGAGATATACGGCATAAACCTCGTCATTGCCCGAAACCCGGATGGTTCCCAGGTCGTCGATCGTGCCATCAAAGTTGTCGAATTGAATACCTGCAGCACGTGTTCCGGCAGAGCCGGTCGCATGGACGGTGATCTCTCCTGTATTCGAGAATGATCCCTGCATGTCGTTGGCGTAAACACCGATTGCCGCTGACTGGTCCGGTGACAGCCCGCCGCCATCCATCCCGCCTTGGGCAGTGACCGTGATATTGCCCGAGTTTGTGATGTCCCCGGTTGCGATTTCGTCGACGTATACGCCGTAAGCTTCAGCCTCGGTATCCCGTGAGATGGCGGTGGCCGTGATATTGCCCGTGTTTGTGATGGTACCGCTCAGGTTGTCGGTCAGATAAAAGCCGGCGGCTGTTGCAGAATCCTCGGCGGCCTCGGCGCGCAAGGTCATGGTCCCCGAGTTGGTGACCGTTCCCGAAACGTCATCGCCAATATAGATGCCCGAAGCTGTCGCCTCGTCACCAGTGTTAAGAGAAAGCGCCGTCCCGGTGATCGTGCCCGAGTTGATTACGGTACCTTCTACCAGATCTTCGAGGTAAAAACCGCCGGCGTAAGCTTCATCATCTGTATCGGCACTTGCGAATGCAGTGATCGTGCCGCTGTTGATGATGGTTGCGCCCTCCAGCATATCATCATCGACGAAGATACCATATGCCGAAGCGTCGGACTCAACCGCCAAGGCAGTTACTTTGATTGTACCGCTGTTTTCAATTCGGCCGGACAGATCGCTATCAACGGCAATGCCATAGGCGATTGCCTCGTAGGTCGATGGAGCAGATGCGAAAATGTCCAGCGTGCCCGTGTTCACGATCACACCGGACGCATCGCCGTCAACGAAAATCCCGGATGCAGATGCCGTGCTGTCGCTGGTGGTGATGGCGACCGATTTTATTGTGCCCGAGTTCACAATCTCACCGGTCTCTAGCAGATCATCCTCGACATAGATGCCCCAAGCATAGGCGTAATCGTCGGCGAAGGATCTGGCGCGAACATCGATTGTGCCCGTATTTCTGATGGAACCTCCAGCATCGCCATCAACGACAATACCGTAGATTGATGCGGTGCTTCCCGCGGACGTGTTGATAAGCCCGTCGACCCTTATCGTGCCGGTGTTGAGGATTTCACCGGTCTCCGTAAGGTCTCCGTTGACATAGATACCCCAAGCTTCGATGTCGCCATCGGTTGACGACACATCAACTTCGATGGTGCCGTTGTTCACGATCGAACCAGCGACATCACCATTGACCTGCACTGCATAAATATCTTCGGGATCAGAGCCCGTAATATCCAGCGAGATGGTGCCGTTATTCACCAGTTCACCGCCCTCAAGCAGACCGCCATCCAGCCGCAGGCCCGTCGCTGTATCCGTGTCGGTTGCAGTGACCGAAATCGACCCGTTATTGGTAAACGTGCTGGAGTAATCCGTAGTGATTGTCAGGGCGGCGGCAGTTGAAGATGTAATCTCGACCGCGCCGCTTGCCGTCACCTCGTGATCCGCATCGGTCGAGAAAACCTGAGGCGTCGTCACCACATTCGAAATCGTATCCGCATGCACGTGCCCGGCACTCAGTGCAACCATCGATACTTGCGCCAGCAACGCAGCAGGAGCTGCACTGACAATTTGGCCTTTCCACTTGAAAAGACGCCCCCCACGGAGCTTGAGGGCGTTCGCCCTCGACCCATTTTTAGACATTTACTATCCCGTCAGATTTTTTTGTCTTTTTTCTCGAAGCTCGCCGCGTTTTCGCGATCGGCTCCGCTCACGTACTGTTAAAAAGTCGTTAACATATAAGCAATCTACCAATTATGCATTGCATAAGATGACCTATTGCTGTTGGAAATCCGTAGGAAATCTGCAACACAATGTGGCAATTTGACGGCGCCTAAGATCAGGTTGCTGCCGTGCGCCAGCTTGGAGCTACTTGAATGCCAAAACATCAGACGTTGTCCCTGGGAGAGGCCTACAACCAAGGGGCTCAGGCCTTTGAAGCAGGGCAATTGAACAAAGCTGTCAAGGTTCTGAATCAAGTGCTCAAAGCTGCGCCCGAATATGCCCCCGCGCATCAGCTGCTTGGCATAATCGCGTTTCAAACCGGTCAGACCGGGCCTGCCGAAAATGCCATGCGCGAAGCGATCCGATTGCAGCCGGACAATGCTGGGTTCCTGTCGAATTTCACCGAGGTTTTGCGCACGAACGGAAAACCTGAAGAAGCACTCAAAGTAGGCAAACGCGCGGTCCAGCTTGCTCCGGGGGTTGCAAATGCGCATTCAAACCTTGGGCTGGCCTATTATGACATGGGTGATCTGACCGAAGCCGAGGCATCTCAGAAAAGGGCGTTGGCCCTTAATCCCGATCTGATTGCGGCCTTGAACAATCTGGGGTCAATCGCGCGCGACAACGAGGACAGGGAAGCGGCAGTTTCATTCTACCGTCGGGTGCTGGATTTGCGCCCGGGCTATCTGGAGAGTGTCAACAACCTAATTTCCGTATTGATAGAAGCAGACGAACTGGAAGAGGCCAAAGATCTGGCAGATGACTATCTTGGCAAGGGGCATGTTTCCGCAGAGCTGCATCGCAATCGGGGACGGTTATACGTTTTGCAGTGTGATTGGGACGAAGCCGAACGTTGTTTTCGGAATGCTATTTCGCTGGATGACAAGAAGCCCGAGGCTTATGTCGGGCTTGCACAGGTTCTGACCGAAAAAAACCTGCATGAACTTGCCCTTGTCGAGGCTGAAAAAGCGCAGCGCATAAATCCCAGCCACGCGCCTGCTTATCACTATATTGCCGTCTGCAAATCGTACCTTGGCGATCTCGAGGCTGGTTTTGCCAATTACGAAAAGACCCTTGAGCTAAAACCCGATTTCTCGGCCACAATGATCGCATTGGGCCATCTGGAGATGGAACGGGGCAATTTTGACGCCGCCCGCAACTGGTTCAACAAGGCGGCAGAACGGGACAAGGCGCGTCTGAATGCGCAGATCGCGTTGGTCAGGCTGGACAAAGTTACCGAGGATAACCCCGACTTTCAGGCTCTTGTGGCCGCGTTGCCCGAAGCCGACAAGTTGCTTCCTGAACAATCGGTATCGTATCACTACGCGTTGGGAAAATGCTATGAGGACCTCAAGCGCTACGACAGCGCTTTTGAACATTTTGCAAAGGGGGCCGCGCTGAAGCGCAGCATTATCGATTTTGATGCCGACCAGATCGAGGAAACAGCCGACGATCTGATCTCTGTGTTTACGCCGGAACTGATCGAAAAACTCCGCCAAAACTCTGTGGATAGCAGCCAGCCAATCTTTGTGGTTGGCATGCCCCGATCTGGAACTACGCTGACAGAGTCGATCCTCGCCAGCCATCCGGACGTATTCGGGGCCGGAGAACTGAGCTATATGCACAAGCTTTTTTCTGATCAGCTGCGCGGAGGAAACAAGAAAACTGGCAGTCTGATCGCCGCTCTGTCGGATCAGGAGCTATCAAAACGCGGCCAGAAATATGTCCAGCAGCTTAACGCGCATGCGCCTGGCAATCCTTATATCGTCGACAAGATGCCTGCGAATTTTCTGATGGTTGGCCTGATACATGCGATCATGCCCAACGCGCGGATCGTGCATGTCGCGCGCAATCCACTAGATACGTGTTTGTCCTGTTTCACGCGGGTTTTTCAGCGCAGTCAGCTCCACAGCTACGACCAGATCGAACTGGGTCGATATTTCAACGCCTATGTGCGCGTTATGAATCATTGGAAGGACGTTCTCCCGACTGGCAGCTTTCACACCGTTCACTATGAAAGCCTGATCGATGATATCGAGTGCGAAGCACGGCGCCTGATAGCATATTGCAACCTCGAGTGGGATCATCGTTGTCTCGAGTTTTACAAAGGAGAACGGCGCGTCCGAACTGCAAGCGTTCAGCAAGTGCGCCAGCCGTTGTACAGCTCGTCAAAAGAGAAATGGCGAAACTACCAATCTCACTTGGCACCGCTTATCGAAACGATCGGAGAAGCAAGGATTCCTTTTTGACAATCTCTGGCCGGAGCCTGTTCCTGAAAGGTGTCGGAGCTACGAAGGTGCGCTGTTATTGTGGCAAATTCCTTTGAGACGCAGATGCTGTTTAGTGCAATCAATCGAACATTGCTCATCCACCCGCAAGCGCGAGGGAAAGCCAGCAAGTCTCGCTTTGAAATTCAGATCTTTCAGGCGCACCTTCACTCCTGATTAAAACAAAGCGATCATACGGTTGGCTCGCTTCGCAAAGAAGCACCGCGTGCGATTTAACGGCAAGTGAGAAACGCGCTGAGCTCGACCTGGGGCAAGCGGACATCCATTGGAGGCAAGAACGTTGCGCTGCGACTCTCCTATTGCGGACGTTGCAAGAAAGCTTGAGTTTCGACCGGAACCCATACTTATTCTGCGGGCGTCGCCACCGTCGATTTGCTATTATAGGTTGGCAACCGCGCCGACAAATTCGATCCACCGTTCGCGATCCACAAACCCGTAATGTCCTGCGCCCGCCCACTCGTGCGCTGTACAGCGGGGAAGCTCAGAGCAAAGATGCAGGGGCATTTCCGGTGAGATGATATCGTCCGCGGTACCATAAAACATCTCAACCGGTTGCTGAATCTCCTTTGGTGAAAATCCCCAATCCCAAAGAGCCATCGTCATTTCGAAAACCCCTTCCTCGTGTTGCAGATAACCTAGGCGAAAGTTCTCTTCGAATAAGGCTTGCTGCTCTGGATTGCGGAGTATTGTTTTGGCTTCGTTGGGCATTTGGTCAACGACAGATTCCACATATGAAGGGATGTCTTTCAAAGCACTATTAGCGCCCATACGCTCGGCCCAGCGGATCAGCAAGGTCAGATGATGCAGTTTCGCGATGGTCTTAAGGTCCTTCAATACCAGCATTTTGGTAACGCCCGGCTCATCGAATGGAGCCACAGGAGAAGCGAGCGCAACCTTACGGACACGATCGGGCATATGAAATGCCACCGCCAAAGCGTGGGGTCCGCCTCCGGAATGGCCCGCTACGTTGAATGTATCGAGGCCAAGATGGTCAACTAAGTCCTCCATATCGGCGCCCCAGTCCACCATTCTGCGATCTTTCTTCGGGCTTGATCCGCCAACACCGGGCTGGTCTGCCGCAATCCACCGCACTCCAAGCGAAGCGGTAAGGTCGTCGTCGGGTTGACGAATTACGTGAGAGTCGGAAAACCCATGGCTAAAAATCACTGGTGTTCCGTTTGGATCACCGTAAGTGCTGAATGCGAGCGTTCTACCATCTCTGAGAGTTATGTGTTCGGTCACTTTGTTCTCCTAAACGGAAATAAGCTTGGGCTATGCGTTCATTGGGCTGCTGGAAGAGATTTGATCCAGGGGTGTGAGCCGTTCTGAGTTATTTACTACGTCATTCTTACGTCATTCTTTGGTCCGCATAGTGAAACGCGGATGTAAGTTTGAGCTCAATCCAGATTGTACGGCCTGATTGGTGGCAACCAGATCAAGTGCTTGTGGAAAGCCCCAACTTCTTGGAGCTTTCGCCGTTACGACTGAACCTGACCTAGTCCGTGAATGAATATTCACCCAGTTCACACAGGTTCAGCGCAAAATCTTCGGCTTCGGAACCGTCGGCAAAGATGCCACGGATATCATAGACACAGGTCGTCAGCCCGTCAGCGATATCCACGCCAATTTCATATCCAGGGGCGAGGTAGCCACCTGCCAAAAGATTATCTTGCCAATCGTCGGATGAGGCGGGGGAGATGTTGAATTCTACCAGGTCCTCACTGCTGTCGTTGTAAAGCAGGAATTCCAGATCCTCCGCCTGAGCCGGTGTGTGAACGGCCAATGCCGCCAAGGTCAGTGCTGCGGAGATTAGAGATTTTATCATGTTGATCCTTCTGTTTGATCGGTAAACTGGTTGTGGGCCACTTTTGAGCATGAGTGGTGATGTGAATGCGGTGCGATCACCAGACGTATCGCAGCCGCACCCACCTTGGTGTCACAAAGGCCAGGGTTTGTGATGGGCAGAAATTGCCGACAATTTCACCGCTATTCCACCAATCCTTTTTCCTGATAATACTTCAGCGCGCCCGGATGGATTGGCGCTGAAAGACCCGCCGTTACCATTTCCTCTTTGGTCAGGTTGGCGAAGGCCGGGTGGAAGGTGCGAAAATCATCGAAATTCTCGAAGATGGACGACACCAACGCATAGACCGCCTCATCAGAAACACTGGCCGATGTGACGAGCGTCGCACCGACCCCAAAGGTTTCGACGTCGTTATCGGTGCCGCGATACATGCCGCCGGGTATTGTGGCCGAACGGTAATAGGCGTTGTCGTCGATCAAACCCGTTACAGCCTCACCAGTCACGGGCACCAGTTTGGCGTCGCATGTGGTGGCAGCCTCAGTCAGGTTACCCGAGGGATGACCGGCCGTAATGATGAACGCATCGATCTGGTTGTCGCACAAGGCACTGGATTGCTCCGCAGATTTCAACTCGGCGGCAAGGGCGAAGGTGTCTTTGGTCCAGCCCTTGGCGTCCATGAGCACCTCCATGGTGCCACGCTGGCCCGAGCCGGGATTGCCGATGTTGACCCGCTTGCCCGCCAGATCGTCAAAATGTTCGATCCCCGAGTCCGCACGAACCATCACGTTGAACGGTTCTGCGTGCACGGAAAACACAGCGCGCAGATCTTCGAAAGGCCCGGCTTCTTCGAACTTGGAGGTGCCATTGAGGGCGTGGAACTGCCAATCGGACTGGGCAACGCCAAATTCCAGTTCACCTTCGCGGATGGTGTTGATGTTATAGACCGAACCGCCGGTCGACTCGACCGTGCAACGCACGCCGGTTTCCTTGCGGTTCTTGTTCATCAGACGGCAGATTGATCCGCCGGTGGGATAATAAACCCCCGTCACGCCACCTGTGCCGATGGTCACAAACTCTTCTGCCTGCGCAGCTACACTTCCAAGCGCCAATGTCACAGCCGAAGCCAGAATCAGGTTCTTTCTCATCGTTTCCTCCCTTTCGATTTTTTAGTTCGTTTGGTGATGAGTGCGTTGCTTTTGCACCCGGCTCTTGTCGATTGATGCAAACACTTCCTGGTATCCAAACAGAGCCGGAAGCCCTCCGGTATGCAGCATGACGACCTTTTGGCCCTTGCAGATCACGCCCTCTTCCAAAAGCCTCAGCAGCCCGGCAAATGTCTTTGCCGAGTAGACCGGATCCAAAAAGATGCCTTCGTTGTGCGCCATGAGGGTCAGGGCATCATGCGTTCCCTCCCCGACTTGCCCATATCCAGGTGCGAGCACGCCATCCCAGACCTTGATGTCGTTCATGACAATCGCCGGGTCGAAATCCATCAAGGCCGCCAATTTGCCCAAGACTTTTTCCATACGTGTGTGCTGCTGATCCTGATCGCGACGTACGCAGATTCCATGGACAGGCGCGCGCATCCCAGACAGCCGTAGCCCCGTCAGAAACCCGCCGTGGGTTGACCCGCTGCCCGAAGGCACGACTGCGGCATCAAAATCGCTTAACTGCGCACTCAGCTCTGCACCGCCCTGCACATAACCCAATGCCCCCAAGGGCGGGTGGTCGATGCCCAGGTGAATGACATAGGGCCGGTGACCATCGGCAACCAGCTGAGCCGCCCTTTCATGCAGGGCATTGTCCGCACCAACCTCATCTTCGCCTACCGGAAAGTGCATGTGTTCAGCGCCCAGGATTTTGGCCAGCAGGACATTGCCCGAGCGGTAGTACTGCTCTCCCATGCCCGGCACCCGCTCTTCCAGTTGCAGAACGGATTTCATCCCCAGACGGGCCGCGGCAGCGGCCGCCGTGCGCACAAAGTTTGACTGTACGGCGCCGGTAATCAGAACAGTATCAGCCTGTTGTTGTAGCGCTTCGCCAAAATAGAATTCCAACTGACGAGTCTTATTGCCGCCAAAGCTAAGCCCGGTCAGGTCGTCCCGCTTAAGCCAGAGGTCAATTCCAAGGCGGTCTGACAGGCGATCCAGCCTTTCGACCGGTGTGACTTCGGTCATCAAACGAGCGCGCGGGAACTCGGACAGTTTCTGTTCGATTTTCATCTGTTCAGTCATCACTTGTCATCCAACCAGATAGGCGCGGCGGAACAGGGCCGCGCACGCGAGAATCGAGATAATCCGAATGGCGTGGGTAATGGCCTGCTGTGGCAGCAGCGGGCCAATCACGTGCCCCAGCAAGCTGCCCGCAATCGTGGCCGCGACAAAAGGCCAAAGCCATGGAGCGTTGGCAAAGGCCGCCCAGTCCGACGCACAGTGCAACGCAAAGGCTGAACCATATGCAACCAGTGCCACAGGCTGTACCAGCCTGCGCGCTTCGTGCGGGGTTCGGCCCAATGCCAGAAAGCCCAGAATCATCAACGGACCGGGGGTCGCTGCCCAAACTGTGGCAAGGCCAGACAAGCCCGATATTGCCCGAAATCCCCTTGGACCAACCTTGTTATCCTGCGGCAACAACGAAGTGGCAACTCCGACAAGTAAAAGAACGCCTGTCAGGGCCAACACCATGCGTTCCGACAGATAGGGATAAACCAAGAGACCCAGCACTATGCCCGCCAAGCATCCAATCACCGCATTTCGGATAAGTGCTCTGTTCTTCAACCACACCCGCTTATCCGACGCGACAAGCGATACGAGCGTGTTCAGCATGAGCAATACTGGAACAGCAGTGGTCGTCCCCAGCAACACCATCATCACAGGCGCTGCGACGATACTGAACCCAATCCCGACCCCGACCTGAATCGCTGCCCCGGTAAAAATGGCTAGCAGCAAGATCAGTAGGTCAGCAGGCACGTTTCGATCCATTGTTTCGCAGTTCATGCATGGAACGGTAACGCCAGTCAATCTTAATGAAAAATCATCTTATTGTATTTATTGATACACCAATGTTATCAAAGCTTATGCGTATAACTGCCCGTCAGATCGAGCTTTTCCAGATGGCCTACCGGCACCGGTCCACGCGAAAGGCAGCAGATGCACTGCACATATCTCAGCCCGCCATAAGCCGTGTCGTCGCCGAACTTGAGGCTGAAATGGGTGTTCCCCTGTTCGATCGATCGGGGCGCAAGTTCGAGCCAACCTCTGCGGCGCATAGTCTGCAGCAGGCGGTTCAAAAACACTATCAGGGCTTGGAACGCATCCAGGAGGCAGCGGTCCAAATCGCCTCTGGCACCGGTGGACACTTGCGTGTGGCTACGGTTCCGGCCGTAGCCGATACCCGCGTGGCGGTTACGGCCGGCACACTGATGGCGGAGCTCTCCGGCCTCAGGGTGGATATCGATGTTCTGGACGAAAGGGCCGGGATGGCCGCATTGCGCGAAGGACGGGTGGATTGCGCGATTGTATCCTCAGATCCCGGCGATCCTAACTTGGCCTGTACGCGACTGGCGGACCTGCAACCTGTCGTGATTGTTCCCAGTGATGACCCACTGGCCGATGCGCGCCACGTCTCGCCTGCCAAACTCGCGGATGCTCCTCAAATCATGCTGACGCCTCATAGCCCATTCCGGCGCGCAGTCGAGATAATGTTCGACAGCTGTGGAGTTTCGTTTCAGGTCAGAGCCGAAGTCCAGACACAATCCGCTTTGGTTCGCATGGTCGCTCAGGGCGCAGGCCGCGCAATTGTCGACAAGGATATTCTGGGCACTTCGCAAACAGACGGCGTTTCCGCCGTGCCTTTAACTTCAAACCTAAGCTGGCCGGTCCGAATGATCACTTTCTCCGCATCGAATGACATTCCGGGTTTGCAAAGATTTACGAAAGAACTGAAAGAGCATCAGGGTTCGCCCGGCTAGTTTCAGGTGGGTATTCCAGCGCGACTGACATAGCGACGGAAAACTGTTCACCAGAATCCTTTCAAGTCACACAGGCTTGTTGCCCGACTGTTTGAACAAATGCACTTTCAACCCAACTAAGGTCGAAAGAAGTTTTTTGGTTTGAAGCCGACGCACTGACCCATCTTCCCGACGAGACGACAGGGCGATCGAAATGTGTTCAGAACAATCAGCAAAAGACCATGCACTGCTGATCAGCACTAAAGATCTTTCTGAATTTCCAAATGCTACGGAAGGGTTTGCTCGAAACCTCATGAAAGAGCTCGACATTCCAAAGCGTGGCAAAGGTTTGAACTTCTTAGAAGGGTGAACCGAGTTTGGGATTTTGCCCAGACCAATCTCGGATCGCTTACCTCAGGAGGAAGATTCGGATTCGCGGCGCGGATCAGTCACATGAGGCATCAAGGGTTCCTTTGCATACGGCAACTCAGGACCTGGTGGTTTGTCCCCCCATCGCACGTGGGGAGTTACCCAGGTTCTTCCCACTTCGGGGTTGCCATCAGGGCCTCGTCCAACCGATCCCTCTCCAATACGCCGCCAAAACCCTTTGACCGAAACCTGCGTCTCCGGTTCCTTTCGTGGAAATCCAGACAACACCCTCGCTTCAATTCCAATTTCTTCTGGAACAAGGTCCCTACGCGGATAACGCAGGGCGCGCACGACCCTGAACATCTTGGGCTTGTAGGCACGAGGTGTTTTCTTCCTTGCTGAAACTCCCGAGTCTTGCGCTTCTTCGACCAGCCGTCGGCCGGCTCCGTCGAAGACATTGTCTTCCACAGCATCGAGCTGAAACTCGAAATACGCAGGCAGCCCCATCTGCAGAAGAGCCCTGATGCCCAAGGGCTTGAAGAGCTCGGCATTTGCCCATGCGCCAACAGAGGCTTGCTCTTCGGTCAAAAGGGGATGCCCCGCTGGTTTTGGGCTCCATCCGATCGATGCGTCGATAAGCTCGTCGCTGTTAACCAGCATGAAGGACGTCTTGATCTGGTCATTCCCACCGCCATCCTTGGTGAGGGTCGTGAAATGTGCGACCTTGTAGTGGGACCCGTTTCCGGGAGCGCCCATCAACCCTGCCAGCCGTGTTATCAATGTGTCGGTTGTCTCATCTGCAGGAATGAGAATTTGGAGCAATCTGATCTCACCCTCACTGGAAATCAGGCGCGTTCCCAGATCAGACAATCTTAAATCGATGAATCCGTCATCATGATTGTCAGCCTCATCACTGTAGAGGCGCTCTCGTAGGGTCTTCAGATCAAAACTTTCGCTGACATCTCCGTCCGTTTCACCCAGACGAAGGTAGTCGAGGAATTTGTGATTTTTTACTGCGGTTACCCCGATGGGCTGGCTCGCCATCATCTCTCGAAGATCTTCGTAGTCCCCGGCAACATAGAGATGGCGCGTCGCCGGCCAGGGAGTGAGACTTGGGAGTTTTCCGACGGGATGATATCTGAGAAACCGACGCATTGCTTCTATGCCGGGAAAAGTCCCAGGAAGTTCAAGTTCCATCATAGCCAACTCTGCAAGACAGTTGAGCGTGTCGTCAAATATGGTTTCCACCTGATTGGTCAACAATGCGCTGCTGACTTTCATCCATCGACGAACAATCTGATCAAGACTTGAATCCGGGCCCTTCTTGAAAATGTCGACATGCCCCAGCTTGTGGATGCGGAGGAGAAAAGGGGGAATCCTTTCACCTGACGTAGGTCCGGGGTTTGGAAAAGGCGATCGAGAATTTGCCAATGTAATCTATCTTTGAAATCGTTTTGGTTTGGGTCTTTGTGATGTTTCCATAGGTTGCACCTGAACTAAAGGGGCATCCCACAATTCGGATCAGCAAAAAAAACTAATCAACGGCATGGGGTTCCGGCTCGGCAGCTTCGCTTGTCGAAGAATCGAGAATGTTGCATCATCAAATAAGTGAAGCGTGGCTTCATCAATAGGTAGGAACGATCGCTACATATGTGCTACGCGCCAAAATCAACCCTGAAACACAAATACAAAACAACACCCTACGCTCAGTCGCACAAATCCATCAATGGACCAACGCACGGCCCGCATTCCACGAAATGAATATGGGAACAAATCTCCCAAAGACAAAACACTTTGATTAGTTTCATTCTTTGTAATCAGGGCAGCGATTTCAGAATATGAAAAAGTCCGCAGACCGTGAGTTCGATCATCTCCTGATTTTGCACGCGCGGCGAATGGCCGGTAAGCAGGCTGCGACTGCAGCAAAGTTAAGGTGGGGCGAAGGTCGGGATTGGGCCGGAAGACGAGAAAAGGATCATCGGTTCATAAAGCGGCGTGTTGGGCTTCGTGGGCATGGGTAATCTGCTCCATCGCATAACTCGTGGAGCCAAATAAGCTGGCTAATTTTGGGGGAAATACCTGAACTGAGTTCAAGGGAGGCGCGGTATCCGCACTGCCCTGATC
This sequence comes from Ruegeria sp. AM9, assembly GCF_056540565.1. NCBI lineage: Bacteria > Pseudomonadati > Pseudomonadota > Alphaproteobacteria > Rhodobacterales > Roseobacteraceae > Ruegeria > Ruegeria sp. AM9. The sequence continues at coordinate 194,637 of NZ_JBQFWY010000006.1, forward strand.
ATGACGAAGATCAGGCCGTTCGCAAGCGATTTGTAAAATCGTGGGCGAGGGAAAGATATCAGGATCGCCGTACAGCGTTTTTAACGGTGGTTTTAACGCAGGTAACGGAAACTGCGCGGATAGCGGCAGGGTGGTTTGTGGGGCTGTAGGAGGCTTAAATCAATTTATCCTTGGGCGGTGCAATTGGTCACCGCCCAAGGATGGAGATTCCTAGACGAACGAGAATTGATCCTCTGTCAGCGATGCAGCGCCAATTCCATCAAGTTCGACCGAACCGTTGTCCCACTCGACTCGTGTACCTGACCCAGTATCAACGAATGTAAGATCTGCGTAGGAGCTTCCAGCGAGTTGAATCTGATCTGAACCCAACTCAAAATCGGTAATCCGGTCAGCACCACTGGCTGTTTGGGCATCAAAAACGAACTCATCAGCACCAGCTCCGCCGGTCAGAACCTCGTCGCTCAGAGTGCTGGTGAGGGTATCAGCACCAGAAGTACCTGCAATCTGGACGGGCGAAGTAGTATCTACAGGCTCAACTGACTTGGCAAATACCTGGACTTCCGAAAGGTTGAAATATTGGTTGTCTTGCGACAAACGCACGTATCGCGCATCCGCAAACCCATCCACGTTGAGGGCGTGAATTGTTCCATTGCCCGAGCCGCTGATCGGATCAAATGTGTGTACCACATTGTGGTCGTCGTCCAGCAAAGTCACGACGCTACCTTCAATGCGGGAGCCGTAAGACGAGCGAGCTGTTACAACAATAGCCGTCAGTGAGTATTCAGCTTGTAAATCAAGCTCGTACCACTCATTTTCTCCAGAGTTTGTGCTGGACCAGTTACTTCCGCCTGAAACGCCATCTATCAACTTTTCGGCGCCATAGCTAGTGCTGTACAGGCTGCTCGCGCTTACCTCGATATTGGTTAGGTTTCCCGTCAGTTCAACCGCATCGGATGGCAATAGACCAGTAAGAGATTTGTCCCGGATCGCCTGCACATCCAGCACAGTACCGTCTGCGAACTCGATCTGTTCCACCTGCTCCTTGGTATTGTCGAAATGGTCCGTAACCGTAACCGTTTCACCATTGCTCAGCGTGATCACCAGATCCTTGCCGGGATTCTGCGAAAAAGTTACATCGTCGGCATTCACACCCGTGAAGACCAAACGGTCGGTCCCATAGGAACTGTTATCGTTGATCGTGTCATTACCATTGCCAAGACTGTAGATGTAGGTATCCGAGCCAGCCCCGCCTTTCAGCGTATCGTTGCCTACCCCGCCGTGGAACGTGTCATCATAGTTGCTACCGAGCACCACATCGTCGCCGTCGCCATTCTGATCACTGATTGCTTTTGCGGTGATCTCGGCCAAATTAAGCACGGTACCGTCCGCGAACTCGATCAGTTCCATGTTTTCCCAACCACCATCAAAGTGATCGGTGACAGTAACCGTATCGCCATTGCTCAATGTGATGATCAGGTCTTCACCGGAATTCTGCGAGAAGGTCACGTCATCGGCGTTCACGTCAGTGAAAACAAGGCGGTCGTTTTCGCTATTGGTGCTGTAATCGCGGATCGTGTCACTGCCATCGCCGAGGCTGTAGATGTAGGTATCGGCGCCAGTGCCACCGATCAGCGTATCGTTACCGACCCCGCCGTGGAACGTGTCAGCGTAGTTGCTGCCGCGTACCACATCGTCGCCGTCGCCATTCTGATCACTGATTGCTTTTGCGGTGATCTCGGCCAAATTAAGCACGGTACCGTCCGCGAACTCGATCA
>NZ_JBQFWY010000007.1:0-191531 GCF_056540565.1 Ruegeria sp. AM9
TCACATAAAGTGTCGCGGGATGGAGCAGCCCGGTAGCTCGTCAGGCTCATAACCTGAAGGTCGTAGGTTCAAATCCTACTCCCGCAACCAAACTAAACGGTCGGATATCAAACACTTAGCCTCGCAACTCGCGAGGCTTTTTGCTTTGCGCCAACCCAACTGGAAGCACTGTGGAAGCAAACGGTGCGGAAATATTGGTGTGGCGGACCCGCAACAGACATAGTTCGCCCAATTACCCGCGATAGGTCGCGATGAAGCTCTAACCAGACCTTCACCGTTTATCTGAGATGCCGCGAGTGCATCCGGCAACTCCGAGCCCATAGTCAGGATGCTGCACCGCGCGTCAACGCCAATTTCGCTCGCGCTTTTGCAACTGGCTTTCCATCACTAATCACTATTGGCGGGCGTATATCCACTAGAGATCAAGGGATAGTTGAATCAAGTATCGACAGTTTTTACGACACGTGAGAACAAAAATTAATTTAGGGTAAGTCATGTTCTATCGTTTCTTTTCCTCAGTGGTCCTGACGGCGGTTTTGTTCAGTGTGAGTGCGTGTGCTTCGAGGGAAGAAAGGCGTATCGCAAGAATTAGCGAGCCAAATGTTGTCGTTCCGAAGGCCGAATTCACTTCAGGGGAACTCACCGAACTTTTCTTGGAAGTGTGTGTAGAGCACGTGAGCGACCCAAGCTTTGTGCAGAAAAAAGGAGCAGAGCTAGGACTAAAGAGACGTTTTACATCCTCGCCAGACCTTTACCGCGCAACACGACGGGCGGAAGACGGGGGGCAAGTAGTACTCGCTTATGGCAATAGCACCGTCCTATGGCATAGTAGTAATGACGCCGGTGGATATGATGTCTTCAGTTGCATCGTTGAAGCCAATGTAAGCGATGCCTATTCGCCAATCTCGGATGAGATTTATGAGGCATTTTCAGTTGAACCAAGTTTTACAGCCGACGAGGAAAGGTGGGAAGAGTCGCGGACCATGGAAGCATACTCGTCAGGCAGAAAAGGTGTTCTGCGGGTCCGTCTTCCCACTGCCTATATAGGTAGCTCAAATCTCTGCGTAGGAATTCCGGATTGCAGTTTTGTCGGACCGCTAAATTTACAATTAGAAATCCGAAGGTGAAGCAAACTAGGTATTGTCCAACCTTTAACCGGCGAGGCCCCAAAAACGGCGGTCAGGCACATTTAGGTGGTTCGGACGTCTTTCCTGCCTTACGCCCTGTAGAACAAGCTCCTAAACCATCGAGATGGTGAAAATGGCTGGAGTTTCTACCTGTGGATTCAAGCTGATTGTGTGGCCTCTCAAGACAACCGATACTTCCCGCGCGCTTTGGCAAAGCCGTCAGGGATATCTGCCTGAATGGTGAATTTCAGCCCATCGAAGCCTGAATGCAGGATAGTAGCTTCCATTTGCGCTGACCTTCGCTTTCGTATTCGTGGAGGGGGGTGTTACAAGACCCCCCTCTATCGCGGTAGGGGTTAGGTCGGGCGCTTTCAACCTGTTTTTAAAGAGTGTGATCTTATTGCGGTCTGCTTAACGATGTGAGTGACGCGACACCAATGCAGGCGCGCACGAATGGCCGCTATGCGGGACAAAGCTGACGTTGCAAATGCGGAGTAAACCCACTTCAAACATTTTAGAACGATAAGGCTCAGTTTATGTCGCAACCATTTATTTGAGCATACTTGGAGGTTTCTTTTTTAAACTCTAAAAGCAAGTCAGAGTTGTCAAAATTGAAGTACAGACCAGGATAAAACACTGTGGATTGGCCGAACTTCGAGTAGTCAATTCTCCCGTTCAGCCCCAAGTTAAGAAGGCCAGAGTGCTGTATCTCACGTTCTAACCACGGAACGGCTTCTACTTGGTAATAAGGATGTTCAAACGGCCATACCTGCCCGGTTAAGCGGCGGTTCACGATGATGGCAAAATTTTGGACATTTCTATATGCTTCTGCATACCAATCATCCATAGGGAATCTTAATTCGTATAGTTCTCGACCACGCAAAACGATTCTCTCAACTCGCGCTTCGTCAAATCGGGAAAATGAGTTCAAGTTGAAGAAGTCAGTATAAAGAAAATACTCGTTGTTTTCCTCGGTTGGCTCAACCTCTCGCGAATAAACCATGGTGCAGCCGACCAGCTTAATATCAAAGTAACCCATTTCGTCCAATACGGCGTTTAGGGTTCTCGTTCCTTCGGATGCGCTGGTTCCAGCAACGAACAACACAAGCAATAATGGCAGAACAAGGCAATTAGAAATCGCTTGAAGCATCAGTCTACTATGGATCCTATTCATCACTGGGAGCGTTAAGCCTCTGTTCACATGGAGTGTAGGGGCGTGGTGAAATCAACACAGGTTTCAACATTGACCAACCTTTGAAAATCTAACAATAGAAGTTCTTTAAAGCAACTCAACCATGAATAGTGGGCCGTCACCTCTCGGGATGCCTCTTAACATCAATGCTCGGCGTCTCGGCCTCTATCTAAGTTGTTTGCCTATCAAATAGGCTGTTTGGCTTAAAGGTTATGATCCAAATTTTTGCATTCTTGGTGAATCAAGTAGCTTTGGGCTCAAACCAGACATCTGACGCTTTCTGTTAGGCTTGTGGTCTGTCCCAGCGTGGCTAACGGCCGCTGTGTGGACAAACCTGCCATTCACTCTCAAGAGCCGGATGTCTGCTTAAAAGGGTACAATCATTTCTGCTCAATCCAGCTGAAAATGACGTCGCGGACGTATTGATCAATCGCGATCCAGTCCGCGGGCTTTGTGTTTTCTTCAATCCAAATTTCGTAGGAAAATTTCAGATTTTGATCGATGCGGTATTCGAAATTGCACGTTCTACTCACACAGAACATATGGACAGACGTACCGATGGGTGATGTGTAAGATTTCGGAAAAAGCCAACTGCCAGCTATTGGAATGGTGTTCTGCCCGATCCGATGAGTATACCCATCTTCGGTCACAACCCCACCCTCTGCAATCCGTAGATCTTGGCGAGTTTCATTATCTTCGGCAGCTTTTGCACCGATTGTAGACAATCTAATGGATCGGACGCGTACACCTTCGACGCCGGGGACACCAAATTGCCCATGACCTAGTCTGGGATCGATGAACCCCCCCCAGAGCCCAGAGGTGCTTATTGGCTCAACTTGACATGGCAAGTAATTCAGGAGCTTATTGTTGTCGGCCTTTATCAGCCAGCCACTCGGGTTGGGGAGCGCAATTCCCGTGCGCTCAAGAATGGTGCCCTCGTCTGCGACAATTGACGGCATCGAGACTTTCAATTCGTCACCGTAACACTCAGCGAGGTCGGTTTCATCGGAAGAAGCTGTTAAAATGATCTGCTCAGAAGCAGCACCCTCGGCTAGTGCACCAGATTCAATTTCTTCTGGGAAACCCTGCCCACTGCTCTCAAGTCCGAGTGTATTTGACACATATGCATATGCTTGTTGGCTGCCTAGGGCTATAAATACTGCGCACATTGGGAGGCTGACGTACCAACGGTATTTTTTCAATAAATTCAATTTCGTGCACTCCACTGGAAGTCGCCACGGCAATCCAATTGATGCATGCATAAATTGATAGAGTGGTCAATGTTCTTGATAGTTGCCAACGTGATTGTACATGATAGCTGATTGCAAAGCCGACATTTGTCCACCGGGCAGCATTCGGCACTTTGGACTCGCCCCGGACCTTAGCTGCAAGCTGTTCGGATGGCGGTAGGGCGGACAAAGCGAACCCTAAACAAAGCCTGTCCAACGTCAGCTTTATTCACAAGCTCCTTCGGCAAAGCACTTTAGAAGGTCAGCCTGCTCTAAAGGCGAAATTGAATAGAAAGTCGGACACGGCGAGGTAACCAATTCTACCCTTTTGTTATTTTGGTACCGACGCAAAATTCCAGCAACGTAGATATCTGTTGGCGGCAACAAATCGACAATACCCTCATACTCAGACGATATTGACACACGCGCGTCTATATCTTCTGCAACGAACTGAATGAGTATCCCATCCAAAAGCCGATGTCCTTCAAAACGGTAGTGGCCGGGAACAGCCCCGGCAATGACGTAAGGGTTGTCAGCAAGCCGTGGCAGGGCGCTCAGAACCGCTCGGGCGGCTTGGGGCAGGGGAATGCGCCGCGCGCCTGTTTTGGTGTCTGGAAGTTCCATTCCGGCGTCTGTGATGAAGGACCATTGCAAGGTTTGGATTTCACCAAGGCGACACCCGGTCAGGATCAACAGCCGGAAGGCGGCCATGATAAAGGGTGACTCCGATCCATCCTGTTCTGCCTCTGACAATGCTTGTCCGAGCCGTTGCAACTCGTCTTGGCTCAGAAACCGTTCTCGTTTTTGTTCGCGGTATTTCGGGACATGGCGACAGGGGTTCGACCCGTCAGGGCGCAAGCCCCAGATTTCCGCCAGATTGAACATCTTGGATAGCACACCCAATGTTCGGTTGGCCTGATAGGGTTTGTCCCGGTACTTGTGGTGCAGCTCGGCAATGTCTTTCCGCTCCACATCCACCAATTTGAAGCTGCCAATGGCCGGAACAATGAACAGGTCAATCGCCCTGCGATACTCCCCTTGGGTGGATGGCTTACAGCGTTCCTTGACGTGCGTGTCAAAGAACCGCTCACACAAGGCCGCGACCGTGGGTGCGCGCCGATGCTGGGCAATCTCTTCGGCTGGGTTCTCACCCTTTGCAACTTGGCCCATCAGTTCCTTTGCCAGCTTCCGCGCCTCGTCGACTGTGATCTTGCCATGCCGACCAATGGAAACGCGCCGTGTCCTTCCGCCTTTGCGATATTGCGCCTGATAGGTTTTGGCCCCGGAGGGCATGACGCGAACACCAAACCCGGCAATCTGGCTGTCCCAGACAAAGTAGTCTTTCGCCTCAACCGGTAAGGCTTCTACGGCGCGTTTGGTCAGTTTGGGCATCCCTCATCCTTTCACTGTCATCGCCCCGTGGAAGCATTGTGGAAGCAACTGGAAGCGGTTTATGGCGTAAGAGGTAGGAACGGAGCGTGCCGGTCGTCAATAATAAAACAACGATTACAACAGGATAGGGTAAGTCAGCGTTTTCCGGCGTAGTTGGTGCAAGTGAGCGTAAGCTATCTCATAACCTGAAGGTCGTAGGTTCAAATCCTACTCCCGCAACCAATACTTCCAGTCAGATATCAAACACTTAGCCTCGCAACTCGCAAGGCTTTTTTGCTTTGCGCAACGAAGCTGTCATTCAAACGAGATGTCAATAACTCGATCGGATGCCAGCTCTCATTGCGACATTTGGTTCGCGGCCGCCTGAAATGCAGGCAATGCATTCTCTATCATTTCGTCAGTAGCAGTAAGGCAAATACGAAAATCCGTTGGCCGGTCGAAAACCGTTCCTGGCATCACGTAAACGCCATGCGTTTGAAGACACTCAGCAAAGGCATCGCTGTCACCGCCCGGGGCCCGACCCCATAGATAAAAGGTGCCTTCTGGCCTTGTCATCCTGTATCCCCATTGGCCAAGAGCACCAAGCATACGTTCACGTCGGCGAGCCAAGGCCGCTATGTCGATTGAGACGTTTTCAAGATCCGGCAGCGCATAAATCAATGGAGCATCCGGGACATTCCAACCATCCGCCATCTGCACGGCAAACCTCAGATTTTGAAGCTCTCTTCGTTCCGCCGCAGGCAAGGTTGGAGAGATTGCAAGATAACCAAGGCGCAGACCGGGTGCGAGGAGAATTTTCCCATAGGAATAGTCGATCAGTGTGTGGGGATAGACAGTCGCCGGTGTCGTAAATCCAATACCGTCAAACCGAATGCGGCGGTAGGGTTCGTCAGACAATATCCAAATTCGATGACCGATCTCAGCTGACTTAACTTCGAGCAGGTCGGCGAGCTTTTGCAGATCAGAACGCGAGTAAACGCGACCTGTCGGGTTGTGGGGCGTATTAACAACCACGATCTTGGTGCGCGGGGTAATGGCGCCGGCAATAGCCTCAAGGTCTAGGTCAAAACTGTCCGGATCCAGAGGCACCTGCACCTCTTTGGCGTCGGCTGCGGCGAGCATCGGCCCGTAGCAGAACCAACCCGGCAGCGGCACGATGCATTCGTCTCCGGGCTCAAGAAGCATGGTGAAACACATCTTGATGGCCCCAAAGGCGCCTTTGGTCAACGCGATGTCTTCCGCCTCGAACGGAAGCCCCAACTCCTTGGACAAGGCGTCTGCCAGAAAGGCGCACGGGTCTGCTTCGTTGGTCTTATACGCGAACCAGTCCACACTCTGAGGTTCGGCATGTGTCTTCAGCGCATCGACGACACTGGGCAAAGGCATTTCGTGCGGATTGCCAAATGTGAAATCTGCGACAGCTGGCGTTTCCTTCACCGCAGCATTGTAGGTTGTAAAGAAGGCTTCGACTTTCCGGATGGAATGCGCAGCACTGTTTGCACGGCGGGCAGTCATGGACATTGAACTCTCCTAACAAGATGTCGGCCCTGTAACCACAGAACGAACACTGTATTGGCGAACAGAATATAGATACCCGATTCACAGCATTTTGCAGCCTTTTTCCCTATTTGACTTGTGCGACTGGAAAGCCCGGCCATGGAACTACTTACATATTTGTCCCGGAACCGGCATTGATATCAGTGACCGGCAACGTCTAAGGCGCAAGAAGAACAGGAACCGTTATCCTGACAAACGCGCAAAGTTCAGAGCCAGAAAGCCAAACCACTCTCGCCCAAACAACGTCCAATCCAAAAACGATAAACCAAACCGTTTGTCTGGTTGCATCCGATCGTTCCAGCCGCCACGCGGGACCTTGAGTTTCACCTCGCAGTTATCTCATCAAGCAAGTCACGGGCAGCGATTACATCTGTCGTATGTTCGCCTCCTGCAATTGCTTTCAAGGCGGTACTTAGTAGGGAAGGGGCGGCAGGCGATGCGAAATTCTTGCATTGCCTAAAGTAGTCTACCGCAGTTCGAAGCTCGAACATCCCTGCTTGCTGTCGCCGTGCAGTTTCCAACGCGTCACGAAACTCCGCATCGGCAGGCCCGTTCCCGGAAAGCGCCAGCGCGTAGACCCGGTCCGTTTCAGCTTGTGCCCAACCTTCATTCGTCAGGCCTTGGTGTCTGCGTGCTTGGGCCAGCAATTCCAGAGCACCTTCCCGGTCACCTGTTTTAAGGGTGAGTTCGGCAATCAACGTCAGAAAGAACGGCTTGTAGTTCCCTGCGCCACTGGCCCACCAGGCTTCGGCCGCATTTCGCAGCGCCCGGATCGTGGTCTGGTCGGGTGAAACAAACGCATCCACCCAACTGCGCCACAGGACTGCGGTCACGGACATGAACGTGAATGAGTGTTTTGAGGCCAGATCCTCAAGTTGATCCACACGCTTGATGACCTGATCGGGTTCGCGGCGCAGAAGATGCAACATGCACAGGTAGGTCAGTGATTGGGCGATGCTATGGGCATGCTCAAGCTTTTGGGCGGCCGCAACCGCCTGTTTTTGGACCTCAAGTGCTTTGTCCGGGGCGCCGCGCATCCAAATGGCCAGACTCAGAAAGCACGAGGTGATTGCTGCGTGGTCCGACCCATATATAAAAGCCAGATGCCCATCCCGTTCCCGGTTGTAGAGCTCGAGCGCCTGCTTCAAATGCGCGTAGGCTGGGTTCAGTTCGCCAATGTGAAAAAGCACGGCCCCCATCGCACGATGGGCCACCATCTGATGCTGCGTTTCACCGGTCGTTCCGGCCAATTTCAGCAGTTGACCGGCGACATCCCTTGCCAGATCGTATTCAGCACGCACCAGGTGAAACGAATACAAACCGTTCAAAACCGGGAACAAATGCCCGGTTTCCTCGACGCGCTCACACAGGTCGCGAATTCGCTCGTAGACAGAGCCGGTTTCATCGGCGGCTATTCCGGCCGTCGATCGCAGAACACCTGCTCTGAGAACCTGTATCTCGATTTCTTTTCGGTCACGGTCGTTGCTGTGGCTTTGCTTGCGCAACTGCTCGATCGCCAGGGAAAGCTGTGTGTTTGCTTCGATGTTCGCCGAACGTTTGACCGCGCGCTGACCAGCGAGGTAGCGGCAGTCGATTGCCTGCTTGCCCATCCCGGCCATCGTGTAGTGATGCGCCAGGATTTCCGGACTGGCATCCCCGATGTGAGGGGTTTCCTGATCAAGCGACTCGGCGACCCGCGCATGCAGGACGCGACGCTCGCTTTTCAACAGGCTGTTGTAGGCGGTATCGCGAATTAGGGCGTGACGATAGCTGAAGGTTTCCAGACCTTCCGTTGCGGCGGTGGTGACAATGCCGGCGTCAACCAGCAACTCAAGGCTGGACCGCAGCGCCTTTTCGCCAAGGTGCGAGACTTCGGCGATCAGCGGATAGGAAAACTGAGGTCCGATGACCGCGCCGATCTGGGCCACTTCCTTGGCCGAACTCAGCCGGTCGAGGCGCGCCATCAACGCATCATGCAATGTGCTGGGAACCGGGCTTGCCTGAGAAGACGTACCAACCGGGTGAGTATCCCCGCCTTGGGTCAAAGTGCCTGATTCCAAAAGGTCTTTAGTCACTTCTTCCACGTAAAGCGGTACGCCATCTGATCTGGCCGCGATCAATTCATACATCGCGTCCGAGATTGGCTGACCGTGCGCAACCTCATCCACAATACGTTTGACCTGATGGAAATCCAGTTGCCTCAAGACAACTTTCGTGAGGTTGGATTGCAGCGCCCAGCCCGGGTCGAATTCGGGCCTGAATGTCATCACCACCAGCACGGGAAGGTCCCGAATCCGATCCACGATCCGGTCCAGAAGCAATTTGGTTGTCGGATCAACCCAATGCGCATCCTCGAACAACAGCAGCACTGGCTTTTCCATTGCCAGAGCCGCCAGTTTTTCCAGCAACATTGTCAGCGTCTGATCCATGATTTGCTGTGGCGTCAGATCCAATGGCCCCAATTGGTCCTCGAATGGAACCGAGAGAAGGGACGCTGCCAATTTCAATATGCCGTCGGCTGGATCACCCAGAACCGAGGAAATCTTTGCAAGCTTGGTTTCGTTTGAATCGTCGGGGCGAAATCCTGCGGCGCTCTCGAATTGGCGAATGACAGGGTAAAACGCACTCGCAAAATGATAGGGCGAACACTGGTATCGAATTTGAGTGTGCGACGCCCCCGAACTGTTTTGGCGCAGCTCTTCGACCAGCCGAGATTTGCCAATTCCCGGCTCACCCGACACCAGCACAACCTGCCCCTGACCACCACTGGCCAGCTTCCATTTTTCGTTCAGGGTCTCGTATTCGGCTGCACGGCCAACCAAGGGGTTCAGTAAAACATCGTCCAACGCCATAAAGCGGCTGACCGTTTCCCGCGCGCCGGTTACTTGCCAGGCTTCGACCTCTTTCGCAAAACCCTTGAGCTTGAAGGCGCCGCGCAAAACGTATTCGAAAGCGTCCCCTGCCAACTGATGGGTGCTGGGGGCGATAATCAGCGTGCCAGGGTCCGCCATGGCCTGAAGACGCGCCGCCAGATTCGGTGTCTCGCCCATTGCTGTGCCGTCCTCGAACATCTTTTCGCCGCGCAAATCGCCGACCACAACCAGCCCGGTCGCGATCCCTATTCGGACGTTCAGTTTCGCATGGGTCCGGATGTCCGGGATTTCCTTGATGATCCGCAGGCCCGCACGCACCGCACGCTCGGGATCATCTTCGTGGGCATGGGGAAATCCGAAAAAGACCATGATCCCGTCGCCGTAATAGCTTGCGATGTGGCCATCAAAGGCAGCAACAGACGCCGCACATGTTTCCTTGAAAAGCCGCAGAACTTCGGCCAGGTCTTCCGGATCGACACGCTGGGCGATTTCGGTGGACCCGACCAGATCGATAAACATGACGGTCAGTTGCCGTCGCTCTGCCACAATGGCGGGGCCAGGCGATGTGTGTTGCTGGCGTCGTCCGTCCTCGGCGCCAGCACGAACAGCTTTCAGGAAACGCCGTCTCGGACCCAGAGGAAGCCCGATCGTGACAAGATCTTCGTCGGTCAATTCTGTCAGATCGCCGAGTTCAATTTCGTGCTTTTCAAAGGCCGCTGCGTATTTGGACAATCCGTGATTTTCCAACCAGACCGCGATATCGGACATATTTGATCGTTTCGCTTGCTGCTTCAGCAGAACCGTCGTCTGCACCCCAACAGCGCGCATCCCCCTGTTTACTTGGTCTGTGCGGGACACACCGTGCCGGAGTGTCCAGTCCTTTTTGCCAATGAAGTACGTCGATCCGGTTTTGGTCAAGGGGGTCATGGCGCTTTACCGGGCGGGGCCGCCAACAATTCCGTGACCGTTTTGGGCTTGGCGCAAACGCAAGCCAACTGGTTAGACCCAACCCGATAGGTCCAATGCCTGTCTGCCAGATTTCATTCGATACCTAGTGCATACAGCAGAAGGCCCCGTGCGGAGCGTCTTTCATCAATGTATCGAAATCCTTGCCGCGCATCTCGACCAGTGTCTTGTGGTCACCTGCTTCGAACCAGATCTTGTCCAACCCGGTCAGGCTGTCGTCGACGACGGTCGGCAGATCATAGGCTTCGCCCACAGGCGGCACCGCGCCGAGGGCGCAATCATCGAACAGACCATCCATTTCAGATTCCGGTGCCAATCCAAGACGGCGGTTCATCATCGATTGCAGGGCGGTCAGGTCAACCCGGTGATTGCTGGGCAGAACCGCAAGCAGAGGTCCTTCCTCCATATGGATCAGAACCGATTTGGCGAGGTGGTCACCGGGGACATGCGCCGCTTCGGCACATTCGGCAGCGGTTGCGGCATAAGGATGGGGAACGGTGTCAAACGGAAGCCCTTGGGCATCCAGATGATGTTTCAGACGAGTCGCAATGGTCATGTAGCCCTCCGTATCATCGAAGGCGTCCCGGTCGCGAAACGTGTGACGGTGCGCAACTAGGGCGCAAGTGTGTGTGAGCCCATATTGTGCGCCGATTGGCCGGATCGGGCAAGGGGGCGGGTCGGTGATTGGCTGGATCAGATCGGACCATCTTGACAACATGCTGTTTGAAAACCAAGAAAATCCGAAATGTCGGGAAATCTGTTTGTCGTCCGCCAGTTCCAGACATCATCAGGTATTTGCGCCAAGGAGTTACTTCCATGAAATACGGTTTTCTGGGCATCTGGTTTCTGTTGTCGGCCATCGCGACACCCGCCCAGGCGCAGTACCGGATTGCCGATGGAACACAGGTAAACGATCTGGAGATGTTTCAGGAATGCGACGTCTGCCCTGAAATGGTTGTCCTGCCCCTTGGTGAGTTCCAAATGGGTGGTCCTCCGGGTGAATCCAAGCAGAATGTCAAATTTGATGACGCTGGAAATTGGATACTTGTCACTCCAGATGATCCCTACATAGCGTTTCATGAGGGGCCGGTTCATTCTGTCACGATTGATTTGCCCGTTGCCATGGGCCGCAATGAAGTCACTTATGATGAATGGATGGCGTGCGTGAATGATGGCGGGTGCGGCGGGTACGAACCTGAGGATTTCATTCGGTTACCAAAATCGCAGCGCGCGAAGGTCATTGGGAAACATCCAGTCATCACTGTCTCTAACCTGGACGCGGCTTTGTACACAGATTGGTTGAACAGCAAGGTGGGGGCGGATGTTTATCGCCTGCCAACCGAAGCAGAATGGGAATATGCCGCCCGCGCCGGGACCCAAACTCCTTTTGCCCAGGGCGAAGAGGTGACAACGGATCAGGTGAACTTTCTGGGCAGCGCGACCGAGATCATGTTGGGCGAAGAATTCCCTGACCTTGTCTCACGCGGGAAACCTGTGCCGGTAGATACCCTCGATGCAGCCAATGCATGGGGTCTGCGGCACATGTCCGGCAATGTGGTGGAAAGAACAATGTCCTGCTGGACAGACACGTATGAGGGGTGGGAGACCTCCAGCCTCTACTTGGAAAAGGCCCGCGAACCAAACTGCGAAAGACGCGTTACGCGAGGAGGGGCGTACCCGGCGGCCATGGATAGCTCACGTGTTGCCGGACGGGGCAGCGGATTGGAAGACACCCGAACAAGCGTGTCGGGGTTCCGTGTTTTGAGAGACCTGAAGTGAGTGTTCTTGCCCACAAGTGACGGGCACAGAAGTTGCTTTCCCGCACACAGGCCGGAACGATAGAGGTGTGGGCCAGTTCACATAAAACGGCTCTCGGACTTCGGACTTTCCGCAGTAGGGGGCGTAGTCACTCATTCTCCAATACGCGCCGCGCCACCCGAAAACACTCCAGTGCCTGGGGCACGCCGCAGTAGATGCCGATCACGTGGATGATGGCGCGAATCTCTTCTTTGGTGACGCCGTTGTTCAGTGCGCCTTTGCAGTGAATTTCCCACTCGTGCATCTTTCCCAATGCGCCAATCATCGCAAGGTTCATCATCGACCGGGTTTTTGCGTCGATCACGTCATCGCCCCAGCCAAAGCCCCAGCACCAGGCGGTCATCGCCTCTTGAAACGGGCGGGTGAAATCATCTGCGGCCGCCAGGTTCTTTTCCACGTATTCGGCGCCCAGAGTGCCTTTGCGTTGTTCCAGACCTTTGAGGAAAAGGTCTTCGTCGAAAATATCTGCCATGTTGGGTCTCCGGTGCTTCAGCGCGTCAGGCGGTGTTTGTAGAGGTGATCATAGTGCGGTTTCATCCGGCGATGCACCTGTTTCACCCGGTCCGGGGCATCGTCGATTTCAATATATTTGCGGGGCTGTGGTGCAAGGCCCGTTGAATTCGCAAGGTTGGCGTGGAAGGACCCGCCATCCCACCAGCTATGGGCCGAGGGGTCGCCGCCCGCCTCCCAGCTGAGGGCGTCTTCGATAAAGGGAATGCCGACGGCGTCGCAGAACGCCTGCGTCATGCCGTGCGGGTCTTCCAGCAGATCATCGCTGTCGATCACCGGCGGCGGGGTGCCGTTCAACGCGGTCAGCAAGTCGAACAGGGCGCGTTGTTCGGGAAAGCCAACCTCGCCCTCGGCGAAATCGGGCCAGCGTTTGTAGATGGAAGTGATGGTTTTCGCCGGATCGCGGATCAGGAAGGCATGGTTGAAATGCGACAGGAACTCGGCATCCCACATGTGGTTGATGTAATGCGGGAAGTCCTTGAGGAAGACCGGCCCCATTTTTGCACGCGCCTGAATGTCCTGCCACACGCTGTCCAAAGTCAGGCCGGGCGTCGTCACATCGCCCGGCTTGAACCGATGCCACAACGGGTCTTCGCCCTGATACCAGGCCTCGCCAAACGGTTCGTGCAGGCAATCCAGATCGCCACGTTGCCGCATCATCCATTCAAAGGCCGTCGAGGTGGACCGGGGCACCGCCCAGAGCGCGAGGATTTTGTGCATGGGTTTGGAACCTCCGGGTCAGAGCCGTTTCAAAAGCTGGCCATGCGGCGTTTCCGGTGACAGGCCGAGCGACTTGAAGATGCGCCAATAGAGCGCGATGTCATGGCCGATCACCGGCTTGCCGAGGGCGGCCTCCAGCGTATCGGCCAGATGCAGCGGACGCTGTGGCAGACCATTCGGACCGGTTCGGAAATTGCACATCCCGTTGATCAGGATCGCATCGGCCTGTGGTGCCTGTTCGGCGACGTATTCGAAGCTTTTCAGCGCCAGGTCACTGTCAAACACCCAGCGGCACGCGTTGATATCCTCCTGACTGGCAAACCACCCCTGATCGTGGAAATTGCCCGCATAGAGCACATCGAACCCGGCCTCTTGCAGAAATCCGACCGTGCCCTGCCACCATTCGGGCCAGTGATAGGCGGCATTCAGCGCGACCTTTTCCACATTCACCTCGCGCAGGGCTTCGACCATCGCGTAACCGGCCATGTGGAACCGGGTGCCATACCTGTCCGACAGCTCTGCGCAATGCTGACGGACGCCCTCGACCCCCAACCCGCAGGCATGCACCCAGTTCGAACCGACCTGACCGCAGACGTCGACACCGTTGCGGGACATGCAATGCACGAAATCCTCGAGCATGCCGAAATTCTGCTTTCGTTGATCCAGTCCGTGCGCGTAGTCCGGCACATGCAGCATCCAGCCATGTACGCCGACCGTCTCGGGGCAGATGCGCAGAAAATCCGACGGGGCGGCGTCAAAGTCGAAGGGCGGACAGGTGAAGCCGACCTGATGCGGGAACAGCTTGTGCTCGGGTCGCCAGTCCTCGGGCATCAGCATGGGCATTCACCGGTCAAGGATCGACCGCCTCGCGCATCCATTGCTGCAACCGGGCAATCGAATGTTCCGACATCACGCCACAGCCCGGGTCCAACACCAGCGGGCCGGGGCGGTAGCCGCGGGATTTCAGGCCGCGATGAACGGACTCGACCAGCCGGATATCCTCCTCGACCGTGGTCTCTCGGTCCTGCACCGCCAACTGCCGGATCACGGCGCTTTCCGAGCCGCCCTCGGTGT
Organism: Ruegeria sp. AM9; assembly: GCF_056540565.1. Taxonomy (NCBI): domain Bacteria; kingdom Pseudomonadati; phylum Pseudomonadota; class Alphaproteobacteria; order Rhodobacterales; family Roseobacteraceae; genus Ruegeria; species Ruegeria sp. AM9. Next base: position 14,459 of record NZ_JBQFWY010000007.1, read on the forward strand.
ACCAGCCGCGCCAGACAGTGCAGTGATCCGCATCGTTGGCGCGCCAGTGATAGGTGTTCAGCACATTGCCCGGGTAGCACTGGAACGAAAACATCGGCCACAGGAACCATGACTGGTAATCCCCCGCATGGGGCACTGACAGGTCGATGGGATAGGTCATCTTGTCGAGGCTTTGGCATTCCGTCGTATGGCGCAACACGTAACCACCATCCGCGTCGGGCTGGATGTCATAGGTTTCGGGCTTGACCACGCCTTCGGCAAAGGTCGGGTGGTTGGTCGGGCAGTGATAGCATTCCGAGTAGTTCTCGATGCTGACTTTCCAGTTGCAGTGTTCCGGAATCTCGACCCATTCCAGCGGTTCCAGATCGTCGATCTGCGGCACGAAGGCCCGGATTTCCTCGCGCACGCCGGGATACCATTCGTCCATCGGCGCGGCGTTGTCGTCGAGATTGACGAAGATGAAACCGTTGAACACTTCGGTCCGCACCGAGGTCAGGCAGATGGCGCTGCGGTCGAAGCCGGGGACGGATTTGATGTTCGGTCCGGCGCGCAACTGGCCGGACAGTTCATAGGTCCAGGCGTGGTAGGGGCAGACGACGACGCGGGTGTTGCCCGCGCCGCTGACCATTTCGTGCGCGCGGTGCTGGCAGACATTGTAAAAGGTGCGGATTTCGCCGTCACGGCCCCGGATGCAGAACAGGCTTTGCCCGGCGATTTCGAACGCGAAATAGTCGCCGGTTTCCCGCACCTGCGCCACATGGCCCGCGAATTGCCACGTTCGGGCCAGAAGACCCTGCATTTCCTGCGCGAATATCGCCGGGTCCGTGTAATAGCGCGCGTCCAGTGAGTGCGTCAGCGGTGCGTTCATTCGGGCTCCTCCGCGTAGAGGCCAAGTTGGTGTCTGCGTTGGTGAAACCGCTCCACCCGCTCGACGATTTCGTCGCTGGACACCGCAATCACGAAGGACAGCAACGTTTCCAGCAAGGCGATGGTCGAAACGGAGGAGGGGAAGAATTGCGGCGTATCCGCGGCCACGACAAAGCCATGCTGCGCGTTCAGGATGACCGGGCTGGCCGGGCTGTCCGAGATGCCAATGACGGTCAGCCCCTGCAGGCGGGCCAGTTTGATCGCGTCGATCACTTCGGTCCGGTAGGGGTGACAGGTGATGGCGATCAGCACGTCCTGTTCATCGGCCCAGGCCAGATCGTCCACGGGGGTCGAGCCGGGACGGGGGATGGCGTGAAATTGCTTCATCCCCGTTGAGGCCAGATAGGTGAAGTTCTGCGCGTTCGCATTGTTGACGCCGACGCCCAGCGTGAAAATCTGGCGGCAGTTCCATATGTCTTCGGCCGCCGCCTTTAGGCGCGCGGCGTCGATCCCGGCAAAGGTGTCCTCGATATTGCGGATCGCCGCGCCGACCATATCGGCATAAAGCCCGCCCAGCTCACCGGACTTGCCGATATCCTGCAACCAGCGGGCGCGATCAGGAAACGACACGCCACCCTGACGAATCGCATCGCGGAACGGGGCGCGAAAATCCTCGTACCCTTCGAACCCAACCTGCCGGGCCATGCGGACGAATGTGTTGGGCTTGACCTTTGCAGCCTCGGCAATTTCTCGCACGGTCGAAACCCCAACATCCGTTGGGTTTTCCAGCACGTAACGCGCGGCTTTCTGTGCCTCGGGGGTGAGGGCTTCCCACTCCTGGCTGAGGCGGTCGAGAACGATTGATGATACATTTGTGTCATTCATGATTGACGATGGTACAAATGTGGAATTAGCCTGTCGAGCAGAAAAGCGACTCGGGAAGAGGAAATGTCATGTCCGAGAAGAAATTGCCCACCACAGCCCGCGTGGTCATCGTCGGAGGCGGCGTCATGGGGGTCGGTCTGGCCTATCATCTGGCGCATGAAGGCTGGGGCGCGGATACCGTCCTTTTGGAAAAGGCAGAATTGACTAGCGGCAGCACCTGGCACGCGGCGGGGCAGATCACCCATTCGACCTCAAGCTTTGGGCTGGGCAAATGCGTGGACTACAATATCGGTCTCTATTCCGGGGCGTTGGAGGCCGAAACGGGCCAGCCGGTGACATGGCACGGCTGCGGGTCCTTCCGTCTGGCCTATACCGAGGATGAGATGGACTGGCTGCGCCATACCCTGTCGGTGGGCCGGTCACTGGGCTTCAACATCGAACTGGTTGGCCCCGAAAAGGTCGCCGAGTTGCACCCGTTCTACAATCTCGACGGCGTTTTGGGCGCGTTGCACACGCCGGATGATGGCCATGTTGACCCGACCAATGTGACCATGGCGATGGCTGCGGGCGCGCGCCAGAAGGGTGTGCAAATCTTCCGCAACTGCCGCGCAACCAACATCACGCAGGCCGACAATGGCGAGTGGGTGGTCGAGACCGAGATGGGCACCATCACCTGCGAGCATGTGGTGAATGCTGGTGGCACCTATGCGCGGCAGATGGGCGAATGGTCGGGGCTGCAACTGCCTATGACCTCGATGACCCACCATTACTTCGTGACCGAGCCGGTGCCCGAGTTCCAGAACCTGGACAAAGAGCTGCCGGTGATCCGCGATGACCGCAAGGTCTCGGGCTATATCCGGATGGAGCAGCAGCGTGGGTTGATCGGGATTTACGAGAAAGAGAACCCGAATTCGGTCTGGCATGATCACTGCCCGTGGGAATACGAAAATTGGCTGTTCGATGCGGATTACGACCGGGTGATGCCATGGCTTGAGGAAAGCCTGAACCGCATGCCCATCTTTGCCGAACTGGGTATCCAGCGCGATGTGCATGGGGCGATCTCGCATCCGCCCGATGGCAACCCGCTGATCGGGCCCGCGCCGGGTGTGCAGAACTACTGGTGCTGCTGCGGTACGCAGATCGGCATTGGCTGGGGGCCGGGTCTGACCCGCGAGCTGGCGCGCTGGATGGTGCATGGGGCGGCCGATATCTCGATGCGCGAGTTCGACCCGCGCCGGTTCGGCAGCTATGCCACCAAGGACTGGCAGGTGATCAAGGCTGAAGAGGACTACTGCCTGCGCCATGAAATCCCCTTTCCGCATTTCAACCGTCTGGAGGGGCGTCCGATCAAGCCATCGCCGCTGTATGAGTTGCTGAAGTCCAAAGGCGCGGTGCATGAAGAGGTCTATGGGTTTGAGCGCCCCCGCTGGTTCGCCCGCGACGGGGTCGAGCAGCGCGATCACTACTCCTTCCGCCGTACCCCCGCCGACGACATGGTCGCGGCCGAGGTCAAGGCGGTGCGCGAACGCGTTGGTATCATGGATGTAACCGCCTTCACTAAGGTCGAGGTCTCTGGCCCTGACGCCTATGCCCTGCTGGATCGGCTGACCGCCAATCGGATGCCGCAGAAGGTTGGCTCGATCACGCTGACCCATATGCTGAACCGCCGGGGCCGGATCGAGTTGGAGGCCACGATTGTTCGCATGGCCGAGGATCGCTTCTATCTGGTCTGCGCGGCGTTCTTCGAGCAACGCCTGCTGGATCACCTGGCGCAACACCGCGCGGACGAGGTTGTGCAGATCACCGCCCTGTCCGCCGAATGGTCGGCCCTGTCCCTGAACGGCCCACGGTCGCGGGACGTGTTGGCGCGCTGCACCGATGCCGATCTGACCAATGCAGGTTTCCGCTGGTTGTCCGCGCAAAAGATCACCATCGCGGGGCATAAAATCTGGGCCTTTCGCATGTCCTATGCCGGTGAGCTGGGCTGGGAACTGCACATGCCCAACGCCGCCTGTCTGGATGTTTACACCGCGCTTTGGGCGGCCGGAGAGCCGCATGGCATCGCCGACTATGGCAGCTTTGCCATGAATGTGATGCGGATGGAGAAGGGTTTCAAAGGTGCGGGCGAGTTGACCAACGAAGTCACTCTGGCCGAGGCAGACGTGCTGCGCTTTGCCCGCACCGACAAGGACTATCTGGGCAAGGACAAGACCCTGAACGCGGACCTGCCGTGGATTTGCGCCTATCTGGAAATCGAACCGGATGGTGAGATTGATGGCCACGGTGGCGAAGCGGTGATGCTGGATGGTCGCGTCGTGGGGTCCACTGCGTCGGTGGTCTACGGGCATACGGTCGGCAAAATCCTCGCCTTTGCCTATATCAGGCCCGAAGCCGCAACATCCGGAACCGCCCTGCAGGTCGTAATCCACGGCTCGGCCCGCGCGGCGCGTGTGCTGGGCGAACCAGCCTATGACCCGCAAAGCCTGCTGCCCCGCACCGACACCGCATTGGAGACCGCGTGATGAGACTGCCCGACACAATGAAAGCCATGGTCACGATGGGCCATGGCGGTCTGGACCAGATGGTGCTGCACAAAGACTGGCCCCGGCCCGACCCCGCGCTCGGAGAGGTGCTGATCAAGGTTGCCGCCTGCGGTCTGAACAACACCGACGTCAACACGCGATCCGGTTGGTATTCCAAGACCGTTACCGATGCGACCACCGGAGGAGCCTTTGAAGAAGTCGGCGAAGAGGACCCCACATGGGGCGGCGCACCGATCACCTTCCCGCGCATACAAGGCGCCGATATCTGCGGCGAAATCGTGGCCGTGGGCGACGGCGTGGACCCCGCCCGTATCGGCGAACGTGTCATCACCGATGGCTGGCTGCGCGATCCGTCGGATCCCGGCAACATGGACAAGACCGGTTATTACGGCTCGGAACGGGACGGCGGTTTTGCCGAATACGCCACGACGCTGGCCGTGAACGCGGTGCCGATCACGTCCGACCTGTCGGATGCCGAGCTTGCGACCTTCTCCTGTTCCTATTCCACCGCCGAAGGCATGCTGACCCGCGCCAACGTGACTGACAGGGACACGGTTCTTGTCCCCGGAGCCTCGGGCGGTGTCGGTGGCGCGCTGGTGCAACTGGCCAAACGGCGCGGTGCCCGTGTGATCGCATTGGCGTCCGAGGCGAAACATGCCGACGTGGCAGAGCTGGGGCCGGACATGATCCTGCCTCGGGCACCTGAAAACCTGCGCGCCGCGCTGGGCGATGAAAAGATAACCGTGGTCGCGGATGTGGTCGGTGGCCCCTATTGGCCCAACCTGATCGACATCCTCGAACGTGGCGGCCGGTACACCTGTTCCGGTGCCATCGCCGGCCCGATGGTCGATTTCGACCTGCGCACCTTTTACTTGCGTGACCTGACCTTCACCGGCTCGACCGTGATCGATCCGCAGGTGATGCGGAACCTCGTGACATACATCGAGGCCGGAGAAATCAAACCCGCCCTCGCCGCGACCTATCCGCTGGAGGAGCTGCGCGAGGCGCAAGCCGCCTTCATCGCCAAACAGCACACCGGGAATATTGTGGTGATCCCATGACTCTGGACGACGTATTAGAGGCCGCGCGGCAGCTGCATCAGGCGCATCCTGATCTGTCGGACTTCGGAGCATGGCCCACGGACCTGACCGCAACCCAACTACAGCCCAGCCACATTCCCGCAGTTGATCTGGTGCGCAATTTCGATGCAGGCGGCAGCGAAACCACCCGCGCCTTGTCCGACGCGATCAGGGCCACTGCCCATCTGGCCCACTGGAAGCTGACCTATACCGAGGATGAAGTCGGTGCCGATTTCCTCAATCGCTATGGGTATTACGAACTGTTCGGTCCGACCGGTCATTTCCGCTCGACCCAGTTGCGGGGATACGTCGCCTATTGGGGGGCGGGTCTGCACTATGACTGGCACAGCCATCAGGCCGAGGAGCTGTATCTGACGCTGGCCGGAGGGGCCGTGTTCCGGGTCGCAGGCGATGACAGCTTTGTCGGGCCGAACCAGACGCGCCACCATGACAGTTGGCAAAGCCATGCGATGACCACGACAGACCAGCCGATCCTGACCTTTGTCCTCTGGCGTGGGGAAGGCATGGATGACTTGCCACGGATGGATGCCGCATGAAGATCACCCGCATCCGCATCTATCAGACCGGTCTGCCCTATGTGGGCGGGGCCTATGTCTGGGGTGCGGGCAATGCGATTGAAACGGCCACGGCGTCGGTGGTTGTGATCGACACCGACGCCGGATTGCAGGGCTGTGGTGAGTTCACACCCTGCGGTGAGAACTACATGGTCGCCCATTCCGAGGGGGTGGCGTCCTTGGCGCGGCTGGTGGCGCCGTCGCTGCTGGGGGAAGACCCCCGGCAGGTGGCACGGATCGAACAACTGTTGGACCATCTGGTGCAGGGGCACGGATACGCCAAGGCTCCGTTCGACGCGGCGTGCTGGGATATTCTGGCGCAGGCCTGCGATCAGCCCGTCTGGATGCTGCTGGGCGGAAAGCTGACCGATGGTGCGCCGATGTACCGCGTGGCGCCGCAAAAGGCGGTGGATGAGACGGTGGCCGAGATGAACACCTACCGCGATCAGGGCTATCGCCAGTTTCAGATCAAGGTCGGCGGCGATTGGGTCAGCGATATTGACCGCATTCGCGCCTCGGTGTCCTTGCTGCAACCGGGTGAAAAGGCGATGGCCGATGCCAATCAGGGGTGGCGCGTGGACAACGCGATCCGGGTGGCGCGGGCAACGCGCGATCTGGACTTCATCCTGGAACAGCCCTGCCGTAGTTATGAGGAATGCCAGCAGGTCCGCCGTGTTGCCGAACAGCCGATGAAGCTGGATGAATGCCTCACCGGACTGCACATGGCCCAACGGATCGTTGCGGATCGGGGTGCCGAGATCTGCTGCCTGAAAATCTCGAACCTCGGCGGTCTCAGCAAGGCGCGCCGGGTGCGGGACTTTCTGGTGGAAAACCGCATTCCGGTGGTCAGCGAGGATACCTGGGGCGGTGAGATCACCACTTCGGTCGTGGCGCATTTCGCGGCCTCGACGCCGCCCGAATTCCTGCAGAACACCACTGACCTGATGAATTACAACACCCGATCCACCGGAAACGGCGGCCCGGCGTCGCGGGATGGCAAGCTTTACGCCCCGGATACGCCAGGGTTGGGCGTAACCCCGGATTTCGAAAGCCTCGGCGCACCGGTGGCGGAGTATGCCCTATGAAAATCAAGACCATAACAGTTTTCCAAGTCGATCTGCCGCTGGAGCATCCCTATTGGCTGTCCGGCGGGCGGCTGAAGTTCGAAACGCTCGACGCGACGGTGGTGAAAATCGAAACCGATACCGGCCTGATTGGCTGGGGCGAGGGCACCCCATGGGGCCATACCTACGTGCCCGCGCATGGGCCGGGCATCCGCGCAGGGATTGAAACGATGGCACCGTTCCTGCTCGGCCTTGATCCTCGCAAGGTGCTGAATGTGGAACGCGCAATGGATATTGCGCTGCCGGGGCATCTTTATGCCAAAAGTCCGATCGACATGGCCTGCTGGGATATCGCGGGGCAGGCGGCGGGCCTGCCGATTGCCGATCTGATGGGCGGAGGGTCCCGCACCCCGCGCCCGATTGCCTCGTCGGTCGGCGCAAAAACCATCGACGAAACTCGCGAGGTGATGGACCGCTATCGCAGCCGGGGCTACATCGCCCATTCGGTCAAGATCGGCGGCGATGTGGAACGCGACATCGCCCGCGTCCGCGACGTGGAAAGCACCCGCCGTCCGGGTGAGATCATCCTCTACGATGTCAATCGCGGCTGGACCCGGCAACAGGCCCTGCGGGTGATGAGCGCCTGCGAGGACCTGAACGTGACGTTCGAACAGCCCTGCGAGACATTGGACGACATCGCCGCGATCTCGGGCCGTCATGCCTCGCCCGTGTCGGTCGACGAAAGCCTCGTCACCCTGCAGGACGCCACCCGCGTCGCCCGTGATGGCCTGGCCGAGGTGTTCGGGATCAAGCTCAACCGCGTCGGCGGCCTGACCAAGGCGGCACGGATGCGGGATATCGCGCTGGCGCATGGAATCGACATGTTCGTGATGGCGACCGGAGGCTCGGTTCTGGCCGATACCGAGGCGCTGCATCTGGCCGCCACCATCCCGGATGGCAATTGCCACGCCGTCTGGGCCTGTCAGGACATGATCACCGTCGATATCGCCGATGGTCGCGGGCCGCGCAACATCGACGGCCACCTGCACCTGCCGGAAACGCCGGGCCTCGGCGTCCACCCCGACGAAGACGCCCTCGGCCCCCCGATCGCAACCTACGAGGCCCCGCGATGATCCGCCTCTTCATCTGTCCAAAAATATCCCGGGGAGTGAATTGGCCAAAGGCCAAGAGAGGGGCTGGCCCCTCTGACAGCGCCGCGCCCAAACGCAAAGGACGGGTCTAATGAAGATCAACAAGATAACGCTTTGGTCCGTCGACCTGACCAGCCATGAAACCTATCACATGGCCGAGGGCAAAACCTGCGGTACCGTGACCTCTCATATCCTCTGTCTTGAAACGGATACCGGTCTGATGGGATGGGGCGAGGTCTGCCCGATCCCGCATTACCTGCCTGCCTATGCGGGGGGTGTGCCGAGTGCGATCAGGGAAATGGGGCCGGAGATCCTGGGCATCTCCCCGTTTGGAGCCGATGCGCCGATGCGCAAACTGGACGGATTTCTGCAGGGGCACCGCTATGCAAAGTCGATGGCCGATATCGCCCTGTGGGACCTGTTCGGGCGGGCCACCGGCCAGCCGGTCTATGCGTTGCTGGGCGGCCGGACGCGCAGGGACATGCCGCTTTACCACTCGATCACCTGTATCTCGCCGGACGAGATGGCCCGCATCGCCCAAACCGCTTACCAGACGGGTATTCGGCAGTTTCAGGTCAAGCTGGGCGTGGAAGGCGACTGGCAGGCCGATGCCGAACGCCTGATCAAAGTGCGCGAGGCCGTGGGGCGGGGGCCGCTGGTCTATGGCGACTGGAACTGTGGCGCGTCACGCCTGCAGGCCACGCGGACAGGACGGGCTGTGGCACATCTGGACGTGATGCTGGAACAGCCCTGCAAAACGCTCGAAGATTGTGCAGCCGTAAGGCAGGCCACCGGCTTGCCAATGAAGATCGACGAGAACGCCCATGATCTGGCCTCGCTGCTGCGCGCGCATGAGCTGGGCTGCATGGATGCCGTCGCGCTGAAACTGTCCAAATTCGGCGGGCTGTCGGCGATGCGTCGGGCGCGGGACCTGACCGTGCATCTGGGGGCCGAGATTTGCGCCGAATGCACCTGGGGTTCGGATATTGTCACCGCTGCCTCGCTGCACTTTGCGGCCTCGACCCCGCACGGATCGCTGATGAATACCTGCGACCTGTCCTCTTATGTGGCCCCGCGCCTTTGCCCGGACGCACCAAACCGTGAAGAGGGCTGGATTGCCCCGCCCGACGGTCCGGGCTTAGGTGTAACCCCTGACCCCGAAATCCTTGGTTCCCCGATATTGGAGATCGTGTGAGATGCTGAAGATCAACACCCAATCCGAATGGATCGCCCGCGCGAACGAGGTTCTGCCCGCCGGGGGATTTGGCAATTTCGACCCCGGTATCATCATCGCCCGCAGCCAAGGCAGCCGGGTCTGGGATGAGGATGGCAATGAATATATCGACTATCTGATTGGCTCTGGCCCCATGCTGTTGGGCCATGGCCACCCCGAGGTGATGGAGGCCGTGCTGGAACAATTGCCCAAGGGCATGACCTTCTTTGCCAACAATTCCAAAGGTATCGAATTGGCTGAAGCCATCGTCGCGGCGGTGCCTTGTTGCGAACAGGTCCGGTTTGTCGCCTCGGGTGGTGAGGCGGATATGTATGCCATCCGCCTAGCCCGCGCTTATACCGGGCGCGACAAGATCCTGAAATTCGAAGGCGGTTATCACGGCATGAGCGCCGAGGCGCAGATGAGCCTCGCCCCCAGCCGCCGGGTCAATTTCCCTCAGGCGGTGGCGGACAGTGCGGGTATTCCCGACAGCGTGGCCGAACAGATGCTGATCGCGCCCTACAACGACCTTGAGGCCGTCGCGGCCCTGCTGGATGAACATGACGACATCGCCGCGATCATGGTCGAACCGCTGCAGCGGATCATCCCGCCGCTGCCCGGATACCTGCAGGGTCTGCGTGATCTGTGTGACAAGCACAACGTCCTGCTGATTTTTGATGAGATAGTCACCGGATTCCGACTGGCTTATGGCGGTGCGCAGGAAAGATACGGGGTGACGCCCGATATCTGTACGCTGGGCAAGATTATCGGCGGCGGCTTCCCTCTGGCCGCGCTGGGCGCCAGCGCCGAGATCATGCAGCATTTCGACAAGGCCAAGGTCGGCGAGGAGGGCTGGCTGATGCAGTTGGGCACCCTGTCAGGCAACCCGGTGGCTTCGGTCGCAGGGCTGAAGACAATGGAGGTTCTGCGGCGTGAGGGTGTCTATGACCAACTCCGCGCGACCGGAGCGGCGTTGCAGCAGATGCAGGGGGCGGCGCTGACCAAGGCCGGTATTGCGCATCAGATCGTCGGGGATGAGACGCTGTTTGACATCTATTTCACCGATGCCGCTTGCCGCGATTATCGCAGCGCCAATCATGACGACCCCAGCCGCAATGCGCTTTACAACGATACGTTGCGTGCGCATGGGGTATTCAAATCTCCGGGCAAGCTCTACCCGTCGCTGGCGGTGACCGAGGGTGATCTGGAACAGACCCGGTCGGCCGTCGATCACGCCGTGCGGGCGATCAGTGCGGTCTGAGGTGCTGTAACGGAATAAAGTGGGCCGCTGTCATAATGTGACAGCGGCCCTTACCAATCGGATATCAAGGTTGGTCTCGCCCCCTCGAATACCACTTAATCAAGTTAACTGAACAAAAACTTTCGACTTATTCGAGACCGATCCAACATCGCAACCGGTATGGTTCATTTATGCCCGATCCGGATGTTGGTTACAGTGAAGTTGTTCACATTGAATAAGTTTTTCAGCCTCTCCAGTCGAAAAAACCCGGCCCTGCCTGTTTCAGAAGGGTCTCAGCCATGACGCGGCCCATCTCGGCGCCGTCGGCAATTGCGCCGGTGATGTCCTCGGATATCGCCTCGGACCCGTCGGGGCGCAGCACTTCGCCGCGCAGGCGCAGCTGGCCGCCCTGTATCTCGGCCAACCCGGCAATGGGCGTTTCACAAGAGCCATCCAGCGCCGCCAGCAAAGCGCGTTCCGCAGCAAGACGCTGACCGGTTTCGGCGTGGTGGATCGCCTCGAGCATACCCGCAGCACGGGAATCGTCGCTGCGGCGTTCGATGCCGATCGTACCCTGCGCGATGGCGGGCAGCATGTCCTCGGGCGCGATTGCCGTGGCCGGGACGTCCTCCATATTCAGGCGGCGGATGCCGGCCATGGCCAGAAACGTGCAGTCCGCCACGCCGTCGGCCAATTTCTTCAGGCGGGTCTGCACGTTGCCACGAAACTCGACCACATTCAGATCAGGCCGCCGGTTCAGCAATTGCGCCCGGCGGCGCAGCGATGAGGTGCCGACCACGGCCCCCTGCGGCAGGTCATGGATCGAGCTCAGGCTGGGTGAGATGAACGCGTCGCGCACATCCTCGCGGGGCAGGAACGTATCCAGCACCAGACCTTCGGGCTGCTCCACCGGCATGTCCTTGGTAGAGTGCACCGCAATGTCGATACCGCCGTTCAGCATCGCCTCTTCGATTTCCTTGGTGAACAGGCCCTTGTTGCCGATTTCTTTCAGCGGGCGGTCCGCGTCGATCATGGCGCGGTTGTCGCCGGTGGTTTTGATCACCACAATCTCGAACGCCTCTTCGGGCAGGTCGAATGCCGTTCCCAGCCGTTGCCGGGTTTCATAGGCTTGTGCCAGCGCCAGGGGCGAACCACGGGTGCCGATCTTGAGCGGTGAGTCGGGGGAGGGCAGGGTCAGTGTCATGCGCACAGCTTTAGTCGCGTCACATTGCCCTGACAATGGGGGCATGGCTTGACAAATTGCCGCCGAAGGAAGACCCGTTGCGGCAAACCAGATGATTGGGGGCAAAAGATGGCCGAGACAAAGAAACTGCTGCGGGCGCTGGCGGGCGAGGTACAGGATGTGCCGCCGATCTGGATGATGCGTCAGGCCGGGCGGTATCTGCCGGAATATCGGGCGACGCGGGCGCAGGCGGGGGATTTCCTGTCGCTGTGCTACAACCCGGAACTGGCCGCCGAAGTGACCCTGCAGCCGATCCGCCGCTATGGGTTCGATGCGGCGATTCTGTTTGCCGACATTCTGCTGGTGCCGCAGGCGCTGGGCGCGGATCTGTGGTTCGTCACCGGAGAAGGCCCGCGCCTGTCGACGATCACGCAGCAATCGGAATTCGACGCGCTGAAACCGGTTGAAGCCATCCACGAGACCCTGTCGCCGGTCTATGAAACAGTCCGCATCCTGTCGCGGGAATTGCCGTCCGAGACGACCCTGATCGGGTTTGCGGGTGCGCCTTGGACGGTTGCGACCTATATGATCGCCGGGCGTGGCACACCGGATCAAGGCCCGGCCCACGCGCTGCGCGAGGAAAACACTGCTTTGTTCGAAGCGCTGCTGGAGCGGATCACGCTGGCCACCATCGAGTACCTCTCGGCGCAGATCGAAGCCGGGGCCGAGGTGGTCAAGATCTTCGACAGCTGGGCCGGGTCGCTGAAAGGTGAAGCATTCCGGAAATACGCGGTCGAGCCTTGCCGCGTGATCACGCAGGCCATCAAGGCGCGCCACCCCGGTATCCCGGTGATCGGCTTCCCGCGTGAGGCGGGTGACGGCTATATCGGGTTTGCCAAGGCGACCGGTGTGGATTGTGTGGCGCTGGACAACTCGGTGTCGCCGGAATGGGCGGCCGAGCATGTGCAGGTTGACGGCTGTGTACAGGGCAACCTGGCCTCGTCGCATATGGTGACCGGTGGGCAGGCCCTGGTGGATGAGACGCGGCGGATTGTCGAGGCGTTCTCGAAGGGGCCGCATATCTTCAACCTTGGTCATGGAATCACGCCGGATGCGAATCCGGAAAACGTGCAGTTGATGATCGACACGGTGCGCGGGCGGTAAACAAGGGAAGGGGGCCAGCCCCCTTCTTGGCCTGCGGCCAATTCATCCCCCGGGATATTTTTAGACAGATGAAGAGCCGGATGCCTTTTGTGCGTCGAGTTCATCCAGAATGTCGTGACGGTGTTCTCCGCGGGCGGGGCTGGTTTTGGGGTGCCATTCGGATGTCGAGAATCTGGGTGCGGCGGCGGCTTGTAGGGTGCCATCTGCCGTGCGCCACGTCTGGCGGGCGGCGTTCATCGGGTGGGCGTGTGCTTCGATGGGACTAAGGACCGGCGCGACGCAGGCATCGGTACCGTGGAAAAGATCCGCCCAGTGGTCGCGCGGTTTGCTGGCGAAGATGTCAGACAGGCGTTGGGTGAGGGCGGGCCATGTCGCGGGATCGAATTGCGATTGGAAGCCGGGGTCGTCCGACAGGCCCATTTTCTGCAGAAACTGCGCGTAGAACTTGCGTTCGAGGCATTGGACCGTCACAAAGCCGCCGTCGGAACAGGTATAGGTGCGGCTCCAATGGGGGCCGTCCAGCAGGCTTTGACCGCGGGTTTCCGACAGGTTTCCGGATTGGTTCAGGCTCATGAGCAGGTTCATCATATGCGCCGAACCATCGTAGATGGCGGCATCGACCACGGTGCCTTGGCCCGTTCTCTGCGCGTTCAGCAGCCCGGCCAGAAGGCCCGCGACCAGATACATGGCGCCTCCGCCAATGTCGCCGACCAAAGTGGCCGGGGTTTGCGGGGGCTGGCTGGGTTGAGACGCGTACCAGAGCGCGCCGGACAGAGCGATGTAGTTCAGGTCATGCCCGGCTGTGTCCGAAAGGGGGCCGTTCTGGCCCCAGCCGGTCATCCGCCCGTAGACCAGCCTTGGGTTCATTTGGTGGCAGGGCTCCGGCCCGAGGCCGAGTTTTTCCATCACACCGGGGCGGAAGCCTTCAATCAGAGCATCGGCCGAGGAGATCAGGCGTTTGGCGATCTCCAGATCGCGTGCGTCTTTCAGGTCCAGATCAATGGACCTTTTGCCACGATCCAGCACCGAGTGTTCGGGCATTCCCGGCGTTGCAGCCTGTCCCTTGCGGTGGATGGTGATCACGTCGGCGCCCATATCCGCAAGCCACATGGCGGCAAAAGGGGCAGGGCCCAGCCCCTCAATCTCAATGATCCGAATACCGTTCAGCATGGTCCCCCCTTCGATTATCCGCAGGGTTCCGGGATCGCCGGTAAATTGCAAGGCCAGAGGTCAAACCCGCAAAAAAGCGCAGGGCCTTGTGCGAAATTGGCCTGTTCTGCGCCGGTGGGCCGGGGTAGGGTCGCCGCCAGAACAGGGAACTTGCATGACGACCATTCTTTCGATCAAAGATCTGCGCAAATCCTATGCCGACGGGTTTGAGGCGCTGAAAGGCATTTCTCTGGACATCGAGCAGGGGGAGATTCTGGCGCTGCTTGGCCCGAACGGAGCGGGCAAGACGACGCTGATCTCGACCATCTGCGGGATCACCACGCCGACCTCGGGTTCGGTGACGGTGGGTGGCCATGACATCCAGGCCGACTTCCGCGCCGCGCGTCGTATGATCGGTCTGGTGCCGCAGGAGATTGCGCTGGAGCCGTTCGAAAAGGTGTGGAACACGGTGCGCTTGTCGCGCGGGCTGTTCGGGCTGGGCCGTGACAATGCTATGATCGAGGATGTTCTGCGCAAGCTGTCCCTGTGGGACAAGCGCAAGAACGCGATCAAGGAACTGTCGGGTGGCATGAAGCGCCGGGTGCTGATCGCCAAGGCACTTGCGCACGAGCCGCGCGTGCTGTTTCTGGACGAGCCCACCGCTGGGGTCGATGTCGAATTGCGCAAGGATATGTGGGAGATCGTGGCCGAGCTGAAACGGGCTGGCGTCACCATCATCCTGACCACCCACTATATCGAAGAAGCGGAGGCCATCGCCGACCGCGTCGGTGTCATCGACAAGGGTGAACTGCTGCTGGTGCAGGACAAGGACACGCTGATGGCGCAGATGGGCAAGAAACAGCTTGAGGTGATGCTGGCCGACCCGATCCAGGCCATCCCGGACAGTCTGGCGGCGCATAATCTGGCGCTGAATGGCAATGGGGATGCGCTGGTCTATACCTATGACACCCACGCCGACCGCACCGGCATCACCACGTTGCTGAATGACGTGGCGCAGGCCGGACTGGTGTTGCGCGACGTGCAAACCCGCCAGTCGAGTCTGGAAGAGATATTCGTCAATCTGGTGTCCGGAGAGCCCGCATGAACTGGTCCGCCATCGCCGCCATCTACCGGTTCGAAATGGCCCGGTTCTTCCGCACATTGGCGCAGAGCTTTCTGTCTCCGGTCCTGTCGACCTCGCTGTATTTCGTAGTGTTCGGCACCGCCATCGGCAGCCGTATTCAAGAGGTCGAGGGGGTGTCCTATGGCGCCTTCATCGTGCCGGGGCTGATCATGCTGTCGGTGGTGATGCTGGCGATTTCCAACGCATCCTTCGGCATCTATTTCCCCAAGTTTTTGGGTACGATCTACGAACTGCTCTCGGCCCCGGTGAACTTTATCGAGATCGTGATCGGCTATGTCGGCGCGGCGGCGACCAAGGCGCTGTTTGTGGGGCTGGTGATCCTCGCAACAGCCTCATTTTTTGTGGATTTACGCATCGAACACCCGTTTGCAATGGCGGCGTTCCTGATCCTGACCTGCCTCAGTTTTTCGCTGCTGGGATTCATCATCGGTATCTGGGCCAGCAATTTCGAACAAATGTCACTGGTGCCGCAACTGGTGGTGACGCCGCTGATCTTTCTGGGCGGGACGTTTTACTCGATTTCGATGCTGCCACCGCTGTGGCAGACCATCACCCTGTTCAACCCGGTGGTCTATCTGATTTCGGGGTTTCGGTGGTCGTTCTACGGATTGGCGGATGTCCCGATCGGGTTCAGCCTGCTGGCCATTGTGGCGTTTACCGGCCTGTGTCTGGGCATTATCTGGTGGATCTTCAAAACTGGTTGGCGCATTCGCAGCTAGGTTGTATCGGGCGTTGCATTTTTGCCCACTGACCTTGGGAAATGTGTTCACGTCACAACTATCGGCCAAACGGTCCCTTGTTTACCGGTTGGGTGCACTCTACATCGGCATCCATGAAACTCAGCCTGCCGTTTCTTAAAAAGCAACCCTGCGTGGCCGTCGTGCGCCTGTCCGGAGCCATCGGGATGGCCGGGCGTGGGTCGATGTCCGACACCACGTTGGCCCCGGTGCTTGAGAAAGCCTTTCGCAAGGGCAAACCCGCCGCCGTCGCGCTTGAGGTCAACTCGCCCGGCGGTTCACCGGTGCAAAGCTCGTTGATCGGCGCGCGAATCCGGCGTCTGTCTGATGAACTGAATGTCCCCGTCATCGCGTTTGTCGAGGATGTGGCGGCCTCGGGCGGGTACTGGCTGGCAGCTGCGGCCGATGAGATTTATGCCGATGACAGTTCGGTATTGGGGTCGATCGGAGTGATTTCGTCAGGCTTTGGCGCCCATGTCCTGCTGAAGCGGCAGGGGATCGAGCGGCGCGTGCACACGGCGGGGCAGTCGAAATCCATGCTCGACCCGTTTGCGCCGGAAAAGAAAGAGGATGTCGAACGGCTGGAACGTCTGCTGGCCGATATCCACGAGAACTTCATCACCCATGTCAAAACCCGGCGCGGCGGCAAGCTGGACGAAAGCCAGGACCTGTTCACCGGGGAAATCTGGCTGGCGCGGCGGGCGCAGGAACTGGGCCTGATCGACGGCATCGCGCATCTGAAACCGAAGATGCAGGAACGTTTTGGCGACAAGGTCAAATTCCGCCGCTATGGGCTGCGCAAACCGATCTGGTCACGGTTCGGGGCGTCACTGGCGCAGGATGCCATCGCCGGGTTTGAGGAGCGTGCTGCTTACGCGCGTTTCGGTTTGTGACGTGATTATCAAGATTGTCACCCTTTTCCTGATCGCCATGGGCGTGCTGGCGATGTTCGGCAAGCTGCGCTTTCCGGGGCAGAAACGGCTGCAATCCTCAAGATGCCCGCGCTGCGGGCGGTTCAGGATCGGTAAAGGCCCGTGTGCCTGCGAAAAAGGAGGCCGTACATGACGGCATGGCTGTTATCCGGCCTTGGGTTGCTGATCCTGCTGCTGGCGGGTGACGCGCTGGTGCGCGGTGCGGTAAACCTGAGCCTGCGTCTGGGCGTGCCTGCGCTGATCGTCAGTCTGACAATCGTGGCCTTTGGCACCTCGGCGCCCGAGCTTTTGATCGCCATCAGCGCGATCAAGGAAAACGCGCCGGGGATCGCCCTGGGTAACGTGGTCGGGTCGAATACGGCGAATATCCTGCTGGTTCTGGGCGTTCCGGCCCTGCTGTCGACGCTGCACACCAGCGAATGCAACAGCCACAGGAACTATGTGTTCATGCTGATGGCCTCGGTCCTGTTCATCGGGCTGGCCTTCTGCGGCGTGTTCACCCTGTTCAGCGGGGCGATTCTGCTGACGGCATTGGGTCTGATCCTGTGGAACGCCTTTCGCGAGGCTTATGCGCACCGCAAAGCCTGCGGTCAGGCCTGCGCCGATGATGAGGATTTGGAAGGCCTGGAAGAGGCCGACCCCAACATGGCCTACTGGAAGATTTCGATCTATCTGGTGCTGGGCCTGATCGGCCTGCCGATGGGCGCGCATCTGCTGGTCGAATACGCCACGGTGATCGCCCGCACCTATGGCGTCAGCGAAACAGTGATCGGCCTGACGCTGATTGCGGTCGGAACCTCTTTGCCGGAACTGGCGACCACGGTAATGGCCGCGCTGCGGCGACAGGCCGATGTGGCGCTGGGCAATGTGATTGGGTCGAACATGTTCAACCTGCTGGCCATTGTCGGGATTGCCACGCTGGTCGGGCCGATTCCCGTTGACCCGGAGTTCCTGCGGTTCGACCTGTGGGTCATGCTGGGCGCTTCGCTGCTGTTGATCCCGTTCGTGTTTTTCAAGCAGGACATCACGCGCATCTGGGGCGTTGTGTTGACTCTGTTGTACGCGGTCTACGTCATCGTATTGCTGGCGTGAATTGACTGAGAGGGAACACCCATGACCCGAGCGTTAGTGACCGGTGCCGGAATTCGCCTTGGCCGGGCCATGGCGCTGTATCTGGCCCGCCGCGGCTATGACGTTGCCGTGCATTACGCCACCTCGGAACAGCCCGCGCAGGAGACCGTGACCGAAGTTCAGGCCCTGGGCCGCAAGGCAGTGGCGTTGCAGGCCGATCTGCTGGATGAGGCACAGGTCAGCGATCTGCTGCCCCGCGCGGCCGAGGCACTGGGCGGGCCGGTCACCTGTCTGGTCAACAACGCCTCGATCTTTGAATACGACAACATCAGCACCGCCACCCGGCAAAGCTGGGACCGGCATATGGACAGCAACCTGCGCGCGCCCTTCGTCTTGACGCAGGCCATGGCAGCACAAGGGCTGGCGCCCGGCACGGATGAGGCGGGCGAACCCGTCGCCACCGGGCTGATCGTCAACATGGTCGATATGCGGGTGCGCAAGCTGACGCCCGAGTTCATGTCCTACACCATCGCCAAGATGGGCCTGTGGGCACTGACCCGTACCGCCGCGCAGGCCTTGACCCCTGCGATCCGCGTCAACGCGATTGGTCCGGGACCGACGATTCAGGGGCACCGGCAATCCGAAGATCACTTCAAGGCACAGCGCGCCAACACGGTTCTGGAGCGTGGCGCGAACCCCTCGGATATCACTGCCGCGCTGGGGTATTTTCTGGATGCGCACGCGGTTACCGGCCAGCTTTTATGCGTGGATGGCGGGCAGCATCTGGGCTGGCAAACGCCGGATGTTCTGGGGGTAGAATAGGTAAATTTGCTGCAAGTTTTGCACTGCTCACGTTCGCGTTACCTGCCCGTTACAAAATTGTCTTTTTTTTCATATGCTTGTCTTGTGCACAAAATAAAATAGCCTAAAAACAACAGCTTAAAGATGTGCCTATTTTTTGTGCAACTCATTGAATCCATAAGTATACAAGGGAATTTCGCCATCCCCGGAAACTTATCTGCATAGTTATCCACAGAAACCGTGGATTTGTTTTCTCTTGATCTGGGGGCCTCAAGATTGCAGCCATTGTCAGGGAATCATATCTCAGGCCCATGACGACCCAGGACGAATCAAATCCGGACATTCAGCCCACCGGCTATGCCTGCATCCAGCGCTATGTGAAAACGCTGGACAGCTCGCCCGGTGTGTACCGGATGTTGGATGCGGACAGCCGGGTTCTGTATGTCGGCAAAGCACGGAATCTGCGGGCGCGGGTGTCGAACTATACGCGCCCTGGTCATTCCGGGCGGATCGAGAAAATGATCGCCTCGACCGCTTCGATGATGTTCCTGACCACGCGGACCGAGACCGAGGCGCTGCTGCTGGAGCAGAACCTGATCAAGCAGCTCAAGCCCAAGTACAACGTGCTGCTGCGTGACGATAAGAGCTTTCCGAATATTCTGGTCGCCAAGGATCATGCCTATCCGCAGATCAAGAAACATCGTGGCGCGAAGAAGGAAAAGGGGGCCTATTTCGGCCCCTTCGCCAGCGCCGGTGCCGTGAACCGGACCCTGAACCAGCTGCAGAAGGCGTTCTTGCTGCGCAACTGCTCGGATTCGATGTTCGATAGCCGCACACGGCCCTGTCTGCTCTATCAGATCAAACGTTGTTCGGGGCCGTGTGTCGGGCTGATCTCGGAAGAAGGTTACCGCGAAAGCGTCCGCGACGCCGAACGATTCCTGTCGGGCCGCTCGACCAAGGTGCAGGAGGATCTGGCCGAGCAGATGATGGCGGCGTCTGAGGCGATGGAGTTCGAACGCGCTGCCGGTCTGCGCGACCGTATCCGGGCGCTGACGCAGGTGCAGACCAGCCAGGGCATCAACCCGCGCGGCGTGGCCGAGGCGGATGTGATCGGCCTCTATATGGATAGCGGACAGGCCTGCGTTCAGGTGTTCTTTATCCGGGCCAACCAGAACTGGGGGAACAAGGATTTCTATCCTCGGGTTGGGGCGGATGTGTCCCCGGCCGAGGTGATGGAGGCCTTTCTGGGCCAGTTCTACGACAACAAGGAACCGCCGCGGCAGTTGATCCTGTCGGATGGGATCGAAAACGCCGATCTGATGCAAGAGGCTCTGTCCGAGAAGGCAGGCCGCAAGGTCGAAATCCTCGTGCCCCAGCGCGGCGAGAAACAGGAGCTGGTCGCCGGAGCCCTGCGCAATGCGCGTGAGTCTCTGGCCCGCCGCATGTCGGAAAGCGCCACGCAGGCCAAGCTGCTGCGCGGTGTGGCCGAGGCATTTGATCTGGATGCGCCTCCGGGCCGCATTGAGGTCTACGACAACTCTCACATTCAGGGCACCAATGCGGTGGGCGGCATGATCGTGGCGGGCCCCGAAGGCTTCATGAAAAACGCCTACCGCAAGTTCAACATCCGCGGCGACGACCTGACCCCCGGTGACGATTTCGGCATGATGAAAGAGGTCCTGACCCGCCGTTTCACCCGCCTGCAAAAGGAAGACCCCGACCGCGAAAAAGGCCACTGGCCCGACCTTCTGCTGATCGACGGCGGTGCCGGGCAGGTGAGCGCCGTGCATGAGATCATGGTCGAACACGGCGTCGAAGACATCCCTATGGTCGGTGTCGCCAAAGGCGTCGATCGTGATCACGGCAAGGAAGAGTTCCACCGCATCGGTCAGCGCCCCTTTGCGCTGAAACGCAACGATCCCGTGCTGTATTTCATCCAGCGTCTGCGGGACGAGGCGCACCGGTTCGCCATTGGCACCCACCGCGCCAAACGGGCCAAGGCCGTGGGCGCGACGCCATTGGATGAAATCCCCGGTGTGGGCGCGGCGCGCAAACGTGCCCTGCTGGCCCATTTCGGCAGCGCCAAAGCGGTCAGTCGCGCCAATCTGGCCGACTTGAAAGCGGTGGATGGGATTTCAGCCGGGTTGGCGCAGAAGGTCTATGACTTCTTCCACGACAAGGGCTAGGCCTGTCGCCCGCGCCATAGGATATACAGTCCCGAGGCCACGATCAGCGCGCTGCCGATCCACATGGTCTGGTCCAGCTGCTCGCCAAACATGACCACGCCCAGACCGACACCAAACAACAGCCGCGAATAGCGGAAGGGCGTGACGGCCGAGACCTCACCGGTCCGCATGGCTTTCATCAGCGCCGCGTACGCCGCCGTGCCCATCAGGATCGCGCCGCCCACATGCAGGTTTGTGTGCAGGTCCAGCGGGGCCATCGGTGTGCCCTCCCAGAACCGATAGGCCAGCCCGGCAACAACGATGCAGAGGAAGCCGTAGAACCCCAGCACCTCGGTCCCCAGTGTTGCGGGCGCGGCGCGGCTGGCCAGGTCGCGCCCGGCAAAGCCCAGCATCCCCAGCACCGCAAGGATGGATAGGGCCGAGAAACTGTCTCCGGTCGGTTGGACAATGATCACCACGCCGATCAGGCCGATCAGAATGGCGCTCCAGCGGCGCCAGCCGACGGCCTCGCCAAAGAACAGCGCCGCGCCTGCGACCACGACCAGAGGCGTGGCCTGCAGGATCACGGTTGCCGCAGACAAGGGCGTCAGCGTGATCGCCAGCACATAGAACAGCCGCCCCAGAATCTCGAACAGCACCCGCACCTTCATCGGGCGGGACAGCACATCCCTGTGAAACAGATTCGTACCCCGCAACACGGCCACCGCCGCAAAGATCACCGTTCCACCGGCGCCGAACAGAATCAGAATCTGCCAGATCGGCAACGCGGCAGAGGCGCCTTTCAACAGCGCGTCCTCCAGCGCGAACAGCGCCATTCCGGTAATCATCCATGCACCGCCGATCAGGTTGGATCGGGGGTCGGTTTGAATATGTGCGGTCATGACGTTTTGGTGCTCCTGAGCCGCCCGCCAATCTGACCGCAAAGACGCCTCGCGCCAAGCAGTATCTGACTGAGAGTTCCCGGTTGCGACCCCTTGCCTTTTGGCCCTGCAACCGCCTGTGATCGGGTCAGTTTTTTGCCGCTCCGTCTTTCCTGTCCCGGACCGGCGATGTAGGGTCGGTGCATGAAGTGGAACCTGCCCAATATCCTGACCGTGCTGCGCCTGCTGGCCGCCCCCGGTCTGGCCGTGATGTTTCTGTATTTCACCCGCCCCTATGCCGACTGGTTCGCGCTGATCCTGTTCCTGACAGCAGCGATCACCGACTGGTTCGACGGCTATCTGGCCCGCGCCTGGAAACAGGAAACCAAGATTGGCGCGATGATGGACCCGATCGCCGACAAGGCGATGGTGGTGATCGCGCTGATGATCCTTGTGGGCTATTCGACCGAGCATTGGACGCCGTGGCTGGTGCTGCCCGCCACCGTGATTCTGTTCCGCGAGGTTTTCGTCTCGGGCCTGCGTGAATATCTGGGCGATACGGCGGGAACGCTGAAGGTGACCAAACTGGCCAAGTGGAAGACGACCGCGCAGATGGTTGCCATCGCGGTTCTGTTCTCGCAGGGGATCTTCGAGCATAATTTTGTCATGGCCACCTTTGGGATGGACCCTACGGTCATTGATCAGGTTCTGACCGGGCAGGTCGAGGACCTGAACCACATCCGCTGGCACCTGGAAGGGATGTTCTGGTCGGGCCGCATCGGCTTGTGGCTGCTGTGGATTGCCGCCACGCTGACATTGATCACCGGCTATGACTACCTACGTAAAGCCATGCCCCATCTGAAGGAGAGCTAACCGATGGACGTGCTATATTTCGCCTGGGTGCGCGAACGCATCGGCCTGCCGAAGGAAAAGGTCGAAACACAGGCCGCGACGGTCAATGATCTGGTGGCAGAGCTTAGCGCGCGCGAAGACCGCTATGCCGCGGCATTTGCCGATCTGTCCGCCCTGCGGGTGGCGCTGGATCAGGAGCTTTCGGATTTTGACGCCTCGTTGTCCGGTGTGCGCGAGGTTGCGTTCTTCCCGCCGATGACCGGTGGCTGAGATGCGTATCGCTGTTCAGGAAGAAGCGTTTGATCTGGGGGCCGAAGCCAACGCATTCGCGGCAGGCAACGCGGCCAACGGGGCGATCGTGACCTTCACCGGCGTCGTGCGCGATCTGGCCTCGGGTGATCTGGATGTGATGGAGATCGAGCATTACCCCGGCATGACGGAACGCGCGCTGACCAAGATCGCCGAAGAGGCGCAATCACGCTGGTCGTTGGGGGACGTGCTGGTGATCCACCGCCACGGGAGGCTGGCCCCGGGGGATCGGATCATGATGGTGGCCACGGCTGCACCGCATCGCAAGGACGCGTTCGAGGCGGCGGAATATCTGATGGACTACCTGAAATCCCGCGCGCCGTTCTGGAAGAAGGAAATCACCAAATCCGGTGAGGAATGGGTGGCCGCCAAGGACGAGGACGAAGACGCGCTGACCCGGTGGTGAAGGCTGGGATACTCCATTGCAGCTTCTCCAAAACTACGTATCGTGTAGCTTTTGGAGAGATCATTGATGACATTTTATGCCCCCGAGAACCGTTTGGTTCTGGCGTGTTTCGAAGCGAGCCGCGCATGGTTTTCTGACGAAATAACCTTGCAGAAAGCGATCAGTTCGAAGTCCGAAACAGGCAACGGCGATTTCGCACAATTCCTAAAAGTCTGGCAACTCAGGCGGAATGCCAAAGCGTGTCCGGAGAGTCGGCGACAACTTCTAAAGCGGCTCGGTTTTATTGCTGAAAACTATGCAGATCGAGAAGCGATCAAGCGGCCTGGGTTCCAAGCAGAAATTGACAGTTTGCGAATTACCGAGTCGCAACCGGACGGCCTTACTTACGGCAGACCTGTTTCGATGGTCTCGAAATTCCTGTTCTGCAAAAACCCTTGGGAGTTCTCACCCTATGATCAATACACGCGTCGCGCGTTGAATTCCTTGGGAGCCAGTATAACCGTGGCCAACTATGCTGCATTTGTGGATGCTTTTGACCGGTTCCATGAGTTTGTTCAAAAAGACATGAGCAAAAAAGAACTCGAGTATGAAGCTTTCAAATTTGGCACCAAGAAATTTGAGAGCAACGAGTTGTTCACCCGCAGGGTGGCAGACAAGTACCTCATGCTACTGGGCGGGTTCGGTGATGGCCGAATGGTCAACGACATAAACGAGGTCAAAGGCGAGTTTCCAAGAAAGACGCTGGCAGACCACGGGCACGTACTCGAGCCGCGGTCTTAGTCCGCGTTGTTGATGCGGCCGCGCAGTTCCTCGGCCTCTTGCCGGGCGGCGCGCAGGCCGTCCATGGCGGCAGCCAGTTCGGCCTCGGTCTGGGTCAGTTGATTGGTCAGTTCGGCCTCGCGTTGTTGCAGGTAGGTGATCGCCTGATCGCGGGTTTCCTCGGCCTCGTGCAATTCCTGACTCATGCGGTCCAGGTCGGCCACGTCGCTTTGGCGCACGCGCGACAGGCGATGCGCCAGCCAGTTGGCGAACCAGCCCATGCAGAACGCCGCGAACAGGATGATGGCGGTGGCGATGATGAATTCGATTCTGTTCACTTTACTGGTCCCCTGCATCCGCGTCTGAGGCGGGTGTGTCCGTCTGTTCGGCCTCGATCGATTCTGCCTCGATCGCGTCCAGTCCGGTTTCGGTGTTTTCCACCGGCTCGGGCCGTATCAGGCGGAACTCGATCCTGCGGTTTTCCTCGCGGCCTTCTTCGGTGTCGTTGTCGGCAATCGGTTGCGATTCCCCATAGCCCACGGCGGTAAAGCTGGCGGTGGGCACGCGGCGCCCGCGCAGCTCGTTCAGGATGGATTGTGCCCGCGCCTGGCTGAGCTGCTGGTTCATCTCTTCGCGGCCCTGACTGTCGGTGTGGCCCTGAATCTCCAACCGGATCGGTCCGCATTCGCGCAGGATGTCGGCAATCTGGTTCACCGTATTGCGCGAGTCGGCGGCGACGGTGGCCGAGCCGGGCTCGAACGCGATCTTGGTGTTGGCTTGAACCTCGGCGATGCGCTCTTCGCAGACCTCGGGGTCGGGCAGCTTGTCGGCGGGTTCGGGCGGTTCTTGATAGGTGATGGACAGGGTGAATTCCTGCGCGTCGCCGAGTTTCTCGGACAACAGACCGGCGATCTGTGCCTTCGTTTCGGGGTCATGGCTGATTCCGGTCAGGACCAGATCATCCGGCGTGACCGTCAAAGCGCCGTTATGCAGTTGGGCCAGCGCCTCAAGCCCGGTCAGAATCCGCACCGGCCAGCCCATCGGCAGGCCATCGGGCGCGATGCGGGTCGCGATGTGAACCTGTTCCGAGCCAAAGGCGGCGCGGGCATAGCTGTCGACCATGTCGCGCTGGGTCTCGTCGCCCAGACGCCCGCGCATCTGCACCAGCCCTTCGGGGCTGCGCGTGGCATTGAATTCGGGGGGGCCTTCTTCGCCCTCGGTTTCGGGGGGCGGCAGGATGGCGTGCAGGGCAAAGACCGGGGGCAGGGCGTTCTCCAGCTCACCCACGACACGGTCGAATGTCCCGGTTTCGGTGCCTTCTGCCGCGGCCAGCGTGATATCCGCGTCCGACATGGTTACCGAGCCGCCGCCCAGTTCAGCCAGCGCGTTGATGCTCAGCGCGGCGGCCTCGGACCAGCGGGGTGACGGCACGCCCAGCCCGATAGTGCAGCTATAGGGGCCGGTCATGCCCGCCTCCTGCGCGGCGGCGACGATCGCTTCGCGCGCTTTCTCGTCCTGTGCCGAGCAGGCATCGAACTGACCGCCATCCTCGTCGATCAGAAAGCGCAGAGTAAAAGGCGTGATCACCGGGCGCGGGGCCGAGATCGACAGGCCGATCCGCAGGCTTGGCGGCGCGGCGCGGGTCAGGTCCTGTTCCAGCTTTTCCTTTTCCTGCTGGCTGTCGGCAATCGCGGTGATCTTGACCAGCCCGGGGCTGGCCGAGATTTTGGCGCGCGGCAGGCGTGTCAACGCGTCAACGGCATAGGTGATTGCGGCGTCCCAGCCTTTGGGCTTGGGGTAGTCGGCGGTTTCCATCAGATCGGAAACAGGGGCGCCACCGCCCAGATCGCTCAGCCGTTCCATCAGCGCCTCGCGGTTTTCGCTGGCCGGGATCAGGCCGATCACCGAGATGCCGCTGTCATTGCGCAGAATCTCGGCCGAGAACCGGGGCGCGGCCAGTTCGGTTGTCGGGGCCACCTGCATCTCGTCGATCACGCGCGAGGTGTCGACCTCGGTGCCCGCTGCGGTCAGCGCGTTGAAGCGGGTCGCCTCATCGGTGGCGGTTCCCGTCAGCACGACGCGCAAGCCGTCGGAATGCACCTCGGCCCAGTCATGCCCTTTCAGGTCCAGCGCCCGGCGCACGGCAAATTCGGATGTTTCTTCGACCTTGGTCACCGCAAAGCTGGCGGCCAGCAGGCACAGGCCCGCCGATACGAGGAAGATAAGGGCAACGGCTAAGAAATAGGGCAAACGCATGTGCGGGTTATCGACTCCTCAAGCGATTGAGCGAACTCTTACAGAGGCGCGCGGGCAGGTGCAATCAGAGCAGCAGCGCGACGCAGAGGAAGATCAGCGGAATAAGGCCTGTGTCGCGGTTGGCGCGAAACAGTTGCAGCAGTTTCGCGTTGTCCTCGATATCCAGCCCGCGCAATTGCCACGCCATATGCCAGCCCATTGCCCACGGCCCGCCCAAGGCAACGGCCAGAGCCAGCACCGAGGCCTGCGCCAGTACCCCGTCGATGATGGCCAGCCCCATCAGGAAAACCGTGGCCACAAGGAAGTACTTCAGCCAGCGTGCGGTATCGGTGCCAAACAGCCGAGCAGTGGACTTGATGCCGATCAGTTCGTCGTCCTCGGCGTCCTGATGCGCATAGATCGTGTCATAGAATAGCGTCCATGCGATCCCAGCCAGATAGAGCGTGATGGCAGGCACGCCCACCGTGCCGGTATGCGCCGCCCAAGCCAGCAGGATGCCCCAGTTGAAGGCCAGCCCCAGAAACACCTGCGGCCACCATGTGAATCGCTTGGCATAGGGGTAGATCGTCACCGGCAACAGCGACAGCACGCCCATGGCGATGGCGGCCTGATTGAAGCTCAGCAGAATTCCCAGCGCCAGCAGGCATTGCAGGCCCATCCAGATCACCGCCTGACGCACACTGACCTGACCCGACGGGATCGGACGCGACCGCGTGCGCTCCACCTGTCCGTCGAACTTGCGGTCGGTGATGTCGTTCCACGTACAGCCCGCACCGCGCATCAGGAAGGCTCCGATGGCGCAGCCGACGGCGATCCACAGGTCCTCCCACCGCGGGCTCCCGTCGCTGAGTATCGCTAGGGCCAGACCCCACCAGCAGGGAATCAGCAGCAGCCACGTGCCGATGGGCCGGTCCGCACGGGAAAGGCGCAGGTAGGGGCGGGCGAAAGCGGGCGCGTGTGTGTCGACCCAGTTGCCACTGACCGCATCTGCGACCTGACCGTCTGGTGTTGGGGCGTTGCCTTGCATATGTAACGTCTCATGAGTGCAAAGATCAGACTGTATGTAGAGCACCCTCTGGGTCAGGGGCAATCGGTAGATTTGACGCGCGAGCAGGCCCATTACCTGTTCGGCGTCATGCGTCTGGCCGTGGGCGGGCAGGTGGCCCTGTTCAACGGCAAGGACGGAGAGTGGTTGGCCGAAGTGGCCGAGGCCGGAAAGCGTGGCGGTGTTCTGCACTGTGTGGAACAGACCAAACCCCTGCAGCTGCCGCCCGACCTGTGGTTCCTGTTTGCCCCTATCAAAAAGGCGCGCACCGATTTCATCGTTGAAAAAGCGGCGGAAATGGGCGCAGCGCGGATCATGCCGGTGCAGACCGAGTTCACCAATTCAGAACGCATCCGGCAGGACCGCCTGCAAGCCCACGCCGTTGAGGCGGCCGAGCAATGCGGCGGCACCTTCGTGCCCGAAGTCACCGATCTGCAGCGGCTGGACCGGGTGCTGGACGTGTGGCCCGAAGATCGCCAGCTGATGTTCTGCAACGAAGCTGAGGTTGGCTCGGCCCTGCGTCTGGCAGCAAACGAAAAGGGTCTGCCCTGGGCGATTCTGATCGGCCCCGAGGGCGGATTCTCGGACCGTGAGCGCGCGCGGCTGACGGCGCTGCCTTATGCGCATGTGGTCAGTCTTGGCCCGCGTATCCTGCGGGCAGATACGGCGGCGGTGGCATCGCTGACCATGTGGCAACAGGCGCTGGGGGATTGGTCTTGAATTGGCGTCTGGCGACGGATGCGGATGTGCCAAGGATCGATATGTTCCTGTCGCAGCACATCCAGACCTCGATGTTCCCTTTGGCCAATCTGCGCGATTTCGGCCTGCGTGGCGATGATCCGCGATCAGTAAACATCTGGGTGCTGGGCGATGGCCCGCGCGCTGTTTTCGCCATCACCAACGAAGGCATGGTTTTGGTGCAATGTCCCGATTGCTCGGATGCCGAGCTCGCCGCGGCAATTGCCCTGGTCCGGGGTCAGAAACTGTTCGGCGTGGCATCCGAGGCCACACAGGCCCGCCGGATCATGCAACTGGCTGGCTGGGAAGACAGACCCGCCACCCTGAACAGTGACGAGCCCGGCTTTACCCTGCAATTGGACGACCTTGTCCTGCCGGACACTACTGGCGCGACCTTGGTGCCGTTGGGCGATGTTGATCGTTCCGTGCCCGAAGCCTGGCGCGAAAGCTATCTGGTCGAAGCAATGGACTTCGCCGCCAACTGGGCGCATGTCCAGTCAAAGTTGGATATTGCGAACTACGTTGATCGCGATACGCACCGGGTTCTGCTGGTCGATGATCAGCCCGTTGCGATGACCGGGTTCAACGCCCGCCTGCCCGAAGTTGTTCAGATCGGAGGGGTCTATACCCCGCCCAACCTGCGCGGGCGCGGCTATGCCCGGCTGGCGGTCGCGCTGCATCTGGTTGAGGCGCGCACCGCCGGGGCGTCCCGCGCGGTTCTGTTCGCGGCTTCCGATTCTGCCGTGCGAGCCTATATGGGTATTGGATTCAAACCTGCGGGGCAGTTCTCGCTGATCCTGTTCACAAACCCCGAGGACCCGGCATGAGTTTCATCCGACCCGAAGCCAAACTGACTCTGTGGCGCTGGCGCGAGGTGCTGGTGGCCGGGCTTGTGCTGCTGGTCGGCCTCAGCTGGATCAGCGGCCCTGGTGGATTGCTGGGATGGTTGGGCTGGGTGCTGGTGGTCGTTTCGGTGGCGTTGGCCGTGATCGGCGTTCAGCGGGCCCGCTTCCGCACCGGTGTCGGCGGCCCCGGCGTGGTGACCATCGACGAAGGTCAGATCACCTATCTCGGTCCGCTGGATGGCGGTATGGTCGCCACGCGGGAAATCGAACGTCTGGCGCTGGACCCGACCGCTTCGCCTGCGCATTGGGTATTGGAACAACCGGGCCAACCGTTGCTTCACATTCCTGTGAATGCCGAAGGGGCCGAAGCTTTGTTCGATGTCTTCTCGGCCCTGCCGGGGCTGAAAACCGAACAGATGCTGGCGGAACTGAACGGTGGCGCGGCCCATCCGGTGGTGATCTGGGAACGGACGCCCTCCCGTCCTGCCCACCTTAGGCTGCATTGACACTGGCGCGGTTTGCCCCCACGACTGACCAACTAAACAGACACATAAGGATCGGAGCGCGATTCATGTCCATCCCCCAATCCGGCGGCGGGCCGATCGAACGCCATGAGCAACTGGCCGAATACCTGGAATCGGGCTGTAAGCCCAAGCAGGATTGGCGTATCGGAACCGAGCATGAGAAGTTCGGCTATTGCAAAGACACCCTGAAACCGCTGCCGTTTGAAGGAACGCGATCCATTGTGGCCGTTCTGGAAGGCTTGCGTGACCGCCACGGCTGGGCCGAAGTGCGCGAAGGTGACAAGCTGATCGGTCTGGAAAAGGACGGCGCCAATGTCAGCCTTGAACCGGGCGGCGCGCTGGAACTGTCAGGTGCTCCGCTGGAGACGATCCACGAGACCTGCGACGAGGTGAACACCCACCTGCGCGAGGTGAAGGATATCGCCGACGAGATTGGCGTGGGTTTCATCGGTCTGGGCGCGGCCCCGATCTGGACCCATGACGAGATGCCGTTGATGCCCAAGGGCCGCTATCGGCTGATGAACGACTACATGGAGGAGGTCGGCACCATGGGCCGCGCCATGATGCGGCGCACCTGCACCGTTCAGGTCAATATCGACTTCGGGTCCGAGGCCGACATGGTGCAGAAACTGCGCGTGGCACTGGCCCTACAGCCGGTCGCGACGGCGCTGTTTGCGAACTCGCCGTTCTTCGAAGGCAAGGTCAACGGCCAGAAAAGCTGGCGCAGCTACATCTGGCGGCATCTGGACGACGCGCGCACGGGGATGCTGCCGTTCGTGTTCGAAGAAGGGTTCGGGTTCGAGCGCTACGTGCAATACGCGCTCGATGTGCCGATGTATTTCGTCTATCGCGACGGACAGTATGTCGACGCGCTAGGCATGTCCTTCCGTGATTTCCTGCAGGGCAAACTGCCCGCGCTGCCGGGCGAAACGCCGACCCTGTCCGACTGGGCCGACCACCTGACCACCGCCTTCCCCGAAGCGCGGATCAAGAAATTCATGGAGATGCGCGGTGCCGATGGCGGTCCGTGGCGTCGCCTGTGCGCGCTGCCTGCCTTCTGGGTTGGCCTGACTTACGATCAGGGCGCGCTGGACGCAGCGTGGGATCTGGTCAAGGGCTGGGATGCGGAAACGCGCGAGGCACTGCGTGTTGAGGCCGCCAAAGATGGCCTGCAGGCGCAGGTCGGCAATATCAACATGCACGATCTGGCGCGTGAGGTCGTGGCGATCTCTGAGGCTGGTCTGAAGTCCCGCGCCTTCCCCGGTGCCGGTGGTCTGGTGCCGGACGAGACGCATTTCCTGAACGCGCTGAAGGACAGTCTTGAGACCGGCAAGGTTCCCGCCGATGAGTTGCTGGAACACTACAACGGCGACTGGAACGGCGACCTGACCCGGATTTTCCCCGAATACAGCTATTGACCCGCCCGGTCCCGCTTGCATTCGCGAGGCTGGCCCGATAGCAGGTTGGCGACCAAATTCAGAGGGCGTCATGGACGATCTTAAGGCAAAATATCTGGGCCAAATCGCCGAAGCCGGCGACGAAAACGCGCTTGAGGCGATCCGCGTCGCCGCCGTAGGCAAAAAAGGCGAGGTCGCGCTGAAGATGCGCGAGCTGGGCAAAATGACGCCCGAGGAACGCCAGGTCGCAGGCCCCGCGCTGAACGCCCTGAAGGATGAGATCAACTCGGCGCTGTCCGCCAAAAAGTCCGCGCTGGCCGATGCCGCGCTGGATGAGCGTCTGCGCACCGAATGGCTGGACGTCACCCTGCCGACCCGCGCGCGCCGTCAGGGCTCGATCCACCCGATCAGCCAGGCTACCGAGGAACTGACCGCGATTTTTGCAGAACTGGGCTTCTCGGTGGCCGAAGGGCCGCGGATCGAGGACGACTGGTATAACTTTGACGCCCTGAACATCCCCGGCCACCACCCCGCGCGGGCCGAGATGGACACGTTCTACATGCACCGCGCCGAGGGTGACGACCGCCCGCCGCATGTGCTGCGGACGCATACCTCGCCGGTGCAGATCCGCTCAATGGAGAAACAGGGCGCGCCGATCCGCGTCATCTGTCCGGGCGGTGTCTACCGCGCTGACTATGACCAGACCCACACGCCGATGTTCCATCAGGTCGAAGGGCTGGCCATCGACAAGGATATCTCGATGGCGAACCTGAAATGGGTTCTGGAAGAGTTCGTGAAGGCTTTCTTCGAGGTCGACGACGTCGAACTGCGCTTCCGCGCCTCGCACTTCCCCTTCACCGAGCCGTCGGCCGAGGTCGATATCCGTTGTTCCTGGGACAACGGTCAGCTGAAGATCGGCGAGGGCGATGACTGGATGGAGATTCTGGGCTCGGGCATGGTCCACCCCAAGGTGATCGCCGCCGGTGGCATCGACCCCGAGGTCTATCAGGGCTTTGCCTTTGGCATCGGCATCGACCGTCTGGCGATGCTGAAATACGGCATTCCTGATTTGCGGGCTTTCTTTGATTCTGACCTGCGGTGGTTGCGGCACTATGGATTTGCCGCGCTGGATATGCCGAATCTGCATGGTGGTTTGAGCCGTTAAGTGTATCTGCTCGGCGTATATTTCTCGAAATACTACGACTGGTGCTACGCCTTCTCTGGGCGTAACCGCAGGTGGGTTGGTGCGGGCCTACTATTTGCTTGGTTTATTGTTTTTTGTTTGCTGGCCAGCGTGTTGCCGGGATGGATGAGTGTTTTGATCCTGTTTGCGATGTCTCCGTTTCAGGGGCTCTTTATGCTGGCGCATCATCGGGTCTGGGAGAAACGTGACCAAGTTGAAAGCGATCGACGCAATCAGCTTTGGAGGACCAAGAAACTCATCGGTCGGTTCAAAAAATAACTGCGGAGCAAAGGCCGATAGGCCGCCTCGCTATCGGTCGTTCATTGCGGCGCCATTGGTTCGAGCCCAATGGACGACACCGCCCGGACGGGCCGGCGATTTGTCTCCGCAAGCGCAACGCTCGAACAGTACACGGATTTGGCAGGCATAAAGTGCTCAGCACAGCTGGCAGATCGCCACCCCGCGGTCTGGCGATATCGCGGCTTATTACATCGCCCCACGGGGATGTGACGTGACAGAGGGCGTTGGGGCAGTAGGCTCGGGCCTATGATATGCCGACTGATTTTCATTCTGATGCTGATGGCCTCACCCGCGCTGGCCGCCCCGAGTTGCCACGGCGATACCGCCTGCCCGTTGGGCGACCGTTCCTATCACGTGCTGGAACCTGATGGCTGGGACGGGCAAACACCTCTGCCGGTGTTGCTGCATTTCCATGGCTGGTCGCGGCAGGGCACCGTTGTGGTGAACCATGAACGTATCGCCGGGGCAACGAAACTGCGCGGTGTGTTGCTGGTGGCTCCGAACGGGCTGGGCAAAAGCTGGAACTTCTGGGCGGCGGATACCGGTGATGTGCCTTTTGCCGACCGGGTGCTGGAGGATGTCGCCAAACGCTATCCGGTAGACAAGGACCGCATCTATGTCTCGGGCTATTCCTTTGGCGGCGCGATGGCGTGGCGCTATGTCTGTCAGTCGGGCAATGATACGGCGGCGCTGCTGGCCGTTGCGGGCAGCATCCGCCAGACGGAAGCCTGCCCCGAAGCCCCGCGAGAGGTGCGCCATGTGCATGGGCTGGACGACACCGTGATGGATTTCCCCTTTGGGCCGGGTGGCGACACGACCCATCCGGTGGCGCTGTGGCGCGAGAAATACAGCTGCAACGGCGCCACCCCGCGCGGGGATTGGAGCGTGAAGCCGTTCCTGACGCTCAGCCGTGTGGAATGGACCGATTGCGCGCAGGGGCAGGTGGTGCTGGATACCCATCCCGGCGGGCATTTCATCCCTCATGGCTGGATCGGCTGGCAATTGGACGAGCTTTTGGGCCGCACCCCCACCTATCCGTGACGCGCAGCGCTTGCACCCCGGCGCAATCTTTGCCATTGCCTGTGCCGACTGGATATCTGCCAAAAAAGGCCCCGTGCAATGAAATTCACTCTGTCCTGGCTGAAAGACCACCTCGACACTGACGCTTCGGTTGATGAGATCGCCGAAGCGCTGACCGATCTCGGGCTTGAGGTCGAAGAGATCGTGAACCCGGCGGACCGGTTGGCGGGTTTTACGCTGGGCTATGTGAAACACGCCGAGAAGCACCCCGACGCCGACAAGCTGCGTGTCTGCAAGGTGGACACGGATGAAGGTGAGCTGCAGATCATCTGCGGTGCCCCCAACGCACGCGAAGGCATCACCGTCGTGGTCTGCAAACCGGGCATGTATATCCCCGGCCTGGACCTGACAATTAGCGTCGGCAAGATCCGCGGTGTCGAAAGCTTTGGCATGATGGCCTCGGAACGCGAGCTGGAGCTGTCGGATGAACATGACGGCATCATCGAGCTGCCCTCGGGCGAGGTTGGCGACAAGTTCATCGATTGGCTGGCCGAGAATGAGCCGTCCAAGGTCGATCCGATGATCGAGATCGCGATCACCCCGAACCGCCCGGATGCGCTGGGCGTGGCAGGCATTGCGCGCGATCTGGCCGCGCGGGGCGTTGGTACGTTGAAAGAGCGTGACTATGTGCCGGTGCCGGGCGATTTCGAAAGCCCGATCAAGGTTACGATCGACGAGGATACTCTGGACGGTGCGCCGCATTTCACCGGTCGTCTGATCAAGGGCGTTAAGAATGGCCCCAGCCCGCAATGGCTGCAGGATCAGGTGAAGGCAATCGGTCTGCGCCCGATCTCGGCTTTGGTGGATATCACCAACTACATGACCTTCGACCAGAACCGCCCGCTGCACGTGTTCGATGCGGACAAGGTGCAGGGCAACCTGCGCGTTCACCGCGCCAAGGGTGGCGAGACGCTCGTGGCGCTGGACGAGAAAGAATACACCCTGCAACCCGGCATGATGGTGATCTCGGATGACAAGGGTCCGGAATCCATCGCCGGTATCATGGGCGGTGAGGAAACCGGCTGTACCGAGGAAACGGTGAACGTGTTCCTCGAAAGCGCGTTTTGGGATCATGTGCAGATCGCGCTGACCGGTCGTGCGCTGAAAATCAACTCGGACGCGCGCTATCGGTTCGAACGCGGTGTGAACCCTGAATACACTCTGGAAGGGCTGGAGCAGGCGACGCAGATGATCCTGGATATCTGCGGTGGCGAGGTGTCGAAAGTGGTCGAGGCGGGCAAAGCCCCGAACCACGCGCGCGCCTACAAGCTGGATGCCGAACGTGTGCAGTCTTTGGTCGGTATGGACATTCCCGAAAGCGAACAGCGCCAGACCCTGACCCGACTGGGTTTCCGTCTGGAGGGTGAAATGGCCCACGTGCCCAGCTGGCGTCCGGATGTCATGGGTGAGGCCGATCTGGTGGAAGAAGTCGCGCGGATCGCATCCCTGACCAAGCTGCAAGGCAAGCCGCTGCCGCGTATCACTGACGGTATCCCGAAACCGGTGATGACCCCGACACAGCGTCGTCAGTCCATGGCGCGCCGAACCTGCGCGGCGCTGGGGTATAACGAATGCGTTTCCTATACCTTCATCGATCAGGCCTCGGCAGCGTTGTTTGGTGGTGGGGATGCGGCAACTCAGCTGGAAAACCCGATCTCATCCGAGATGAGCCACATGCGCCCCGATTTGCTGCCCGGTTTGCTACAGGCCGCGGCTCGCAACCAGGCACGCGGTTATACCGACGTGGCGCTGTTCGAGGTTGGCCCCGTCTTCCATGACGGCGAACCCGGCGACCAGAAAACTCAGATCACCGGCCTGCTGGTTGGCCGCAACGGCCCCAAGGACGTGCACGGTGCCTCGCGCTCAGTGGATGTGTTCGACGCCAAAGCCGATGCCGAGGCTGTGCTGGCCGCCATCGGCGCGCCCGCCAAGGTTCAGATTCTGCGCGACGGCGACGCCTGGTGGCACCCGGGCCGTCATGGCAAGATCTGTCTGGGTCCAAAAAAGGTGCTGGGCGTGTTTGGCGAACTGCACCCGCGTATTCTGCAGGCGATGGACATCAAAGGCCCGGCAATGGCCTTCACCATCTGGCCGGACGAGGTGCCTCTGCCCCGTAAATCCGGTGCCACCCGCGCGGCGCTGGAACTGCGCGATCTGCAAGCGGTTGAGCGTGACTTTGCCTTTGTCGTCGACGAAGGTGTCGAGGCGCTGACGCTGGTGAACGCTGCGGCGGGGGCCGACAAGGCGCTGATTGAAGATGTGCGCGTCTTTGATGAATTCATCGGTGGCAGCCTGGGTGAGGGCAAGAAATCTCTGGCCATCACGGTACGCCTGCAACCGACGGACAAGACGCTGAAGGAAAAAGACATCGAAGCCGTGGCCGAGAAGATCATCGCCAAGGTCACCAAGGCGACCGGTGGCGTTCTGCGCGGCTAAAACCTGATGTCCGGAAACAGATCAACGCGCCTACGGGCGCGTTTTTCGTTGGGCTTTCCCGGATTGCGTCATAAGTAGGCTTGGGAACAAAAGCGGAGTTTGTCATGGGCCTGAACGTTTACCTCTCTGGCGAAATTCACACGGACTGGCGGGAACAGATCATCGACGGCGCGCAGGGGTTGGACATAATCTTCAACAGCCCGGTCACCGATCACGCCGCAAGCGATGATTGTGGCGTTGCCATTCTGGGCGCCGAGCCGAACAAGTATTGGCACGATCACAAGGGCGCGATGGTCAACGCGATCCGCACCCGCAAGGGTATCGCGGATGCTGATGTGGTCGTGGTCCGCTTTGGCGAAAAGTACAAACAGTGGAATGCTGCCTTTGACGCGGGCTATGCCGCTGCGCTGGGCAAGTCGTTGATCGTACTTCACGGCCCCGATCACCAGCACGCCCTGAAAGAGGTCGACGCCGCCGCGCTGGCCGTAACCGAAGAGCCGCGCCAGGTGGTTGAGGTGCTGCGCTATGTGTTGACCGGAAAACTGCCGGGTTAAAAAGGCACAACCTGGATTATGGCCCCCCGTGCACGCGGGGCGGCCATGTTGGGCCTGCCGATCAACGGGGAAAACCGGGGCAACTGGCACCTAGACCACGATTCCATTTTCGCTAAGACTTCGGCAAATCCCGCGCGAAAGACGCGGGTTTATTGTTGTGGAAAGGAAAGACGCGTGGATGAAGTCGTAACACAGGTGAATGCGTTTGCACCGCTGATCATGAGCGCGGTCAAGGCGCTGGTTGTTCTGATTCTGGGCTGGATCGTTGCCGGCGCAATCGGAGGACTGGTGCGTCGCCGGATCAACGCGGCCCCGCAGATTGATCCGACACTGGGCAATTTCGCCGCAAGTCTGGTCAAATGGGTGATCCTTGCGATGGTTCTGGTCGCCGTTCTGGGGATTTTCGGAATCGAGGCCACCAGTATCGTCGCCATTCTGGGTGCCGCGTCGCTGGCGATCGGTCTGGCGCTGCAGGGAACTCTCAGCGATCTGGCCGCCGGTGTCATGCTGGTGGTGTTCCGTCCGTACAAGCTGGGCCAATATGTTGATATTGGCGGCACCGCAGGGACGGTGAAAGACCTGAACCTGTTCACCACCGAACTGGTGACACCGGACAATGTGCAGATCATTGTGCCCAACGGACAAAGCTGGGGCTCGATCATCACCAACTACTCGGCCCATGATACGCGGCGTGTCGATCTGGTGTTTGGCATTGATTACGGCGACAGCGCGGATGAGGCGATGCAGATCATTCTGGACGTTGCCAAGGCGGATGAACGTGTTCACAGCGATCCCGAGCCCTGGGTGCGGGTGACCAATCTGGGGGACAGCTCGGTCGATCTGACCGCGCGCCTGTGGTGTGCCGCGGCGGATTACTGGGACGTGAAATTCGAGGTGACCAAAGCGGTGAAAGAGGCGTTCGACGCCAAGGGCGTGTCGATCCCCTATCCACATTCGGTGGAGATCCACAAAGAGGCGTAAGCCTCCCGCCCGTCGGTCGGGCATTGAAATGCCCTCCTCCGGTTGGGTCCGGCGCCGCGCTGAATGCGCGGCGCCGTTTCGTTTGCGGGACCGTTGCGATTCACGCAACCGCGCTGCACCGCAGGTGCGGCGCCTGGCCCAACGCTGTAAACGCCCTCGTCAGAGGGCGCTTTCAGGGGCGGGAGGCCTTAGGCGTTAATGACCGCCTCGGGTGCGACCACATCGATGCCCAGTGCCGTGCCAACCGCTTCATAGGTCAGTTTGCCGGCATGTACGTTCAGACCGGCCAGCAGGTGCGGATCGTCCTGACACGCTTGCTTCCAGCCTTTGTCCGCCAGCGACAGCATGAAGGGCATGGTCGCGTTGCCAAGTGCGATGGTCGAGGTGCGTGCAACGGCACCTGGCATGTTGGCAACACAATAGTGCATGATGCCGTCCACTTCGTAGATCGGATCAGCGTGGGTCGTTGCCTTGGAGGTTTCGAAACAACCGCCCTGGTCGATGGCGACGTCTACAAGAACCGCACCGGGCTTCATGGTGGACAGCTGGTCGCGGGTGATCAGCTTGGGAGCAGCCGCACCGGGGATCAGAACCGCGCCGATAACCATGTCAGCGGTTTGGATCAGTTCAGCGGTGGCACCAGCGGTCGAATACTGGTTGTTGAACTGGCGGCCGAACACATCGTCCAGATAGCGCAGGCGCGGCAGCGAGCGGTCCAGGACGGTGACATCTGCACCCATACCGGCTGCAATCTTGGCTGCGTGGGTGCCGACGACACCGCCGCCGATCACGATAACCTTAGCTGGCCCCACACCAGGAACGCCGCCCATCAGGACGCCGCGACCGCCATTGGCCTTTTGCAGTGTCCACGATCCGACCTGCGGTGCCAGACGGCCCGCAACCTCGGACATCGGGGCCAGCAGGGGCAGGCCGCCGCTTGAATCGGTCACGGTTTCATAAGCAATCGCGGTGCAGCCCGATTCCAGCAGGTCATGGGTCTGATCCGGGTCGGGTGCCAGGTGAAGGTAGGTGAACAGCAGCTGACCTTCACGCAGCATCTTGCGCTCGACCGCCTGCGGCTCCTTGACCTTGACGATCATGTCGGCGGTGGCAAACACCTCTTCGGCCGTGTCGATGATCCGTGCGCCTGCAGCGATATAAGCGTCGTTGTCGAAGCCCGAGCCGAGACCGGCATTGGTTTCGATCAGGACCTCATGTCCGCGCGCGACGGCCTCTTGCGCGGCGTTGGGGGTCATGCCGACGCGAAATTCCTGGGGTTTGATTTCCTTGGGGCAACCGATTTTCATTTTTTGCTCCTCCATTCATAAACTGCTTAAATTATGGGCAATCCAAGGCGCAATTTCTGTGAAACTCTGCCCGCGAATTGGCTTTTCTTCGGGAGAATTTCCGCTAAATTGCTAAATCTCTGCAAAGGAATTGCGTCAATGAGCGTGGATGCGACGGATAGAAAGATTTTGGCTGCTCTGCAGCGGGACGGCCGCATGTCGAATGCCGAACTGTCCGAGCAGGTGAATCTGTCTCCGTCAGCCTGCCACCGGCGGGTGCAGCGGCTGGAGGCGGACGGCTATATCCGCAACTATGTGGCGCTGCTGGATGCGCGCAAGATGAATGTCCCGACGACGGTGTTCGTCGAGATCACCTTGCAGGGACAGGCGGAAGAGCTGCTGGACGCGTTCGAAAAGGCCGTAGCCCGTATTCCCGACGTGTTGGAATGTCATCTGATGGCGGGCACGGCGGATTATATCCTGAAGGTCGTTGCCGAAAATACCGAGGATTTTGCCCGTATCCATCGCCAATACCTGTCACGTCTGCCGGGGGTGGCGCAGATGCAAAGCTCGTTTGCGTTACGCACGGTGTTCAAGACCACTGCCTTGCCGGTATGACGTTCAGACCGCACCGGGATAGGTGAAGAGGGCCAGATGCAAGGCGTTGAAGCCGAAATGCATCAGAACCGGCACCCAAAGCCGCCCGGTCGCATAGTAGCCCAACCCGCAGGCCGCCCCGAGGATCGAAGCGAACACCACCAGCGCCGGGCCTCCGCCCGCGTGGGCCAGACCGAACAGCAGGCTGGCCGTTACGATTCCAAGGGTCGCCCCGAATTTTGTGATAATAACTGATTGCAGATAACCGTGGAAAAAGGCCTCTTCGGTGAGACAGGTCAGAAACAGGTTCGACAGCGCAAAGATCAGCCACCACGGGGGCAGGCCGATCTCGGGCCGGACCGCGCCGGTGGCGAGTCCCAGCAGGAACAGCGCGGGGAGCAGGATCAGGCCAAACACCAGCGGCGCGGTTTTGGTCGGTTCGGCGCCTTGGATCATTCGGGGCCAGACCAGCAGGACGGCAAACAACACCAGCGGCTTGTCCAGGTTCAGATACAGGGTGAAGTCAGTGCTGTCCGGCCCGGCCTGCACCTGATCCAGGACCAGCAGGTTGTGAAATCCGGGAACCAGATGCGCCGCCAGCGCGAGGCACCACAGGATCAGTGCCAGATGCCCTGCCAAAGCCATGGGCCCGGACAGGCGGCGCAGCCCAGCAGCCCCCAGCAACCCAAGGCCGGCGATCACCACCGCCAGCGGTGTGACCAATCCAAGCGCCAGTGCGATGCCGCCAAACGCGGCCAGCAGGGTCAGGCTCAGCTTCTGCTGGCCTGACGCGGCGCCTGTTTGCGCAGCAATCAGGATGAACCAGGGCCAAATTGCGGGCAGAAGGGAGAGAAAATGCGTCACGGTCGTCTCATGCTTTGACGGGTCGTTTTTGCCGTTGGATTGTGGTCTGTGGCAAGGGCCGAAGCGGCAGCTTTAGGCCAACCCGTTGGCAATGCGGCAATTCTTACGCTTGTATCCCACCGCTTGGAGGTTCAAAAAGGGGAAGACCGAACGCCCGCCTGCGTTGCATGTATTGGCATCCGCAGCGCATAATTGGCGAGGGTTTCATCAATTTCTCTGATGACATCAGGCGGTTACACGCGCCCTGTACGGTCCGGACCCGATAGACGATAAGGATATGACCTTGGCTTACGAAAACAATGACGCGCCCAAAGACTGGCTGGAAGCCGAGTTGGAAGACACGCTGGACGAAGATTTCGAGATCGAGTTCAGCGAGCCCATGCTCTCGATGGAAGTCCGCAAGATCTACAAGGATCAGCATCCGGACATGCTGGATCGCAAGGTCTATTTCCGCAACCTGCTGCGCCTGCAGGCTGAGCTGATCAGAGTTCAGGATTGGGTGCAACACACCGGCGCCAAGGTCTGCATTCTGTTCGAAGGCCGCGACAGTGCGGGCAAGGGGGGCGTGATCAAACGCATCACCCAGCGTCTGAATCCGCGGGTGGCCCGCGTCGTGGCTCTGCCCGCGCCCAGCCGACGTGAACAAAGCCAGTGGTATTTCCAGCGTTATGTTCCGCACCTGCCTGCAGCGGGCGAGATCGTTCTGTTCGATCGCTCCTGGTATAACCGCGCCGGGGTCGAGCGGGTGATGGGTTTTGCCAGCGACGATCAGGTCGAGCAGTTCTTTCAGGACGTTCCCGAATTCGAACGGATGCTGGTGCGGTCCGGGATCATCCTGCTGAAATACTGGTTCTCGATCACGGATGAGGAACAGCAGCTACGATTCCTCATGCGTATTCACGACCCGATGAAGCAGTGGAAACTGTCGCCGATGGATTTGGAATCGCGCATCCGCTGGGAGGCCTACACCAAGGCCAAGGAAGATATGCTTTTCCGCACCAACATCCCCGAGGCGCCGTGGTATATTGTCGAAGGCAATGACAAGAAACGTGAGCGCCTGAATTGTATCGAGCATTTGCTGACCAAAATCCCCTACACCGATGTGCCGCAGGAAAAGGTCAATCTGCCGGACAGGCGCTACAACCCGGAATACGAACGCCGCGTCCTGCCGGATGAACTGCACGTGCCCAAGATCTATTGATCACAAAAAAACGCCCCCGAAACCGGGGGCGTTTTTAATTTGGAATGCCGGGCGTATCAGAACAGGAAAAAGTCCTGTGTCAGCTCTGACACTTGCGTGTTCGCCAAGATCAGGCTGTTGCCGTTGCCGTCGTCGATCACAACATCGCTGCCGGACTGCGAAATGTGATTGTTCATCAGATCGCTGTACCCGGTGATCGAGGTCGGGCCTCTGAGGTCGATGTAGTCGTCACTGGAGAAGTCCAGAACGGTGTCCGTCCCGGAGGTGAAGACGAACAGGTCCGAACCGGACCCGCCAGTCAGGTCGTCGTCGTCGCGGCCGCCATACAGAATGTCGTTGCCCGCCCCGCCAAAAAGGTCGTCCTGACCGTGTCCGCCCCGCAGGGTGTCATTGCCGTAGCCCGATTGAATCCGGTCATTCTCGGTGCCGCCCAACAGCAGGTCATTGCCATCGCCGCCATGCAGCCTGTCGTTGCCCCTGCCGCCCTGAGCAAAGTCGTCTCCGCCACCACCTCTGAGCAGGTCTGTTCCCTGACCGCCGATCAGGACGTCGTTGCCGCCATATCCGACAACCGTATCATTGCCCGTGCCGCCGTGAAGAAAATCGCCGCCGTTTGCACCGTTAAGCGTGTCGCTGCCGCCGCGCCCTTCCAGCGACCCGGCCTGATTGAGGTGCAGGGCGAACCAGTCATCCCCGTTATCGCCGACCGTGCCGGCGTTTACATATTCAGGTCCCGGCTCTGGAGGTGTAGGCGTAGGGGCAGGGGTGGGCGCGGGTGTCGAGCCACCGGTATCCAGTTGAACCGCGCCAGTGGTGCGGGCAAAGTTCTGCGTCACGATGATCGCGTTATAGCCGTCGAAATTGCCGACCTCGATGCCGATCCCTACCAGAGTGACATTCGGATCAAGGATGTTGGCCCGGTGGCCGGGGCTGTTCATCAGGCTGTTATGCAGGTCGACAACGTCGTCGGACAGGCCCGGTTCGCCGCGAACGGACTGCCAGGCGATGTTCTCGGTTGCGCGCCAGTTGCCCGCAAAGTTGAACCCGGCATCTTCCATCCGGTCCCACGGCTGCGAGCCGCCGGCACCCGTATGGTCGAACCGGTTGGTGTTCAACATCCATTGACTGTGATCTTCGGCGGCCTCGTTCAGGTTGAGTTCAAGCTGGACGGGGGGCAGCCCCGCCTGTGCGCGCTCTGCATTGATCAATGCAAGCATCTGCCGTTCTAGATCGCTAGCGGTTGACATGATTCTGCCTCCAGTAGATTGCGTTATTTTGGCGGGACATTAATGGCGAGACTTTGGCGGGATAAGGTCACAAACCGGACGCTCCGGCCTGCTGAGCGAATTGTCACCGCCGGTTTTGCCTCATTTGTGCGGAATCCTGCGCAGATTGACCCGCACGTAAGCGCGGGGCGCCGAAAAGGCGCCCCGCGTGCCGGATGTAAGCTTAGACGAAGTCCATCATGCCGGCGTTGTCGATCGAGACGAAGGTGAAGAAATCGTCCTGCATGTCCGCACCCATGTCCGACGTGACATCGGTTTCGGCCGGGGCGTCGTCACACATGTCCCAGGTCAGCATGAAGTCATCCTCAACCTCTGCGGTATCGGTTGCCGGGACATCGTTCAGCCGGAAATCGTCAACCAGGACCAGCAGGTCGTTCACGAAGTCTTCAATCGCCGCAAGGAACCCTTCCACGTCGAAACAATCATCCGCCGGGGCTTCGGTGACGTCGGTATCGGGCGTTTCGTCCGCCGGTTCCTCGGTTTCGGTGACGTCGGTGTCGGGCGTTTCGTCTGCCGGTTCCTCGGTCTCGGTGACGTCGGTGTCGGGCGTTTCGTCCGCCGGCTCTTCGGTCTCGGTGACGTCAGTGTCGGGCGTCTCGTCCGTCGGCTCCTCGGTCTCGGTGACGTCGGTGTCAGGGGTTTCGTCTGCCGGCTCTTCGGTCTCGGTGACATCGGTGTCAGGGGTTTCGTCCGCCGGTTCCTCGGTCTCGGTGAAATCGGTGTCAGGGGTTTCGTCCACCGGTTCCTCATTCTCGGTGACGTCGGGCTCTTCCATCACGGGGTCTTCTGCCACAGGCTCTTCCACCGGTGGGATCGGTGCGGTGCCGTTGTCCAGCACAACAGTGCCATCGGTGGTGGCAAAGTTCTGGGTCACCATGACGGCGTCCCAGCCGTTGTAATTGCCTTCTTCGATGCCGATCCCGATGTATTCGTAATCGGGGTTCAGGATATTGGCGCGGTGACCCGGGCTGTTCATCAGGCTCTGGTGCAACTGCTCGACATCATCGCTGATGCCCTGCGCGCCGCGTTCCGATTGCCAGGCGATGTTCTCACCCGACCGCCAGTTGCCGGAAAAGTCGAACCCGGCGTCCCGCATCCGCTCGGTCGCGCTGGACCCGTTCGATCCGGTGTGGCTGAACGTATCGGTGTTCAGCATCCAGGCGCTGTGATCCTCGGCCGAGTCATTCAGGCGGGTTTCCAGTTTCAGCGGGTTCAGCCCGCGGGATGTGCGCTCTTCATTGATCAGCGCCAGCATTTCTTGCTCGAATGTACTTGCAGTTGACATGGTTGCCTCCGGTTTGAGTGGTCGTCTGTGCAGACCGGGCCAGTTACAGGGGGCACCGAACGGACGGACAGAGGAGGCGGGGATTCAGGCGAAATCCGGCAGGGGCGTGCTGTCGGTGAAAGATTCGCTGCGCTGCAAAATGCCGGTCCAAACGGGCTTGGCGCGACTCGGCGGATTGCCGCACCGGAGGTTTTGGTAAATGGCAAGAACCGACCGATCGGAAAGGTCGCCGCCCGCCAGCTCCAAAGGTTTGTAGGGCCCGGCGTGCTTAGTCTTGCTTCAGACGGTCAGAGGCCTCGGGGTCGATGCAGTGAATATCGGATGCACATAGCTGCAGCGCGTCTTTGGTCGCCGTGTCGTAGGTGCCGTTTATCGACCCATCATAGTGACCGGCACTTTGCATCCTGCGTTGGAACGCTTTCGCAAATTCGGCGTTGCCCCGCTTGAGCGCA
The DNA here is from genome assembly GCF_056540565.1 of Ruegeria sp. AM9. Lineage (NCBI taxonomy): Bacteria > Pseudomonadati > Pseudomonadota > Alphaproteobacteria > Rhodobacterales > Roseobacteraceae > Ruegeria > Ruegeria sp. AM9. Next base: position 58,939 of record NZ_JBQFWY010000007.1, read on the forward strand.
CTGTCAAAATCGGCCTGCGCCTGATCTGCCCGGTGCCGCGACTGATGGATCGACCCGCGATAGTCATAGGTGTCTGCATAGCCATTTTCACTGTTTGATCTTTCGCCTTCTTCGGTTTCGATCAATCGAATGGCCTGATCATAGCTTGCAAGAGCATCGTTCGGGCGACCGAGCTTTTCCAGAACTACGCCCCGCTTTCGCAAATGGTCCACGCCGTCCGGGTCATGCTCTACCCTCAGGTTCAAAGTGGCAAGGGCGGCATTCCAATCACCCGCCGCCACAAGAATTTCGGTCTTTCGCCTTAGTGAAGAAGCATACAGGGTCATTAAATTCAAGTTGTCTGAAACAAGTTCTTCTGTGACACAACGCTTCCCAGCCTTTAGCAACTCTTCGATTTCATAATGTGTCTGAAGAATTACGTCCTCGCGTGTTTCATTTTTGTCTATCAGTACGTTCAGATCAGCCAGCGCCAAGTCGTTTCGACCAAGTCTCATGTTCGTACCTGCGCGGATAGATATCCACCAATCAGGATAGTCTGCGGCTTCAATCAAGCGATTGAGATCCTGCAAGGCGGTTTCACGGCCTTCTGCCTGCAGGCTGAAGTGATACCGGAGATCCAGAAGCTTGGGGTCGTCGGGGTGCTCGGCGAGGACGTCATCAAGGATATCACGCGCCTTCAATGGCGTGGTTTCACCCATTTCCCAAAGCGTATTACTCCACACGTTCATCGACCAGATGGATCGGCAATAGTGCGGGTTGATCGCCAGGGATTTACGGAAATCCCAATACGCGGCTTTGCGGTCGCCAATTTCCCAGTGCAAAAGGCCCCGCCAAAACCACGTCCAAGCCGAGTTATCGCCCATTTCCAATATCGTTTCGACGTCTGCAAACGCCTCGTCGAGGTTGAAGAGATTACCATTTGACCACGCGCGCGCCTTCCGCAATGGGATGACGTTACTGTCCTGGGGAAGCCTTGCGATCGCCTCGTTCAGCACCAACAGGGCATCTGCGTCGCGGTCCTGTTCTGACAGAATATCTGCTTTTGCCTCGATCGCGTCGATATTGTCCGGGTCGTAATCCAGTGCCGCATCCACATCGGCCATCGCCTCGGTGAATTTGTCCTGTATTTTCAAAACCCGGGCCCGTTGCAGGTACACGTCAAAAAGCTGGTCCGCGTTTTTCCGATTTATATGGCCAATGACGGTTGAGAAATCAGCGACGGCCAGATCGTATTCTCTGGCCTTTCGGTACAGCGCCCCGCGGTTCAGAAAAGCCGACATATTGTCAGGCGTCAGTGTTATTGATTGGGTGTACAGCGCGACAGCGCGCTCTGCGTCATCCGGGGCGACCGCCCGGGCCAGGTAAAACGCAGTGTCGCCCCGCTCGCTGTTGGTGAGGCCATCCAGTTCCAGAGCTTTGGAGCAGGTTTCGATTCTGGTCGCTTTGTCCGGCGCATCGGTGCAGGCAAGGACGAAGGGGTTGTCAGATTTTCCACTGACCGGCTTGAACACCAAAAGACCTGCCGTGCAGGCGAGGGTGAGAACTGCAAGAACTCTGACAATAATTCGGGTCGTCATCGGGGAAATGATCTTTTTTAAAAGGGGCTAACGAATGATGCGCTATGCGCTTGTGATTTTATGTGATGCGATTGTGGCCAAGATGTGGACGCCCGAAAGGAACGCGGTGATTTGAACCGCGCAAGGCGTTTGATCGGCGAAACTGTGGGGGTAAAAACGACAAACCCCCGGGCGGGGCCTCGGGGGTCGTCAAATAGTGTCATCCAAAGCTGGACGAGACTCAGGCAGCTCTTAGAGCAGACCTTCGCGCTGGGCTTTCTTGCGTGCCAGTTTACGGGCACGGCGGATCGCTTCAGCTTTCTCGCGCGCTTTTTTCTCGGACGGTTTCTCGAAATGTTGCTTCAGCTTCATTTCACGGAACACGCCTTCGCGCTGCAGCTTTTTCTTCAGGGCACGAAGCGCCTGATCGACGTTATTGTCGCGAACACTAACCTGCATGTGGTTGTCACCACCTTTCTAGATAGAGTTGCAAGGAAATTGCAGGAGTTGGCCGTATAGCAAAGCCGGTCTATCTTGTCTAGTACTGGCCCCGAGAACCGGAGAACCGCCATGACTGTCACTTATGAAGATGCAAAACAACAGCTTTTGGATGCGATCCTGATCCACGTGCCGTTTGATGGCTGGTCCGAGGTCAGCTTTCGCGCTGCGATCACCGATTGCGATCTGGAGGACGGTTTGGCACGCGCGATCTGCCCCCGCGGTGCGGTTGATCTGGCGCTGGCGTTTCATGCGCGGGGCGATGCGGCCATGGTGGACCGTCTGAAATCCACCGACCTGAGCGAGATGAAATTCCGCGACCGCGTGGCGGCGGGCGTCCGGTTCCGGCTTGAGGCCGTGACCGACAAGGAGTTGGTGCGCCGGGGGATGACGCTGTTTTCCCTGCCGACCCATGCGGCGGACGGGGCCAAGGCGCTGTGGCAGACTTGCGACCTGATTTGGGACACGCTGGGCGATACCTCGGACGATGTGAACTGGTACACCAAGCGCGCGACCCTGTCGGGGGTCTATTCCTCGACCCTGTTGTTCTGGCTGGGGGATGAGTCCCCGGATCACGAAAAAACGTGGGCGTTTCTGGACCGGCGTATCGACAACGTCATGCAGTTCGAAAAACTCAAGGCGCAGGTGAACGGCAATCCGCTGTTCAAGCCGTTCCTTGCGGTGCCGAACTGGTTCGCCAGCCAGGTTAAGCCGCCGATGAAAATGCGCGCTGATCTGCCCGGGATGCTGGACCCGCGCAAGTAAGTATCTGGGCCTTCCGGAATTTGCCTGTTAGGCATTGGGCAAAGGAGGATTTGCCCATGACCCAGACGATGCGCGCCGTAGAAATCTCGCAGCCCGGCGGCCCGGATGTTCTGCACCTGACCGAACGGCCGATCCCCGAGCCGCAAAACGGCCAGGTGATCCTCAAGGTGGCTTATGCGGGGGTGAATCGCCCCGACGCCTTGCAGCGAGCCGGGGCCTATGACCCGCCTCCGGGTGCCAGCGATCTGCCGGGGCTGGAGGCCTCGGGCGAAGTGGTTGCGGTGGGTTCAGGGGTCGAGGGGCTTTCGATCGGCGATCAGGTTTGCGCCTTGCTGCCCGGTGGCGGATATGCCGAATACGTAGCCACCCCCGCCGCACATTGTTTGCCGGTCCCCAAGGGCATGGGGATGAAAGAGGCTGCATGCCTGCCCGAGACTTTCTTTACCGTCTGGTCCAACGTCTTCATGCGCGGCGGGTTGAAGGCTGGCGAGCGGTTTCTGGTGCATGGCGGCTCAAGCGGGATCGGTACAACGGCGATCCAATTGGCCCACGCCTTTGGCGCCCGTGTCTTTGCCACCGCCGGTTCGGATGAGAAATGCGAGGCCTGCGTCAAGCTGGGTGCCGAGCGGGCGATCAACTACCGCGATGAGGATTTCGTCGGCGTGATGCGGGCCGAGGGCGGTGCAAACCTGATCCTTGATATGGTGGGCGGCGACTATATCCCGCGCAACGTCAAAACGCTGGCCGAGGATGGCCGTCTGGTGCAGATCGCCTTTCTGCAGGGGCCGAAGGTCGAACTGAACTTTGCCCTGATGATGGTCAAACGTCTGACTCTGACTGGCAGCACCCTGCGTCCGCAAAGCGACCTGGCCAAGGCGAAAATCGCTCAGGAATTGCGTGAGGCGGTCTGGCCGTTGCTGGAGGCCGGGAAGGTTGCCCCCGTCATGGACAGCGAGTTCGATCTGGTAGAGGCCTCAGCGGCACACGCGCGGATGGAAAGCTCGGGCCATATCGGCAAGATCGTCCTGAAGGTCGCGGGTTAACCGAGCGGCGCGGGCCTGTCCCGCGCGCTTTCCGTCAGACCACCGCGCGGCGATACAAGTGCCATGTAGCGTGACCCAGTACCGGCATCACCACGATTAGCCCCAGCATCATCGGGATTGCGCCAAGGACCAACAGGGCAGCGACGATGAAGCCCCATGCCAGAATCACTCTGGGATTGTGGCGCAGCACCCGTACCGAGGTCACGACTGCCACCGGCAGCCCCACCTTGCGATCCAGCAGTAGCGGAAAGCTAACCACGCTGATGGCCAGCGCGACCAAGGCAAACAGGAATCCGACCGCATTGCCGAAGATGATCATCGTCCAGCCCGCGCCGGTGGTGAAGACCTGCGTGACAAAGGCGCCGATTGATGTGGGCACGTCGGGGCCGAGCGTGTGAACAAAGATGCTCTGCGCGACCATCAACCAGATCAGCAGCCACATGACCAGATAAAAGCCCAGCATCAGGATTGCCCCGAAAGACGGCGACTGAAACACCCCGAACGCGTCAAGCCAGTGCACCTCGCCCCCCTTTTCGCGTTTGCGGCTGATTTCATACAGGCCCACGGCGGCGATCGGGCCAATCAGGGCAAACCCCAGAATCAGCGGTGCCAGCAGCGGCACCATATTGCGGTTCAGGCCGAAGCCGAACATCAGCAACCCCGCGATGGGGTAGATCAGCACGATGAATATGGCATCGGCCCGCGTTTCCAGAAAATCGCCATAGCCCGCCCGCAGACAGGCGCGCAGGTCCTGCATCGTCAGGGTCCGTACCTCTGGCAGGTGCCGTGTATCTGCGCTGCCGATGCGGTTCACGCTTTCTGCAATATGATCGCCGGTCGCGCCGATATTCCGGGCGGTCCAGCTGATCGGATTTCCAATCGTCTTGGCCATCGTCTTTCCCCTCCCTTTGCGTATCCGCGCAGCAGGGTGGTTCCGGCATCGGTTGCCCTTGGCCGGACCAGCCGGCAACGCCCGGTCATGAGTATAGCACATTTTTTCGCGTTGCGGTTGCGTGGCGCGGAATCGTGCCGATTGCCCTTATTTACAGGCGTGTTAGCTTGGCTTCAGGCAACAGGAGGTCAGCATGCAGCAAACGGCAAGAACCGTCGTCATTCACGAACACGGCGGCCCCGAAGTTCTGAAGATCGAAGACCGCCCCCTGGGAGACCCCGGTCCCGGAGAGGTGCGCATTCGCCATCACGCCTGCGGGCTGAATTTCATCGACGTCTACCAGCGCACGGGGCTGTACCCGATGGACCTGCCGCATGCTTTGGGCATGGAGGCCGCAGGTGTGATCGAAGCCGTCGGCGAAGGTGTGACCCATCTGGAGCCCGGCCAGCGTGCCGCCTATGCCGCCGCGCCCTCGGGCGCCTATTCCGATGCGCGGGTGATGCCTGCGGCGCAGGTTTGCCCCTTGCCCGACGGGATTTCATTCGATGCGGCGGCGGCGATGATGCTCAAGGGGATGACGGTGGAATACCTGTTTCACCGCACCACGCCGCTGAAACGCGGCGATACCGTGCTGTTTCACGCGGCGGCGGGGGGCGTGGGCCTGATCGCCTGCCAATGGGCCAAATCCGAGGGGATCACCCTGATCGGCACCGCTGGTACGGATGAAAAATGCAGCCTGGCCCAGTTCAACGGGGCGACCCATTGCATAAATTACCGCAAAGAGAACTTTGCCGAACGCGTGGCCGAGATCACCGGCGGCAAGGGCGTGGACGTGGTGATGGACTCGATCGGAGCGGATACGTTCAACGGATCACTGGACAGCCTGAAACCTTTGGGAATGATGATTTCGTTCGGTAACGCGTCTGGGCCGGTGCCGCTGATGGATATCGGAATTCTGGCAAAGAAGGGCTCGCTCAAGGTCACCCGGCCAACCCTGTTCACCCATATTTCCGATCACACGGTCTGTCAGGCGATGGCCCGGCGCCTGTTCGGCAAGGTCGAGGGCGGAGAGGTCAAACTCCACATCGACCAGCGTTTTCCGTTGGATCAGGTCGCCGAGGCCCACCGCGCGCTTGAGGCCCGGCAGACCACCGGCAGCACGGTTCTGGAGCCCTGACACGCAGAACCCGGCCCATAGGGGCCGGGTCCGTTGCTGACCTGTCGTCCGATCAGAACCGATAGGCCGCGCGCACCTGTACGGTGGTTGCGTCCACGTCGATGCCGGTGCGGTCGAAATTGTCGAATTCGTGATAGAGGATCTCGCCGCCAACGCTGATGTTCGGGGCGACGATCTGTTCATAGCCTGCCCCGATGAACCAACCATCCTCGCTGCCCAGACTGTCGGTTCCGGCTTCGGCAAAGCCGCCGACTCCATAAAGCAGGCCGTTGGAGGTCACTTTGTAGCCCGCACGCGCCTTGACGCGCCAGACCTCTTCGACCTCGACGCCGGGGGCCAGTCCGATACCGGTCCAGTCATAGTCGAACCCCAGACCGACAACCCAATCGCTCAGGTCGTAGTCATAGCCCAGAATGATGCCGCCGATCACGCCGTCGCCGTCCACGCCCGATGCGCTGGTGTTGATATCGGCGTAACCCAGCTGCAAGCCGCCATAAAAGCCGGTCCAGTTGCCTGAGGACTGCGCTGCGGCCGCACCCGCGGAAAAGGCCGCGATCACTGAGGCGAGAAGAAACTTACCTTTCATGTTATGTCCTTTCATCGGAAATGGCCTGCAGCAAATCCGCGCTGCCTGCGTGTGTATTGATCACTACGGTCCGGTTTCACGACCGGATCACAGTTTGTTCAAAGTGTCCGACCCAAAAGATGCGCCGCGTTTGCAATCGGTGGCGGCACCGGCCCGCTGAAACCGGGCGTTTCCTTTCCTTTAAATGTAGGTTTTCAAAATGGGTGTTGCAAATGGCAATCGGCGGCAGAGTGATCCGCCGCCGATCCGGTAATTTCTGTCAGCGGGTTATTGCTGCAGTTCTGCCGGGGTCTTGTCGGCAATGGTTTCCCAGTTGGCGCTGGCTTGGTCGATAAAGCCCGGGATATCGCCTTCCCAGCGTTCCTGAATGTCCTGCGACAGGTTCAGGTACAGCTTGTTGTCGACGATCTTCCAATAGGTCGGATCGCCGTCGAACTTGAAGCCCATCGCGGCACCGAATGCGCAGTAGCCACCGTATGCGGGCAGGTAGGCTTCGGGGTTCTCTTCGAACGCGGCTTTGTTTTCCTCAGTGGCGAAGCGGTACAGCGCGTCATTGTGCAGCGCGGTGATGCGGTAATCGCCCTTGGTCGGCTGACCTTCGGTGAAATAGGCAACCGGGTCGTAGCCCTGCAGCGCCAGACCGGTCGAGCTTGCGTTCAGTTCAACGCCTGCGGCCAGAGCCGAGCTTGCGATTGCAACGGACAGCGCAACGCCGCCAAGGATGGATTTGATCTTGTTCATTGTTTTCACCTTTCGTGAAACGGGCGATCCGGCGGCGCTGAAATTACGCCTGGGCACCCCTTGGGATTTTTGTCCGTGCGACCGGTAATTGGCCGTCACGCAACCGAAGTGGGCAATCGCGTCATCACGTTCAAAACAATCAATTGTGAATGTGCGACGGCGAAGGGGCGCTGTTCAAATTCGCGCATTGGCGCCTCAGGGGTCGGGTTCGAACGCAACCACGAAGGCGATGACTTTGTCCGCAGGTATCTCGCACGGGCGCAGCAGCGCGCCGCTGCTGCCTGTCAGATAGAGGTTCACGCTGATGTAGTCGCCGCCGCCCAATTGATGCGCGACAAGCTTATGGGACTTGCCGCCAGCCAGTGCCGTGCGGCTGACGATATACCGCCTGCCTTGGCTTTGCCCGGTGGACGAGCCGAGAGGGATGGCGAAAAAGGCGGACAGAAACGCGTCGGGGGCGATCAAGACTGGCCGATTTTGGGTTCGGTCCCGGCCCTGATCCGCGCCAGGTTTGCGCTGTGGCGCCAATAGACCAGCAGTGTCAGGGCGATGCCCAGGAAAAAGGTCGAACCATCCGTCAGCAGCAGCACCCAGACAGTCGACATCGCCGCGGCGACCAACGCGCCCAGAGACGAAATCCGCCAGATTGCGGCCGCGACCAGCCAGCTTAAGCAGCAGGCGACGCCCACGCGCCAGTCCAGCGCCAGCCACAGGCCCAGAAAGGTGGCCACGCCCTTGCCGCCCCTGAACCCCAGCCAGACCGGAAAGCAATGGCCCAGAAACGCGGTCAGGGCGGCGATCTGGGCGGCGTCCTCTCCGGCCAATGCGCGTGCCAGCAGCACGGCCGCCGCGCCTTTGCCGGCGTCAAAAAGCAGAGTCAGCGCGGCGGCGCCCTTGTTGCCAGTCCGCAGCACATTGGTCGCGCCTATATTGCCCGACCCGATATTGCGCAGATTGCCCAGCCCCATGATCTTGGCGACGATCATACCAAAGGGGACAGACCCCATCAGATACCCAATCACGGCCCAGAGGATCAGCTGGGTCGTCGTACTGTCGAGTAGGGGCATCAGGATCTCCGGTAAACTTCTTGGCCAGCGACATAAGTTGCGGTGACCTTACCCTGCATCCGCTGGCCGTCAAACGGTGTGTTCTGCGATTTCGATTTCAGCGCAAACCGGTCAAGCACAAAGGGCACATCCGGGTCGAACAGGACCAGATCTGCGGGCGCGCCCTCGGCCAGACGGCCCGAGTCCAGCCCCAGCCGTTTCGCCGGGTTCAGGGCCATGGCGCGGAACAGGGTGGGCAGGTCCAGCTGATCCGCGTGATACAGCCGCAGCGCCGCAGGCAGCAGCGTTTCCAGCGCCACCGCGCCCGAGGCTGCCTCTTCAAATGGCAGGCGCTTGCTTTCCTCGTCCTGCGGCGTGTGCATCGAGCTGATGATGTCGATCAGGCCGGACCGCACCGCGTCGATCACCGCCTGCCGGTCGTCTTCCGACCGCAGCGGCGGTTTGACCTTGAAAAAGGTGCGATAGTCGGCCACGTCCAGCTCATTCAGCGTCAGGTGGTGGATCGAGGTTCCGGCAGTGATGTTCAGCCCGTTGCGCTTGGCGCGTTCCAGCGCGGGCAGGGCGCGGGCAGTGGTGATCTGGTCGGCGTGATAGGCCGCACCGGTCATTTCCAGCAGTGCGATGTCACGGTCCAGCCCCATGCGTTCCGCCATCGGTGACACCGCAGGCAGGCCGCGCAGGGCGGCAAATTTGCCGCTGGTGGCCGCCGCACCGTTGCTGAGGCCGGGTTCCTGCGGGTGGGCGATGACCAGCGCGCCGCAGGACCGTGCATAGGTCAGCGCGCGGGAAAACACCTTTGTATTGGCGATGACGTGATCGCAATCGGTGAAGGCGACGGCCCCGGCATCCTGCAGAAAGCCGATCTCGGTCATCTCGCGCCCGTCGCGCCCCTTGGTCAGGGCGGCCATGGCCAGCACGTTCACCGGCGCATCCGCCTGCGCGCGGCGGGTGGCGAATTCCAGCGTTTCCGGCGTGTCCACCGCAGGCAGCGTATCAGGCCGGGTGACGATGGTTGTCACCCCGCCCGCGGCTGCCGCCAGTCCGGCGGATTTATAGCTCTCCTTATGCCGTTCCCCGGGTTCGCAAACCTTGACGCCGATATCGACGATCCCCGGCGCAAGGCACTGCCCGCTGCAGTCGATGACTTGTGCGTCCAGTGTTGGTGCCTCGCCTTCACCGCGCGCGGTAATCCGGCCTTCGGCCACCTGTAGCCAGCCGAGGCTGTCCGTCCCGGCCTCGGGGTCGATCAGGCGGGCGTTGGTAAAGATCAGGTTGCTCATGCCATCGCCCTTTCGATTGCGGCTTTGGTGGCGGCCGGGTCGGCCTGGTATTTGATCAGATGCTTGTCGCCGCCCTTGGTGACGATCTGGACAAAGCTGCCCATGATGTTGACCGCCTGGATCTGGTTCAACGCCACCTTGCGCGGGCCGGGGCCGGTGAGGGTGGTGTCGGACATATCCCACGTGGCGACCAGTTCCTCTGAGGCTAGATACCACGCACGGATGCCGATGGCGGCAAGGCCCGCAGGAGCGCCGGTCCAGGGATAGGGGTTGCCGATCAGCCAGAGGATGATCATCGCGCCGGCCATCGCAAAGGCAGCAAGCCATGCGTTGGTGCGGATATAGGCGCCTTTGTCGGGGGCGAAGGTCACAGGATCAGCCACAGGGCACCTCCGATAGCCAGCAGGATCACCAGCGCCAGAACGGCCGAGCCGATGCGGCGGGGCCGGTCATCCTGCGGTGCGGTTTGCGGCGCCGAGAACGGCTTGGCGCTTTCGGTTTCAATCGGACCGCCGGTCCAGTTGGTGGCCTCTTCGGTGTAGAGCCCGGCCAGATGCAGCCTCGGGTCCGGCGTCAGCGTTGCCGCGCGGTCGCCGAAGGCGGCGCTGCGGAGGGCCATGACCCAACCTTCGATGGCCTCCAGCGCGGCGCGGTCCAGTTGATCGGCGGACACGCCACACCCCTCGTTCAGATAGCCGTAAAGCCCAAGGTCTTCGAGGTCCGAGACCGGAAAGACGTCAATCTGCTCCGGGTCCAGCCCCGCCACCCCCAGAACCTGATCGGCGGCACCCGGTTCGCGCAGGAACTTCGCCTCTTCCGGGCGCATGTCCAGCGAGAACAGGCGGATCACGCCGCGTTCATGGGGGGCGACGGTCAGATCGCTCATGCGGCGTCTCGCAGGTTGCGGGCCAGCAGTTCCATCGCAGCCATGCGGACGGCAACGCCCATTTCAACCTGTTCCTGAATGACGGATCGGTTGATGTCGTCGGCCAGAGTCCCGTCGATCTCGACCCCGCGGTTCATCGGGCCGGGGTGCATGACGATGGCGTCGGGCTTGGCCAGCGCCAGCTTGGCGGCGTCCAGACCGTAGCGGTGGTAATATTCGCGTTCCGAGGGGATAAAGCCGCCATCCATCCGTTCTTTCTGAAGCCGCAGCATCATGACGACGTCGACGTCTTTCAGGCCCTCGTTCATGTCGTCATAGATCTCGGCGCCGAAATCTGCGAACTGGCCGGGCACCAGAGTCGGCGGGCCGATCAGACGAATGCGGTTTTCCATCTTGCCCAGCAGGATCAGGTTCGACCGTGCCACGCGGGAATGGGCCACGTCACCACAGATCGCGATGTTCAGCCGGTGCAGACGTCCCTTGGCGCGGCGAATGGTCAGCGCGTCCAGCAGCGCCTGCGTCGGGTGTTCATGCCGCCCGTCGCCCGCGTTCAGTACCGCGCAATTCACCTTCTGCGCCAGCAGGTCGACCGCACCGGAATGCGGATGCCGCACCACCAGCAGATCGGGATGCATCGCGTTCAGCGTCATCGCGGTGTCGATCAGGGTTTCGCCCTTTTTGATCGAACTGGCCTGCATCGCCATGTTCATCACATCCGCGCCCAGCCGCTTGCCCGCCAGTTCGAAACTGGCCTGCGTGCGGGTCGAGTTTTCGAAGAACATGTTGATCTGCGTCAGCCCCGACAGCACGTCGGAACGCTTGGTCGACTGGCGGTTCATGTCGACATATTTCTCGGCCAGATCAAGGATGGCGGTGATATCGGATTGCGACAGATGCTCGATGCCAAGAAGGTGACGATGGGCGAAACGCATGGGCGGGCTCCTGTCTGACAATCGAGCCGCTTATAGGAAGCCCCGCGCGCGAGGGCAACCTAAGGATCAGTGCCTTCGGGCAGTTTCTCGCATCCACCTTCGGGCAAACACTGCTCGCCGGGTTTGCACCACTTGCCATAGCCGCAATCGACCGCCTTGACCGGCACGCAGCCCTGATGCTCGGAACATTTGAAGCCGGGGCGGCATTGCGAGTCGGTTTCTTCGCACAAAAACCAGCCGGGGCGTGTGCATCCGCCGCCCGGCAGGCAGGATGTACCCGCCGCGCAGGATTGGCCGTCATCGCATAGGCTGGGCAACCCTTCGATGGCGGTGTTCGGGTCAAACTCGGGTGAGGTCCGTTCGCATTCGCCGCGCGCGTTGCAGAAGGTGCCTCCGGGGCAATCAAGGCGCGAGGTGCATTTGTTAGCCCCTGCTGGGGCGCAGCGTGTGCCCCCGGCCACGCAGCGTTCGAACGGTCCGCAGGTGCGCCCGCCGCCGCAATAGGTGCCACCCAGCGGGATGCAGTGGCCGTCAAAGCTGCATCTTTGGCCGCCGGAACAGCAGCGGGTGCCGCATTGGAACTGACCGGGGCGGCATTGGCCGTTGCGGTCGAACAGTTGCGCAAAGGAGGGGCCGCTGAGCGGGATCAGCAGCAGGGAAATCAAAAGGAATCGCACAAGAACCAACATGAATGCCGCAATGGTCGGTGCGACGGACCGCCCGATCAAGGCCTATTCGCTTTCCCTCGATCAAAAGCTGGTTAGATTGAGGGGTATGGAATCGGCTTTGGACTATCATACTGCGCGGGCGCTGCTGGACTGGCAGATCGAACTGGGCGCAACGGATGCGATCGGTGATGCGCCGGTCGACCGGTATGCGCTGCCCGATACTGCGCCCAAGGCCAAGAAACCCGCAGTCGTTCAGGCCGCGCCCGAAAAGCCGAAAAAGGTCGATCCGGTCGCGGTGGCAAAGGCCGCTGCCCAAAGCGCCGGATCGCTGGATCAATTGCAGGCCGCGATGCAGGCGTTCGACCATTGCGAGTTGAAACGCGGCGCGCGGCAGTTGGTGTTTGCCGACGGCACGCCGGGCGCGCGGGTGATGATCATAGGCGAGGCCCCGGGCCGCGAGGAAGACCGCGAGGGCAAGCCGTTCGTGGGACGGGCCGGGCAATTGCTGGACCGGATGCTGGCGGCGATTGATCTGGATCGCAGCCAGAACGTCTATATCACCAATGTCCTGCCGTGGCGACCGCCGCAAAACCGCGATCCCAAACCCGAAGAAATCGGCATGATGAAGCCCTTCCTCGAACGTCACGTGGCGTTGGCCAAGCCCGAGGTTCTGGTGATCATGGGCAATATCAGCTGTCAGGCGGTGCTGGGCAAACGCGGCATCACACGGCTGCGGGGGCAATGGGATCAGGCGCTGAACCTACCGGTTATCCCGATGTTCCACCCTGCTTATCTGCTGCGCCAGCCGCAGATGAAGCGCCAGGCCTGGGCCGATCTGCTGGAGCTCAGGGCCAAGCTGGAGGGGAAATGATGCGCGTTCTGGCCTTTTCCGACCTGCATATGGCCCGCAACCGCGCGGCCGAGGTTGTGGCCGCCAGCGCCGAGGCTGATCTGGTGATCGGAGCCGGAGATTTCTGCAACATGCGGCAGGGGCTGGATGAGGCGATGGCGATGCTGTCCGGCATCACCGCGCCCTTTGTCATGGTACCCGGCAATGCGGAAAGCGCGCAGGAACTGACCGACGCGGCGCCCGAAGGTGGCCATGTGCTGCATGGCACCGGCATGACCCTGGACGGATTGCGCCTGTTCGGGCTGGGGTATGGCGTGCCGGTCACGCCGTTTGGCGACTGGTCCTGCGACCTCACCGATTCCGAGGCCGCCGAGTTGCTGGATCGCTGCGATGGCGCCGATATTCTGATCGCGCATTCTCCGCCCAAGGGGTATGGCGATGTCACGTCGCAGGGCGACGCGGTCGGCTCGGTCGCCGTGCGCGACGCGGTCGAACGGTTGCAGCCGCAATACGCGCTGTGCGGCCATATCCACGACAGCTGGGGCTATCGCGGCGCGCTGGGGCGCACGCAGATCGCCAATCTTGGCCCCAAGGTAAACTGGTTCGAGGTCACCTTATGATAGAAACGGTCACTCTGCTGGCATTCATCCCGGCAGCTCTGGCGCTGAATTTCACCCCCGGCGCCGACATGATGTTCTGCTTTGGTCAGGGCCTGCGGTCCGGTGCCCGCCCGGCGCTGGTGGCCAGCGCGGGTATCTCGCTGGGGCTGATGGTGCACGTGCTGCTGGCCGGGCTGGGGTTGGGTGCCGCGGTGAACAGCCTGCCGTGGCTGTTCGACGTGATCCGCTGGATGGGCGTGGCCTATCTGCTGTATCTGGCATGGGGGGCGATCCGGAACGGGGCGGTGTCTGCCGATGCGCCCGCGAAACCCACAAGCCATGCGTTTCGGGACGGGATGGTGGTGAACCTGACCAATCCCAAGGTCATCCTGTTTGTCTTGGCCTTCATCCCGCAATTCGTGAACCCCGCCACCGGCCCGATCCTGCCGCAATTCCTGATTTTCGGCGTCATCATCGCGCTGGGCGGGTTTGTCGTGAACGGGCTGGTGGGCATATTTGCCGGTGGCGCGGGCAAGGTTCTGATCTCGAACCCGCGCGCCTCTCGTATCATGGGCTGGGTGACGGGGGGGATTTTCACCGCCCTTGCCGTCCGGCTTGCCATCATGGAAAGGGCCTGACGCCAAATGTCGCGCATTGATGAAAGCAAAGAGTTCATTCCGGTTCGGATCGCCGTTCTGACCGTCTCGGATACACGGTCGCTGGACGAAGACCGCTCGGGTCAGACGCTGGTCGACCGGATTGAGCGCGCGGGCCATTCGGTGGCCGACCGCAAGATCATCCGGGATGAGCGGGGCGAGATCGCGGCCCAGCTGCGGCTGTGGGTTGGTGATCCCGAGATTGACGTGGTGATCTCGACCGGGGGCACCGGCCTGACGGGCCGCGATGTATCGGTTGAGGCACATCGCGACGTCTATGAAAAGGAAATCGAGGCGTTCGGCACGGTGTTCACCATTATTTCAATGGAAAAGATCGGCACCTCCGCCGTGCAGTCCCGCGCCACGGGCGGCGTGGCGGGCGGCACCTATCTGTTTGCGCTGCCCGGCAGCCCCGGCGCCTGTAAGGATGCCTGGGACGGGATTCTGGAAAAACAGTTCGATTACCGCCACCGCCCCTGTAATTTCGTGGAAATAATGCCCCGATTGGACGAACATCTGCGACGGAAGTAGACTGGTTGCACGTATAACTGTTTGTAACCGCTTTGTGGCTTGGCATTTTTCTGTGCCCGGCTACCTTTTGCACGTGGCAGCCTGATGCGACCGGGGTGAGTGATTGATGCGATTTCTGAGGCAAAGCCTTGTTGGTGTCTTTCTGGCGTTTCTGACGCTGGCCCTGCTGTTTGTCGCAGTGCAGATGATCACCGGCGCGGTGCAGGACGCGCTGACGCGCGAAAACACGCCGCCCGAGGCGCGCGAACGCATCTTTGCTGTCAGCGTGCGCCCGGCTGAACTTGAAACCGTCACCCCCTATCTTGAAGCCTTTGGCGAGGTGCAAAGCCGCCGCCGTCTGGAATTGCGCGCCGCGCTGGGCGGGCGGGTGGTGTCTCTGGCCGAGGATTTCGAGGATGGCGGCGTCGTCACCGCAGGGGAGGTTCTGGTCGAACTGGACCCGGCGGATGCGCAATCGGCGCTGGATCGCGCCAAGTCCGATCTGTTGGACGCCCAATTTGAAGAACGCGACGCGGAACGATCGCTGCTGCTGGCGCAGGACGAACTGAACTCGGCCGAGGCGCAGGCGGCCTTGCGGGGGCGCGCCTTGCAACGGCAGAAAGACCTGCAGGGCCGCGGGGTCGGAACCCCTGCCGCCGTGGAAGAGGCGGAACTGGCCGAGGCTGCCGCCCAGCAATCGGTGCTGGCCCGCCGTATATCTCTGGCGCAGGCGGAATCGCGGGTCGATCAGGCAACCACCTTGCTGGCCCGCGCCCGTATCGCGCTTGAGGCCGCCGAGCGCGATCTGGATGACATGACCGTCCGCGCGCGGTTTGCCGGGACACTGACAGATGTAACGCTGGTCGAAGGGCGGCTGGTGTCGGCCAACGAAAAACTGGCGGAACTGGTTGATCCCACCGCGCTTGAGGTGGCGTTTCGCGTCTCGACTGCGCAATACGTGCGTTTGCTGGATGCCGAGGGTGACCTGATCAACGCGCCGGTCACCGTATCCCTTGAGGTCACGGGTACTGATCTGACGGCCCATGGCCGCATCAGCCGCGACAGCGGTTCCGCGGGCGAAGGCCAGACCGGGCGGCTGGTCTATGCAAGGCTGGAGGACGCGCCGGGGTTCAAGCCCGGCGATTTCGTCACAGTCACGGTCGAAGAACAGCCGCTGGACAACGTGGTGCGCCTGCCCTCCTCGGTTCTGGACGCGGCGGGCACGGTGCTGGTGCTGGGCGCCGATGACCGGCTCGAGGCGCTGCCGGTGCAGCTGATCCGTCGTCAGGGCGATGAGGTGCTGCTGCGCGGGCAGGGGCTGGTCGGGCGCGAGGTTGTGATTGGCCGCACGCCGCTGCTGGGCGGCGGGGTGCGTGTGCGACCGCTGCGGGATGAGGCCAATGCCGGGGCCGATCCGGGGCTGGTCGAACTGTCCGACGAACAACGCGCCCAACTGGTGGCGCAGGTCGAGGCCAGCGATCAGATGACCACTGAGGCCAAGGCCAGCGCCCTGAGCCAGCTCAGCGCGCCCAAGGTTCCGGCCTCTCTGGTGCGCAGCATCGAGAACCGGGCAGGGGGTTAGGCGCCATGATGCGCGAGATCCCAGGCGCGGCGGGCGGTATCCTCAGCTATTTCACCCGCCACAGGACGGTCGCCAACCTGCTGTTGCTGGTGATGCTGGTTCTGGGTGCGGCGGCAATTCCGGCGATGCGGGCGCAGTTTTTTCCGGACGTGATCCTTGAACGTGTGAACGTGGCCATCAAATGGGAAGGCGCTGGTCCCGAGGATGTCGATAACGGCATCGTTCAGTTGCTGGAACCGGCCCTGCTGGCGGTCGAAGGGGTGGCGAGCACGACCTCGACCTCGCGCGAGGGGCGGGCCAATATCCGGCTGGAGTTCGAGCCCAACTGGGACATGTCGCGCGCCGTGGATGAGGTTCGGACCGCCGTCGATGGTGTGACCAACCTGCCCGACGATGCCGAGGAACCGTCGATCAGGCGCGGGGCGTGGCGCGATCGGGTCACGGATGTTGTGGTGACCGGCCCGGTCGACCCGGACCAGTTGGCGAAATTCACCGACGAATTGATCAGCCGCCTGTTTGCGGTTGGCGTGACCCGCACCACGATCCGGGGCATTGCCGCGCCCCGCGTGGTGGTCGAAGTGCCGACAGCACAGCTGATCGCCAATGACGTTACCCTCTCGGAAATCGCGCAGGCCATCGCGGCCGAGGCTATGGCCAACCCGGCAGGCGACGTCGCCGGCGCCAATGCCCGTATCCGCACCGGCACGGAAAAGCGCACCCCAGAAGAGATCGAGGGTATCGCGCTGCGCAACTTTGCCGACGGTTCCAAGCTTTTTGTGGGTGATGTGGCGGAAATCCGGGTCGAAGGGGTCAATCGCAACCGCAGCTATTTCGTTGGCGAGAACCCGGCCATGTCCGTGCGGGTGGACCGGTCCAATCTGGGGGACGCCATCAAGATACAACACACGGTCGAGGACGTGGTGGCCGAATTGCAGGCCAGCCTGCCCGAAGGTGTGACCATCGAGCTGATCCGCACCCGAGCACAGGCCATCACCGAGCGTCTGGATATTCTGGTCGATAACGGGCTGGTGGGGCTGGGCCTTGTGGTCTGTTTGCTGTTCCTGTTCCTGAACGCCCGCATCGCCTTCTGGGTTGCGGCGGGTATCCCGGTGGCGATGTCCGCGGCGATTGCGTTCATGTATATCGGTGGGCTGTCGATCAACATGATCTCGCTTTTCGGGCTGATCATCACGCTGGGCATCGTGGTGGATGACGCCATCGTTGTGGGCGAACACGCCGACTTCCGCGCCCGGAGGCTGGGCGAGGCCCCCGTGGTGGCCGCTGAAAGCGCCGCACGGCGCATGGCGATGCCGGTCTTTGCCGCCACCCTGACCACCGTCATCGCGTTCTTCGGCCTCACTGCCATCGGTGGCCGGTTCGGAGAGTTGATTGGCGACATCCCCTTTACCGTGATCGCGGTGCTGCTGGCCTCGCTGATCGAGTGTTTCCTGATCCTGCCCAACCACATGGCCCATGCGATTACGCATTCGGCCAAGGAACACTGGTATGACTGGCCCAACCGCGTGGTCAATCGCGGGTTCCGTTGGGTTCGGGACCACCTGTTCCGCCCGCTGATCGCCTGGGTCGTCTGGGCGCGCTATGTGGTGGTGGCGGTGATGGTGGTGATCCTGGCCAGCCAGATTGCCTTGTTCATCAAAGGTGATGTGAACTGGCGGTTCTTCAACGCGCCGGAACGGGGCTCGGTCACCGGCAATTTCATCATGGTCGAAGGTGCCACCCGCGAAGACACGCTGGAAATGATGCACCAGATGCAGCGCGCCGCCGAAGAGCTGGGCCGGATTTATGAAGAACGCCACGGGCGCAACCCCATCGACTATATTCTGGCCGAGGTCGGCGGCAATGCCGGGTGGTTCAACCTGAGCGCCGCCGATGGCAAGGACGGGGACCTGCTGGGCGGAGTTTCGATTGAACTGATCGACTCGGACCTGCGCCCCTATTCCAGCTTCGAGTTCGTGGGCGAGTTGCAGGATTTTGTCCCGCGTCATCCCAAGGTCGAGCTGCTGACCTTCCGCGGCTGGCGTTCCGGGCCCGGTGGCGATGCGATCGACGTGCAGTTCTATGGCGCTGACGTGAACACGCTCAAGGCCGCGTCCGAGGATTTGCAGGCCGAGCTGTCGAAATACCCCGAAGTGTCGGCGCTTGAGGACAATCTGGCCTATGACAAGGAAGATTTCATTCTGGACCTGACCGCCAAGGGGCAGGCGCTGGGCTTTCGTATGGAGACACTGGGCCGGGTGCTGCGTGACCGGCTGAACGGGATCGAGGCCGCCACCTTCCCAGACGGCCCCCGCAGCGCCGAAATTCGCGTGGAACTGCCCGAGGGTGAGCTGACCGCCGATTTCCTGGAACGCACGCTGATGCGCACACCAGATGGGGTCTATGTGCCGCTGGCCGATATCGTTTCGGTCGAACGTAAATCGGGTTTCTCGGCCGTGCGGCGCGAAAACGGTCTGCGGGTGATTTCCGTGATCGGTGATATTTCCGAGGATGACCCGGCCCGCGCGGCGGAAATCGCCCGAGCCCTGAGCGAAGAGATTCTGCCCGATATCGCCGCCGAACGGCAGGTCGAATGGCAGATGGCGGGCCTGAGCGAGCAGGAGGATGAATTCCTGAACGAGGCCCGCACCGGCCTGATCCTGTGTCTGACCGGCATCTATCTGGTGCTGGCCTGGGTCTTTGCCAGCTGGACGCGGCCTGTAGTGGTGATGGCGATCATACCGTTTGGCTTGGTGGGCGCGATCTGGGGCCATTACATCTGGGACGTGCCGCTGAGCATGTTCACCGTGATCGGCCTGTTGGGGATGACCGGGATCATCATCAACGACTCGATTGTTCTGGTGACGACCATCGACGCTTATCAGCAGGACCGAGGGCTGGTGCCGTCGATTGTCGAGGGTACGGCGGACCGGCTGCGCCCGGTGATGCTGACGACGCTGACCACGGTTCTGGGGCTGACACCGCTGCTTTATGAAGGGTCGCAACAGGCGCAGTTCCTCAAACCCTCGGTGATCACGCTGGTCTACGGGCTGGGCTTCGGGATGCTGCTGGTGCTGTTGCTGGTGCCCGCACTGCTGGCCATCTTGAATGACCTGTCGCGCCCGATGACCGCAATGCGCCGGGCACTGCGGGCTCCGGACCGGGTGGTGCAGGGCGCGGTGACCGCCACCGGGATGGCGCTGCTGATGTGGTTCGGTGTGACGATGGTCTGGCCTGCAATCTCGGGTGCGCCTGTTGGCCTGTTGTCGGGGTTTTATGCAGGTGACGAGGGTGTCGCGGCGTTGCAAATGGGACTGGGGGCGTTCATCGCCGGTGCCGTGCCGATCCTTGTTCTGAGTGTCGTGCTGTCCGGCTTGCTTTATGTACGCCTCAGAGGGCGGGCGGTTTAAGTCCGACGCAAGGCCGTTTCCAGCAGGTCGATGACACGGTCGCTCATAGGCAGGTCACCCCGGCGTATCTGATCAAGCGGAAACCAGCGGGCGTCCAGCGCATCATCCCCGGCCAGCGGAGCGCCCGAGCGATACTGACAGGCGACCCCAACCAACAAATAGTGCGACTGCACAACGCCCTGAGCGTCATGGCGCAGCAGGTCCAGATTGTCGAGATAGTGCAGGGGAGCTGCGATAACCGAGGTTTCTTCGCGCAGCTCCCGCTGTGCCGCCTGCATGACGGTTTCACCCCATTCCACATGACCGCCGGGAAACCCCCACAGCCCCGCGTCCGGCTGCTTGCTGCGCTGCACCAGCAGCACCTGGGCGTCATGCACAACAACGGCCAGCGCGCCGATCTTCGGGGTTTTCTCCATCAATCAGCCCGCGCTGCAGCCCCGAATGTCGACGGCGTGGTTAGCTCCCAGCACCGTGATCCTGATTTCGGACCGGTCCAGCGCGAAAGGCCCGCCCGAGGCGCTGATCACCTCGGATGTGGCGACCAGAGTATCACCCTGCCGCGTGGTTTCAGGCTGCGAAGCCCAAAGTGCCGGGTTGCCCGGTTCGATCACGGCCACCTCGCGCCCGCCGGCCGAGGGCATTTTCACGCGCGCCTCGATCTGCATCCCGTCTGAGGTTGGCGTCAGATGGCAGCTTGCGGCGGTCACGCGTGCCTCTTTCGCGGAATAGGGGCGCTGGGCCAGAGCCGCAGCGATAGCAGGGTTGCGGTCGGCATCGGCATTCAGCGTGTGGTCGAAATCCAACCGCTCGGGGATGCAGACATCCTTGCAGACGCCCAAGTCCATGTCGCCACGCAGCCGCACCGGTTTGGCGGGGTTCTTGGGCGTGATCTCGACCGGCAGCACCAGTTGATCCGCGTAACCGATGGATTGCAGCCCGTTCTGCACAAACACATCCGGCGCGGGCCAGGTGATCGACACATCACCCACATTCTGCGAGCCGCGCCAGTCAAACTGTGGCGGAATACCGGCATCGCCCGGTGCGCGCCAATAGGTTTTCCAACCGTCCTTCAGCGTCAGCCGCAACGCGCCCAGATAGGTGCCGCTGGCGGTGCGCCCGCCATCCAGCACGTCCAGTTGCACAACCCCGTCCACGTCCTGCGCCACCGCAGGCGCGGTCAGGGCGAAACAGGCGGTCAGGGCGACCGTGGCTGGCTTCAGAAAACACTTCATACCCCATAAATGCGTGGTCCGGGCCAGGATTCCAAGTCACGTTCCGGTCACCTGGATGAAATCTGGCGAAATGTGGCCTCTTCACTTGCCAATCCCCCTGCCCCGGGGCCATTGTTGAAGGGGGACGAAGCAAGAGATGTAAATCCATGGACCTGACCGGAAAACTGTTGATTGCGATGCCTGGCATGGGTGATCCGCGCTTCGATCATTCGGTGGTTTACATGTGCAGTCACGGCGAAGACGGGGCGATGGGTCTGATCATCAACAAGCCCTCGGATTTGCGGGTCAAAACCCTGCTGAGCCAGTTGAACATTGCCTGTCGCATCCCGGTCGTGGGGGAACGGCTGGTGCATTTCGGCGGCCCGGTCGAGATGTCGCGCGGCTTTGTCCTGCACAGCGCGGACTATGAGGCCAACCTGCATTCGATGCAGATATCCGATGATTTCAGCATGACCGCGACGCTGGATGTGCTTGAGGATCTGGCCTCGGGGCGTGGACCTTTGAATTCAACGCTGGCGCTGGGCTATTCCGGCTGGGGGCCTGACCAGTTGGAGGATGAGATCGCCATGAACGGCTGGCTGACCACCGACGCGACCCAGAAACTGGTGTTCGACGTGCCCGATGACGAGAAATGGGAGGCCGCGCTGGCAACGCTGGGTGTCGACCCGCTGACCCTGTCGGCCAGCGCCGGGCGCGCCTGATCAGCTGTCGCGTGGGGCCGCAGCGCGGCGCAGACGGTCATTGATGGCTGCACCTAAACCCTGATCCGGGATCGGAGACACCGCAATTGGGCGGCCTGTGGCGTTCAGCCTATGCAGGGCCGAGAACAGGTTGGCGGCAGCTTCGGTCAGACTGCCCTTTTCCGACAGGTTCAGATCGCACTCGACCGGGCCAAAGCCCAGCAACACCTCATCCCCTTGCGGGTTGCCGGCATTCAGCCGTACTGGCGCGTCCGGGGCGTAGTGCGACTGCAACTGGCCCGGCGCGGTCAGCAGGTCTCCGGCCTGATGAATGTGCAGTTGTGTTCCCAGCACGGATTCGACCTGTTCCAGCGCCACGCCGCCCGGGCGCAGCAGAGAGGGTTCTCCGGCCAGTCCCACGATAGTGGATTCCAGTCCGACACCGCAGGGACCGTCGTCCAGAATGGCCGCTATGCGCCCGTCCAATCCGGCGCGCACGTGATCGGCAGTTGTGGGGCTGATCTGGCCCGAAGGGTTTGCAGACGGGGCCGCGACCGGCCCGTCGAACGCTGCCAGCAGTGCCCGCGCGGTGCCATGGGCGGGCACCCGGACCGCCAGCGTCTCCAGCCCCGCCGTGACCAGCGGAGAAATCCCATGCCCGTCGCGCAGCGGCAGAACCATCGTCAGCGGACCGGGCCAGAAAGCTGCGGCCAGGGTCTCGGCCCGGTCGGACCATTCGACAAATCTCTGCGCTGCTGCGACCGAGGCCACATGCGCGATCAGCGGGTTGAAACTGGGCCGCCCCTTGGCCGCATAGATGCTGGCCACGGCCTCGCCATTGCGGGCGTCACCGCCCAGACCATAGACCGTTTCAGTGGCAAAGGCGACCAGCAGGCCCTGCCGCAGCAGGTCTGCCGCCTGTGCGATTCCGCCCGGATCGGCGGACAAATCCAATGTGCCGTTAGGGATCATGTCTGGTGACGCCGCGTTTTGATTGCTTGTACCATCTGGCTGGCTAGGTAATCGAATTGATCAAGGATGCATAAAGGTGGGCATTGCAATTTCCAACCCCACCCGCGAAAAACCATACAGTTAGCCCCGAGGGAACTCATGCCATACCGCGCGCCCATTTCCGATTATGAACTGCTTTTCCGCCACGTGGTCGGGTTCGATCAGATTGCCGCGACCGAGAAGTTCTCGGAAGCCAGCGAGGATGTCGTCGGCGCGATCCTGACCGAGGCCGGCAAGATGTGCGAAGAGGTGATGGCCCCGTTGCAGCGCCCCGGCGATCTGGAACCGGCGCGGCTGGAAAACGGCGTGCTGCGGACCTCGCCCGGCTATGCCGACGGCTGGAAAGCTATCGCCGAGGGTGGCTGGATCGGGATGAGCGGTGATCCCGAGCATGGCGGTATGGGCCTGCCGATGACCCTGACCACTGCGGTGAACGAGATGATGTCGGCCGCCTGTCTGTCGCTGCAGCTGGCGCCGTTGATGACGCAGGGCCAGATCGAGGCTCTGGAGCATCACGCCAGCGACGAGTTGAAGGCGCTGTACCTGCCCAAGATGATGTCGGGCGAATGGGCGGGCACCATGAACCTGACCGAGGCGCAGGCCGGGTCGGATGTGGGGGCTTTGTCCTCGAAAGCCGAGGCCAATGGCGACGGCACCTATTCGGTGACGGGGCAAAAGATATTCATCTCGTGGGGTGACAACGACTTTACCGAGAATGTCTGCCATCTGGTGCTGGCGCGCCTGCCCGACGGTGTGCCGGGGACCAAGGGGATTTCGCTGTTTTTGGTGCCCAAGTACCTGCCCGACGAAAACGGCAATCCCGGCGTGGCGAATGACCTGAAGGTTGTGTCGGTCGAACACAAGATGGGTCTGCACGGCTCGCCGACCTGCGTGATGCAGTATGACGGTGCCAAGGGCTGGCTTGTGGGCAAGGAACATGGCGGTATGGCCGCGATGTTCACCATGATGAACAACGCCCGTCTGGGTGTTGGCGGTCAGGGCGTTGGCGCTGCTGAGGGCGCTTATCAGCACGCGCTGGCCTATGCGTTGGAGCGCAAGCAGGGCAAGACGCCCTCGGGCACGATCATCGACCATGCGGACGTACGCCGGATGCTGATGAGTATGCGGGCGGATACTTTTGCTGCGCGGGCGATCATGCTGGCCAATGCAGCCGCCATTGACATGGGCAACGCCACGGGTGATGCCGAGTGGAGCGCGCGCGCCGCGTTGCTGACACCGATCTGCAAGGCTTTCGGAACCGAAACAGGAATGCGGGTCTCCGAGACCGGCGTGCAGGTCCATGGCGGCATGGGCTTTATCGAAGAAACCGGTGCGGCGCAGTTCTACCGCGATGTGCGCGTCACCGCGATCTACGAAGGCACCAATGGCATTCAGGCCATGGACCTGGTGGCGCGCAAGATGATGGACGGCGGCGAGGCAGCCTCGCGCCTGCTGGATGAGATCGAGGATCACGCCGAAGAGGCTCGGGCCACCCTGCCCGATCTGGCCGGTCCCGTCTGGGAGGCCACCGAAAGCCTGCGCGAAACCACCGAATGGATCGTGGCGCAGTCCGACATGAATACTCGCTTTGCGGGGGCTGTGCCCTATCTGCACGCCTTCGCCCGGGTTCTTGGGGCGCATTTCCACCTCAAGGCCGCATTGGCTGAACCCAATGGTCCGCGCTTCAAACTGGCGCGGTACTACATCAACGCGCTGCTGCCGGAATATGCCGGTCTGCTGGCGCAGGCACAGAACGGGGCCGGGGACCTTTATGCCCTCAGCGCCGAGGAATTGGCGGTATAATGGACGGGGAAACTCCTTTGGCGATCCGATACCCCTGGCCCGAGCCCCCGGCACCGGGAGAGGCCATCGAGGTCGCCGAAGGTGTGCTGTGGATGCGCCTGCCGCTGCCCATGGCGCTGGACCACGTCAATATCTATGCGCTGGATGATGGCGACGGCTGGACGGTGATCGACACGGGAATTTCGTCGAACAAGACCCGCCGGGTCTGGGAAACGCTCATGGCCGGGCCGCTGGGCGGCAAGCCGGTGACCCGTGTGGTGGTCACGCATCACCACCCCGATCACGTTGGCAATGCGGGCTGGTTCCAGTCCGAGCATGGCGCCGAACTGGTCACGACTCGCACTGCCTGGCTGTTTTCGCGGATGCTGCAATTGGATGTGCAGGAAACCTGGCCGCAAGAGACGCTGGACTATTACCGCAGCGCGGGGATGCATCCTGACGTGCTTGCCAAACGCATGACCGAACGCCCGTTCAACTTCTGCGACACGGTCTATCCGATGCCGCTGGGCTTTACCCGGATCAAACAGGGCAGTGTAATCCGCATGGGCGGGCGCGACTGGGAGGTGCATATGGGCAATGGCCACGCGCCCGAACACGCGACCTTCTGGAGCTGCGATGACAATCTGGTGATCACCGGGGATCAGATTCTCAGCTCGATCAGCCCCAATCTCGGCGTTTATGTCACCGAGCCGATGGCCGACCCGGTGGCCGAATGGCTGGAGGCTTGCGAACGGCTGCAGGGTCTGGCGCGCCCCGATCATCTGGCGCTGGGCGGGCACAAGCTGCCCTTTACCGGCCTGCCGCTGCGGATGCGGCAGCTGATCGACAATCACCACGGCGCGCTGGATCGCTTGCAGGACTATCTGGATACACCGAAAACCGCCGCCGAGTGTTTCACCCCCCTGTTCAAACGTCAGATTGGCGAGGGCGAATATGGGCTTGCGCTGGTCGAGGCGGTTGCACATCTGAACCATCTTTACCACATTGGAACCGTGACCCGGACGCGGCGCGCGGACGGGGCATGGGAGTTTCAGCACAAAGGGTAAGGCCATGCAGGACCAGATCGAAACATCGGCCGAGGCGGCAGAAGCGGCGGCTTTGCCCAGGTGTTACGAGTTCCACGCGAACCCCAACGCCGAGTCCGCGGCAAAGAATCTGCCCGAGCCACTGCAAAAACCGGTTCAGACCAAAAGCCCGGCGCAATGGGCCTATGAGCGGTTGATCCTTTATATCCAGAACTTCGAAAAGACGCTGACCGGCGATCAGGAGGTCGCCATGGGTTTTACCGGCGGCGATGCGGGGGTCATGCGGATCGAGGGCATGGGCTATTTCGATCCCGATATCATCACCTATTACGGCTCGGACGCGAGCGGGGCGCGGACCCAACTGGTGCAGCATGTCAGCCAGCTGAACGTGATGCTGCGCGCCCTGCCCAAATCGGTCGAGGACAAGCCCGCCAACCGCATCGGTTTCCGGCTGGCAAAGGATCTGGAAGAAAGCTGACCGCCTGACTTGCAATTCACGTCGGCGCAGCCTTGAATGAGTGCACCATTCAAGGGGGTGCCGCGTGTCCGATTTCTCAGCCGTTACAAGCGCCTACAAGGGGGCATGGGCGCGCCGCCGTGTCTTTGTGCCGATCTATATCGCCGTGCGCCTGTTGCTGGTTGCCCTGATCGCACCGGCGGTGGCGATTACCGTCAATCTGGCGGTGTCGCTGTCGAACCAGACCGCGCTGACGGATCAGGCCATTGCCGCCTTCATCCTGTCACCGGTGGGCTTTGTCGCGGCGATTGTCGTGCTCAGCCTGTTTCTGCTGGCTGAGGTGTTTGTGTTCTCGGTCATGGCCGGATCGCTGCGGATGGGCGAATCCGACCCGTGGCGTGCGGGCAGCTCCGCCATCGGCCTGATCCTGTCGCGGCTGCCGGCGCTGTTCGGCTTTGCGGTGCGTTTCGTGCTGCGGGTCCTGGTTTTGGTCCTGCCCTTCGCAGTCGTTGCGGCCGTGATCGCGTGGTGGACGCTGACCGAATATGACATCAACTACTATCTGACCTTCCACCCGCCGTCGTTCTGGATTGCGGTGGCACTGATCGGGGCCGTGGTTCTGGCCATGGCCTGGGTTCTGATCCGTCGCCTGTCGGCTTGGGCGCTGGGCCTGCATCTGGTCCTGTTCGAAGGCGTTCACCCCGCCCATGCCTTCAACATCAGCGCCACCCGGATGGAAGGCAAACGCGGGCGCCTCAAGATCGAGCTGGCGATCTGGCTGATCCTGCGCCTGATCATTGCGGGCCTGATCGCATGGGTAGCGGGGCTGCTGTTTGCCATTGTACCGCTGCAAGGTTCCAGTCACTTGCGGCTGGCACTGATCTACAGCCTGCTGGTGGCGGGTGTCTGGTCCTTGGCTGGCCTTGTGCTGGCGGCAACGGCACTGGGCGCACTGGCGGTGCTGCTGGACGGGTTCTTCGAGATCAGAACCGAGGAACCGCCGCATCCTGAACCCGGCAGCCTGCGTGTTCCACTATTCGCCGCCCTCAGCGCCGCCGTGGCGGCCGTGCTGATCGGGCTGTGGTTCGGGCAGCATCTGCTGGAACGCATACAGGCGCCGGACCGGGCTGAGGTGATCGGCCACCGTGGCGCTGCGGCGCTGCGGCCCGAGAACACTATGGCCTCGGTGCTGAAAGCGATCGAAGACGGGGCGGACTGGGTCGAAATCGACGTGCAGGAAACGGCGGATGACGTGGTCATTGTCGCCCATGACAGTGATTTCATGAAACTGGCGGGGGTGAACCTCAAGGTCTGGGATGCCACGATGGAGGACATCGCTCAGATCGATATCGGCAGCTGGTTCGGCCTCGAATATGCCGACGAACGCACGCCCACTCTGCGCGAGGTGCTGGAGGCCGCAAAGGGTAAATCCAAGGTCATCATCGAACTGAAATACTACGGCCATGACGTTGATCTGGAAAACCGCGTGGCGGCGCTTGTGGAAGAGCTTCAGATGCAGGACGACATCGCCACCATGTCGCTGAAATACCCGGCCGTGCAAAAGATGAAAAAGCTGCGCCCTGACTGGTGGGCAGGGGTTCTGGCCGCGACGGCCGTCGGCGATCTGACCGGGCTGGAAGGTGATTTCATCGCCGTCAATGCCGCCATGGCAACGCCGGGGCTGGTGCGCTCGGTTCATGCGGCGGGCAAGGATATCTATGTCTGGACGGTGAACGACCCGCTGCAGATGTCGGCCATGGCCTCGATGGGGGTGGATGGTCTGATCACCGACCGCCCCGCGATGGCCAATGAGGTGCTGCGGGTGCGCGCCGAAATGGGCCCGGCCGAGCGGCTGCTGCTGTGGCTGGCGACCACCTTCGGCATGACCGTCGACACCCAGGCGATGCGCGATGAAAACCCGTAGTCTATCTGTGATCCTCGCGCTGATGGCGGCCCCCGCCGTGGCGCAGGATTTCATGCGCAATATCGAGATGCCTGCCCACCGTGCGCTGATCGCGCAGCGTGGGGACACGGAACCAACGTCGTTCGAAACCGATGGCTGTTCCGGAGGTCTGTCGGCCAGTTGGCGCTTTGTGGCCGAGACCTTTCCCAAGTTCAGCGCACTCTACGAAGCACATCCGCCGTGGGAATATTGCTGCGTGACCCATGACCGCGCCTATCACAATGCGGGCGGGGCGACGCAGGCCGGGAACAGCTATGACGCGCGCCTGTCAGCGGATGATGCGCTGCGCGCCTGCGTCAAACAGCACGGGGTCGACAATGCCGACGAATATGCTGAACGGTACGACATGACGCCGGACCAGATTCGCACGGCCCACTCTATCACTGCCGAAGCGATGCACGCGGCGGTGCGGCTGGGTGGCGGCCCCTGTTCCGGCCTGCCCTGGCGCTGGGGATTCGGATATCCGGGCTGTTCGGTCTTCCTGTCTGCGCCCCCTGCGCGCGAATGACGTGGTGACAGGCCCATGATTTTCGATTATCCAACATCTTAAACACGCGAACTGGGAATCTCTGACCAATGGCTGAATACAAGCACGGCGACATGGACATCAACGTCCAGGAAAAAACCTTCAACGGCTTTATCAAGGCCACCACATGGTGCGTGGTTGCCATCGCCTTCCTGTGCCTGTTCCTGGCGGTCTTCGCCTCTTAATCCAAAACGGGGATCACCGTGATCAGGATTTTGCTTGCCTGCCTGCTGGCAGTGACAGTGGCGGGCTGCACCGGCTCGCAGCGACCACAGGCTGACCAGTCGGAAGTTGTGGCCCGATCCTATCGTGATCCGGGGCCGTCGACGCTGACCCTCTATACGATGATCAACACCCGGACCGGTTCGGGTGCTCATACGTCATTGATGATCAGCGGCAGTGAGCGGGTGATCTTTGACCCCGCAGGTTCGTTCCGGGCTGACGTGGTGCCGATAAGGAATGACGTGCTGTACGGCATTACTCCGAACGTCGAGCGCGCCTATCGCAGCAGCCACGCGCGTGAGACGCATTTTGCACGAATCCAAACCATCGAGGTCACGCCGCAACAGGCCGAGATCGCCCTGCAACTGGCCAAGCAGATGGGGCCGGTGTCCAGCGCGTACTGCGCCAACTCGACATCTCAGCTGTTGCAGCAGGTGCCGGGGTTCGAGCAGATCAGCACCACCTTCTATCCGGTCAAACTGTCTGAGCAATTCGGCGAGTTGCCGGGGGTGGTCACCAGCGAATACCGCGAGAATGACGACGCCGATCTGCAAAAGGGTCTGGCGGCGAACAACGCCGTTCTGAACCAGCAGGACGTGGCCTTACCCCAATAGGTACAACAGCCCATAGAGGGTTCCGGCCCCGGAAAATATGGCCGCCAGCACGTTTTTCGTGATCAGTCCAACTGTCAGGGCAACTGCGGCCGCAGCCATGCGCGGTGCGTCCGGCTGCCCGCCGGTTGCGGTTGGCCACACCACCAGCGGCGCGATCAGCGCCGGCAGGATGGCCACGGCGGTATAGCGCAGGTGGCGCAGCAGCCACGGCGGCATCGGGCGGTCTCCGACCAGACCGATGAAGACAAAGCGCAGGGCATAGCTGCCAACGGCCAGTCCGATGATGATCGTCCAGATCGTGACGGGATCGGGATGGGTCATGCGTCGACCTTTCTGCGCTGGGCGATCAGTTCAGCCTGAGCGCCTGCGATCATCCCGGCACAACCTGCGATCAAAAGGCCCAGATTGTACGGAAGGGCCACGGTCAGCAACGAAACGACAATGGCCACCAGCGCGGCGACCACATGGGGAAAGGTTCGCATCATCGGACCGATCATGGCCAGAAAGGTGATCGGCAGGGCAAAGTCCAACGCCCAGCTTTCGGGAATGCGCGTCCCCAGAACCGCACCCAGATAGGTGGCCAGAATCCAAAGCGGTGTAATCGGGGTGACCGAGCCTACGAAATAGGCCATGCGCTGGGGCACGGTCATCTTCGGCTCTTTTTCGAACTGCACGATCGAACAGGCATAGGACTGATCGACCGTCAGGTAGGCCGCACAGGCCCTTTGCCACAGGGGTGCCGCCCCCAGAAACGGCGTCAGCGAGGCCGAGTACATTGCCATCCGCAAGTTCACTGCCAGCGCTGAGATCAGAATGATGGCGGTGGGGGTCTGGTCCTGCAACAATTGCAGGGCGGCGAATTGCGCAGCCCCGGCAAAGACCGTTGAGGTGAGCATCATGGTCTGGACGATATCCAACCCGGCCTCGGTCGCGAAAACGCCGAACAGGGTGCCGAAGGGGATTGCGACAAAGATGAACGGTGACCCGTCGCGAAAACCCTTCCAGAAGTACGACTTGGATGTGGTGTCTGCCATGGCTAAATCCTATGGTGTTGCCCGCAGCACTAACGGTCTTGGGAAAGGGTTGCAATTGGCCACGGAACTGGATGTCTCGGACTACATCATCGCCCCCGACCCGGGTGCGGCCCGCCTGACCCGTGCGGTTGAAGGCGTCGACCAGAACGGCGAGGTCAGCCAGATCTCGGTCGTGGAAGAACGCCCGCTGACGATTTTCCTCAACGCGCAGGAAATCGTAACGGCGATGACCATCGGCGATTATCCGGAATATCTGGCGCTGGGCTTTCTGCGCAATCAGGGCATGTTGCTGGCCGATGACCAGATCACCCGCGTTGATTACGATGACGATCTGGAAACCGTCATCGTCCGCACTGCGCGTGAAACCTCGTACGAGGACAAGCTCAGGAAAAAGACCCGCACCAGCGGCTGCGCTGTGGGCACGGTGTTCGGCGACATGATGGAGGGGTTGGAGGACGTCCGCCTGCCGCAGGTTCAGGTGCGAACCTCGTGGCTTTACGATCTGGCCGCCAAGATCAACCGGACGCCCTCGCTGTACCTTGAAGCGGGCGCGATCCACGGCACGGTCCTGTGCCGCCAAAACCGACCCTTGGTCTATATGGAGGACGTGGGCCGCCACAACGCGGTCGACAAGATTGCGGGTTGGATGCTGTCCGAGGGCGAGGCGGCGGAGGACAAGCTCCTTTACACCACCGGCCGTCTGACCTCGGAAATGGTGATCAAGACGGCAATGATGGGCATCCCGGTTCTGGCGTCCCGCTCGGGCTTTACCGCCTGGGGTGTCGAGATTGCCCGCGAGGTCGGCCTGACCCTGATCGGCCGGATGCGCGGGCAGCGGTTCGTGTGCCTGTCCGGCGAAGATCGGCTGGTCCGCGACGTGGACCCGGCGACCGTGGCGGTTGAGGACAAGAAACATCGCAGGAAGAGTGCGGGATGATTATTGAAACACTCTACGCTTTCGCATTGTTCGTTTTGATAATCAGCATTTTGCCATTGGGTTTTCTGATGCTGCGAAGCTACGCACGCAGCAAACGAGGTGTTTTAGAGGGAATGACACGATTAGAGCCCAATGTTCTTCGCCGATTGGGTTGGGAACCCGCTGAGTACATTGGGACATTCGACCTGAGCGCCCCTTTTCGGTTGGGATGGCAGTCTTGGGGGCTGTTGACGCAGCAACAGAACGTCGCCCTTCAACGGGTTTTACTTCACGGTTTGCCCAACTCTTTGGAGTTTTCTGAAGAGACACGGAAATCGGCGCGCAGATTTCGGCGTTACTTTTGCGCCCTTTTTGTTCTTGGTGCCGTGGTCGTTTTTCTGTCTGCCTATTATCGGTTAAGCCGCGTTCTGGCCGAATTTACAGGGGTGCCCACAAGCATATGGTACATTCTGTTTGGCCTCTGCGTCGGTTCTTTGGTCTTTCTTCCACTGGAAAAGTTTAAAAAATGGCCAGAAATCGGAGGAACAACATGACCCGCCCTCTCGGAGTTATCCTCGCAGGCGGTCTGGCCACTCGAATGGGTGGCGGCGACAAGGGCCTGTTGCAGATCGGTGGGCAGAGCCTGCTGTCCCACGTGATCGACCGTCTGGCCCCTCAGGTCGATGGCCTTGCGCTGAACGCCAATGGTGATCCCGAACGGTTCGCTGATCTGAACCTGCCCATCCTATCCGACACGATCGAAGGGTTCGCAGGCCCTCTGGCGGGCGTTCTGGCGGGGTTGGATTGGGCGGCTGATCAGGGCGCTGACTGTATCGTCACTGCCGCCGCCGACACGCCGTTCTTTCCGCGCGATCTGGTGGTCCGTCTTATGCAGGCTGCCGAGGGGCAGGCACATCCGCTGGTTCTGGCGACCACACCGCGCACAGGGGATGAAATGCTGAAGTCTGGCGGCGGAAAGCGTATCAATCGGCACCCGACATTTGGCCTCTGGCCGGTGGCGTTGCGCGATGATCTGCGCGATGCGCTGAACCACGGGCTGCGCAAAGTCGTGCTGTGGACGGACAAACATGACGGGCGCGAGGCCCTGTTCGACGCCGAACCGTTCGATCCCTTCTTCAACGTCAACACGCCCGGCGATCTGGCGCGGGCGGAAAAGCTGTTGGAGCAGGCATGAGGGTCTACGGCGTCACCGGTTGGAAAAACGCGGGCAAAACCGGGCTGATGGAGCGGTTGGTGGCCGAGATCACCAGACGGGGTTTCACCGTTTCGACCCTCAAACACGCCCATCACAGCGTCGACGTAGATCAGCCGGGCACCGACAGCTATCGCCACCGCATCGCGGGCGCGTCCGAGGTGCTGCTGGCCTCGGGCCAGCGCATCGCCATCATGCAGGAACTGCGAGGCGCGCCCGAGCCGTCTCTGGATGATTTGCTCGCGCGGCTGTCACCTGTTGATCTTGTGTTGATCGAGGGGTTCAAACGCGAAGCCCATCCCAAGGTCGAGGCGTTTCGGGTCGAGGCCAAAAACGCTTTGATGGCGCCCGAAAACACAACCATTCGCGCCGTGGCCAGCGATACGCCGCTGACCGCGGATTGCCCCGTATTTGATCTGGATGACACCGCCGCCATTGCGGATTTTATCCTGCAGGAGGTCGGATTATGACCAAGCCAAACATTGCACCTCCGCCTCTGCGCAACGATTGTTTTGCGCTGCCCGCCGGAGTGAACTGGACACCGGTGGACGACGCGCTGGCCCTGCTGCGCCAAAGGTTGACGGCGGTGAAGGGCGCCGAAACCGTACCGTTGGAGCAGGCAACCGGGCGCATTCTGGCCGAGGATGTGATCGCAAAACGCTCGAACCCGCCGCTGCCGAATACGGCGGTGGACGGCTATGGATTTGCCGGTGCCGCGCCCGAGGGGCCGCAAGTGATGCCCCTGCATCCGGGGCGCGCGGCGGCGGGCATTCCGTTTGATGGGGCGGTGCCTGACGGCCATGCGCTGCGCGTGCTGACCGGCGCGGCCCTTCCTGCGGGTGTGGATACCGTCATTCTTGAGGAAGACGTCACCGTTCAGGACGGCCACATCGCCTTTCACGGTCCGTTGAAACACCGCGCCAACACGCGCCGCGCGGGCGAGGATGTGGCCGAGGGCGATCCGGTTCTGTGCGCCGGGCGCAGGCTGACACCTGCCGATTTGGCCTTGCTGTCTGCGACGGGCCTTGCCGAGGTGCCTGTCCGGGAAACGCTGCGGGTGGCCGTTTTGTCCACTGGGGACGAATTGGTCGAACCCGGAGAGCCCGCCGGTCCGGGCCAGATATTCGACGCCAACCGCCCGATGCTGCTGTCGCTGATTGCCCGAATGGGGTTTCAGCCGGTGGATATGGGGCGCGTCGAAGACGACCGTGACGCCCTGCGTGACCGCCTGAACCAAGCGGCAGAGCAGGCGGATGTGGTCCTGACCAGCGGCGGCGCGTCGGCAGGGGACGAAGATCACGTCTCGGCCCTGTTGCGGCAGGCGGGCGCGATGCAGGAATGGCGGATCGCGCTGAAACCCGGGCGGCCTCTGGCGCTGGGCATGTGGGAGGGAACGCCGGTCTTCGGCCTGCCGGGCAATCCGGTGGCGGCCATGGTCTGCACGCTGATCTTTGCCCGTCCGGCCTTGGGCCTGATGGCCGGTGAGGGCTGGCAGGCCCCGCAAGGCTTTGACCTGCCCGCCGCGTTCGAGAAACGCAAGAAACCCGGCCGCCGTGAATACCTGCGCGCCCGCGTCCGCGATGGCCGGGCCGAGGTGTTTGCCTCGGAAGGGTCGGGCCGGATCAGCGGGCTCAGCTGGGCCGAGGGACTGGTCGAGATCGAGGACGGCGCGCGCCACATCAAACCGGGCGATATGGTCCGGTTCATTCCCTACGGAAGCTTTGGGTTGTGACTGTCAGGATCGAACAGGGCTTCGCCGAGGCTGAACGACCAAAGGCCTCAGCCCTGTTCTGGCAGGCTTTCGCAGCCAAGCTGCACAGGGTCATGGGGCCGGACAAAAAGGGTCTGGCTTTCATTGAACATGCCATAAACCCGAAATTTGCCCTGGTCGCGCGGGACAATTCAGACCGGATGCTGGGGCTGGCAGGGTTCAAAACCCAGAACGGCGGGCTGATCGAAGGCAGCCTGTCCGATATGGCAAAGATCTATGGCTGGTTTGGCGGCACATGGCGGGGTCTGGTGCTGAGCGTTCTGGAACGCGGTCTGCAACCCGGCGTGTTCCAGATGGACGGTATCTTTGTGGCCGCAGAAGCACGCGGGCAGGGGGTTGGAACCGCGCTGCTGTCCGCGATCAAGGATCACGCCCGCAAGTCGGGCATGTCAGAGGTGCAACTGGACGTGATTGACACCAATCCGCGCGCAAGGGCCCTGTATGAACGCGAAGGGTTCAAAGCCGTCAGCAAGGAAAAGACCGGTCCGTTTCAGTATCTGTTCGGATTCAGCAGCGCCACGCGCATGAGCTGGCCTGTCACCGCGCCTTAGTCAAACGTCCCGGCCACACGCCCCAGCAGCATGAAAGCCCGCGCCGTGCGGGTTTCGCCAAGAGCGGTCAGGTCGGCATCGCTGGCCTCGGGTTCAAAGGCCACGATCATGTGATCGAAGCGGCGCAGGAAATGATGCGCGGCATCGCGGAAGATCGGGTCCTGTTTCATCCGCGCCGCCGTCAGCGCCAATGACGAGCGGTCGCGGATACCGCCCAGAGCGGCCACCGAACGCCCACGCGCGCCTTGCGCGAACTGCCGCCAGACCTCGGGCCGGGCCATGTCGGGGCGCAGGTCATCCATATAGATGCCTTCCTGGCTGAGCAGGGTCAGAACATCCTGCGACGCCTGAACCAGCTGCGCGGTCTTGCGGTCCTTCAGGGCCAGACGCAGGGCGTTGAACCCTTCGGTATCGTCCTGGGTTTCAGGGAAGTTCAGCGCGCGAATGAAGATATC
This sequence comes from Ruegeria sp. AM9, assembly GCF_056540565.1. Classification (NCBI taxonomy): domain Bacteria; kingdom Pseudomonadati; phylum Pseudomonadota; class Alphaproteobacteria; order Rhodobacterales; family Roseobacteraceae; genus Ruegeria; species Ruegeria sp. AM9. Next base: position 94,107 of record NZ_JBQFWY010000007.1, read on the forward strand.
GGTGCTGAGCGGCGGCGCTATGTCCTCGGCCTGCGTACCCAGTTCCAGTGCTGTCTGGTCGCCGGCGCCGTTCGGGGTCGCGGCGCGCGCGGGTTCCGTACGTTTGGTCGAAAACGTCGCCAGCGCGCTTTCCGTCTTTTTTGTCGCCTTGGCGATTTCATCCAGTTTCTTGCTGACCGCCGGTTCAAAGGAACTGGCCGCACGCTGTTGCTGAATGACATATGTCTGCCGGATCGCGTCGATCGCGGTCTGCAGGCGTTCGCTTTCCTCGCGCATCACGCGGCTGGCGCGCATCGCGGTAGCGGCAACCCAGATCATCGCCACCGGCATGAACACCGCCAGCAGGGTCACGACGAATCCACCGCCCTGCGTCTGGCCGGGCAGCACCAGAAACACCACCGACACCACCAACCAGATCACGCTTAGCGCGATGGCCGCGATCTCGATCTCGGTCACTGCTGGGCGCGACGGCTTGTCATAGATGCCAAGCGAGGTCGGTCGCTCGGGTTCCTGCTCGGGCGTGGGTTCGGACATGGGGACGCTCCGGTCAGGCGTACTCGATACTCAGCACTTCGTAAGACCGCACGCCACCGGGGGTGCGCACCTCGACACTGTCACCTTCGTCCTTGCCGATCAGGGCGCGGGCGATGGGCGATTTGATGTTGAGCAGGCCGTTTTCGATATTGGCCTCATACTCACCCACGATCTTCCAAGTCTTTTCCTCGTCGGTGTCTTCATCGACCAGCGTGACCTTGGCGCCGAACTTGATCGCACCGGACAGCTTGGCCGGATCGATCACATCGGCCAGCGACAGGATGCCTTCCAGTTCCTTGATGCGGCCTTCGATAAAGCCCTGTTTTTCGCGCGCCGAGTGGTATTCGGCGTTTTCCTTCAGGTCGCCCAGTTCACGCGCTGTGGCGATGGCTTCGATGATCGCCGGGCGCTCGACGGATTTCAGGTTTTTCAGCTCTGCCTCGAGCGCGGCATTGCCCGCAGGCGTCATGGGAATCTTTTCCATACTCTTGTCGTCCACGCATAAAGTGATGCGCCCCGCCGCATGGAACCAGCGTCGGGGCGATTTGATGGGTTGGCAAATACCTGACCCAAATGAGGCGTGAAATGCAAGAGGGCATGGCCCTGCAACGGGCGGATTACGGCCTAGGCGTAACTAATCACCTCGAATTCGATGTCATTGTCATCGTTGAAGTAGAACCGGCGGCCGGGTTCGTAATCGGCATGGGATTTGGGGGTGAACCCTGCATCGATCACTTTCTGCTCGGTGGCATCGATATCTTCGACCAATACGCCCACGTGGTTCAGACCTCCAACGATGTCATAGCTGCTTTCATCCGAGGGTTTCGGGTCGCTGGGCGCATAAAGCGCCAGATAGGTATGCGTGCTGCCTACATGAACCGTGTATCCGCCCGCGATGGCGGGGCCTTCCCAACGGGTTTTCCAGCCAAACACCTTGTGCATCCACGCGGCCGAGGCCTGCGGATTGCGGACGGTGAAATTGGTGTGTTCAAGCGTCGCCATCATGGGATCTCCTTTGCGAATTGGGGCTTGTTCCGACTCACCGTAATTTCTAAACCTAACTTTAGGTCAAGGAATTTTTGAGAGGGCGGTATGGCAATATCCGAAGGGTTGGCGATTGGTGCCTTGGCGCGGCGCACCGGGTTGGCGGTTTCCGCCATTCGGTACTACGAGGCGCAGGGGCTGATTGCGCCCTGGCGCAACGCGGGCGGACAGCGCCGCTATCAGCGCGCCGACATCCGGCGGCTGAGTTTCATCATGATCGCCCAGCAGTTCGGTCTGACCCTGCCCGAGATTCGCGAGGTTCTGTCGGGCTTGCCGGGGAACCGCACGCCGACGCCGAAAGACTGGCAAAGGATCAGCATCGGCCTGCGGTCCCATCTGGACCAGCGAATCGATACCCTGACGCGGTTGCGCGACAATCTTGACGGCTGCATCGGCTGCGGCTGCCTGAGCCTGCCGAAATGTGCGCTTTACAACCGCGACGACCGCGCCAAATCCCATGGTAGCGGTCCCAGATACCTCATGGGGGACGCCCCCGAGGCATAACTGCCGCATTGCAGCAATGTTACGCCGTGTTTTGATTGACCAAGGTCTTTCAGACCATGTAATCAGCCTTGAAACAATATTGCGCAGACCACGCAGTGAAAGCGCCAATTCGGAAAGTTAGCTAAGGAGCCCGCGATGGCCGAGATTGAACGCGAAGCGATGGAATACGATGTGGTGATCGTGGGTGCAGGCCCTGCGGGCCTGTCGGCGGCCATCCGTCTGAAGCAGCTGGACGCGGACCTGAACGTCGTCGTTCTGGAAAAGGGTTCGGAAGTGGGCGCGCATATCCTGTCGGGCGCGGTTCTGGACCCCTGCGGCCTGGACGCGGTGATCCCGGACTGGAAGGAAAAGGGCGCACCGCTGAACGTGCCGGTGCACGAAGACAATTTCTACATGCTGGGTGAGGCCGGTAAAATCCGCATCCCCAACGCGCCGATGCCACCGCTGATGAACAACCACGGCAACTATATTGTTTCGATGGGCAATGTCTGCCGCTGGATGGCCGAGCAGGCTGAAGAATTGGGCGTGGAAATCTTCCCAGGTATGGCCTGTTCCGAGCTGGTCTACGGCGACAACGGCGAGGTCAAAGGCGTCGTTGCAGGTGTGTTCGGTCTGGAACCCGACGGATCGTACGGCCCGGGCACCGAGCCGGGCATGGAGCTGCACGGCAAATATGTCTTCCTGTCGGAAGGTGTCCGTGGCTCGCTGTCCAAGGAAGTGATCGCCAAATACGACCTGTCTGCCGGCAAAGAGCCGCAGAAATACGGCGTCGGCATGAAAGAGATTTGGGAGATTGACCCGGCCAAGCACAAGGAAGGCAGCGTCACGCACACGATGGGCTGGCCGCTGGGCAGCAACGCGGGCGGCGGGTCGTTCATCTATCACCTAGAAAACAATCAGGTCTATGTCGGTTTCGTGGTGCACCTGAACTACAAGAACCCGCACCTGTATCCGTACATGGAGTTCCAGCGCTTCAAACATCACCCGATGGTGGCCGAGCTGCTGAAAGGCGGCAAGCGCGTGGCCTACGGCGCCCGCGCGATCACCGAGGGCGGCTGGCAGTCGATGCCGAAACTGGTGGCGCCGGGTGTGGCGCTTCTGGGTTGCTCGGCGGGTATGGTCAACGTGCCGCGTATCAAGGGTAACCACAACGCGATGCTGTCCGGCAAAGCCGCAGCCGAGGCTGCGTTCGATGCCATCAAGGCCGACCGTTCGGGCGACGAGCTGACTGCCTATGAGGTCGACGTCCGCGAAGGCGCCATTGGCAGCGACCTGAAGAAGGTGCGTAACGTCAAGCCGCTGTGGTCGAAATACGGCCTGACCGCCAGCCTGGTGCTGGGTGGCATGGACATGTGGACCAACACGCTGGGCTTCTCGCTGCTGGGCACTCTGGGTCACGGCAAGAACGACGCCCTGTCGACCGAAGAGGCCAGCAAGCATCAGCCCATCGACTATCCCAAGCCCGATGGCACACTGTCCTTCGACCGTCTGACCAACGTCTCGTTTGCGATGACCAACCACGAGGAAAGCCAGCCCTGCCATCTGAAGCTGACCGACCCCGAAGTTCCGGTGAAGGTCAACCTGCCCAAGTTCGACGAACCGGCGCAGCGATACTGCCCGGCGGGTGTGTATGAGATGGTCGAGGATGAAGAAGGTCCGCGATTCGTGATCAACTTCCAGAACTGCGTCCACTGCAAAACCTGCGATATCAAGGATCCCAGCCAGAATATCACCTGGACCACGCCGCAGGGCGGGGATGGCCCGAACTATCCCAATATGTAAGCGAAAATCCGGGCACTGGCAGGGTCGTGAAGGCTCTGCCATTGCCTCTTCCCAGCCAAAGCCCTAGCTTGTTGCGCAGACAAGAATAGCAAGGCAGGATTGTGGTGGTTTCTCTGGTTCGTCGCGCAGCGCTGGCTGTGCTGTTCACCTCGTCTTTTGTACTTCCGGTTCAAGCGGATAACGGGTCCGGCGCCTATCTGGCCGGTCGTCAGGCGATTTACGAGAACGACTATACCGCGGCCGAAAGATACTATGCCCGGGCCCTCAAGGCCGATCCCGAAAATGCAACCCTGCTGGAAAGCGTTGTCGTTGCCCGCCTGTCTCTGGGCGAGGTACAGCGCGCGCTGCCGGTGGCCCAGGTGATCGAGGATATGGGTCTGCCCAGCCAGACGGCGCGGATGGTGATCACCGCCAATCTGGGGGCTGAAGGCAAGCTGGACGAGCTGTTGGCCCTGGATCACGAAACGCAGGGTGTGGGGCCTTTGGTCGACGGTCTGATGATGGGTTGGGCCTATATGGGGCAGGGCGCCATGACCCGCGCCATGGAGCAATTCGATGAGGTCGCCACGCAGGACGGGCTGCGGGACTTTGCGTTGTATCACAAGGCGCTGGCGCTGGCGTCGGTGGGTGACTTCGAAGGCGCCGAAGAGGTGTTTACGGCGCATAACGGCGCCGTGTCCCGCTTTTCGCGCCGCGCGGCCCTGGCCCGGGCCGAGGTCCTGTCGCAACTGGATCGCCATGACGACGCATTGCAGTTTCTGGCCGAGGTCTTTGCCGCCGGCAGCGATCCGTCCATTGAGGGCTATGTCGCGCGTCTGAGCGCCGGTGAAACGTTGCCGTTCACCCATGCGCAATCGGCTCAGGACGGGATGGCCGAAGTGTTCTTTTCCGTCGGTGCCGCGCTCAGCAACGAAGCGGCGCAGAATTATGTCCTGCTTTATGTGCGCATCGCCGCATTCCTGCGCCCGGACCACGTGGATGCGATCCTGCTGAGCGCGGAGTTGCTGGACGATCTGGAACAATATGATCTTGCGGTGGATGCCTATCGCAAGGTGCCGCCCAGCAGCAGCGATTACCACGCCGCCGAGCTGGGCCGGGCAGAGGTGCTCAGCCGCTGGGGCAAGAAAGATGCCGCAGCCGAAGTGCTGCAGACACTGGCCAGCCAAAGCCCGAACCTGCCCAGCGTGCATGTGGCGCTGGCCGATCTGCAGCGCCAGCAAGAGGAATACGCGGCCGCTGTTGTGTCTTATGACAGGGCGATTGACCTGACCGAGGGCAGCACGGGCGGCAACTGGTTCCTGCACTATGCCCGCGGTATCTCGCATGAGCGGTTGAAGAACTGGGATCAGGCCGAGGCCGATTTCCGCCGCGCGCTGGAGCTGAACCCGGATCAGCCGCAGGTACTGAACTATCTGGGCTATTCGCTGGTCGAACGGCGCGAGAAACTGGACGAGGCGCTGGACATGATCGAACGCGCCGTCGCGGCGCGGCCTGACAGCGGTTATATCGTCGACAGTCTGGGCTGGGTGCTGTTCCGTCTGGGCCGCTATGACGAAGCGGTCGAGCATATGGAACGCGCGGTCGAGCTGATGCCGGTCGATGCGGTGGTGAATGACCATCTGGGCGATGTTTACTGGGCTGTAGGTCGCGCGCGCGAGGCTGAATTTCAGTGGAGCCGCGCCCTGTCCTTCATCGACCCCGAAGATACGGATGGCGAGGCCGACCCCGAACGCATCCGTCGCAAGCTGGAAATCGGGCTGGATGCGGTTCTGGCCGAAGAAGGGGCCGAGCCGCTGAAGGTCGCCAATGGCAATTAAGGCCTTCGCGCCCGCCAAGATCAACCTGACCCTGCACGTCACCGGCCAGCGGCCGGACGGCTATCACCTGCTGGATTCGCTGGTGGTGTTCGCGGATATCGGCGACACGCTGGAATTCACGCCCGGCCTCGGATTGTCGATGGCGGTCACCGGTGAACATGCGGCGGGTGTGCCCACGGACAACCGCAATCTGGTCTGGAAAGCCGCCGAGGCTGCGGGTTGGACCGGGCATATCGACCTGAACAAGGTGCTGCCCCACGGCGGCGGGATCGGCGGGGGCTCGTCCGACGCTGCGGCGACGCTGCGGATGATTGCGGATCAGGGGGGGGCTGTCTCGCCGGATACCGCATTGTCATTGGGTGCGGACGTTCCTGTGTGCGTGTTGGCCGCCGGTGCGCGGATGCGCGGTATCGGTGAGCAGTTGGACCCAGTCAAATTGCCCCCTTTGCCTGCCCTTCTGGTCAATCCCGGCGTCGAAGTGCCCACAGGCGCGGTGTTCTCGGCTTTGGCCAGCCGAGACAACCCACCCATGCCGGGCACGATACCGCAATTCGATGCTCCCGAGGACTGTGCGGCATGGTTGCAGGATCAGCGCAATGACCTTGAACCGCCCACCACCGGGTTGGCCCCGGACGTGGCCCGTGTGCTTGAGGAACTGGAAGATACTAAGAATAGCCTTCTTGCCCGGATGTCGGGCTCAGGTTCGACCTGTTTCGCGCTATATCCAACGATGAAAGACGCGCATTTCGCGGCCTATGAGATCGGCGCGGCCCATCCCGACTGGTGGTGCCGCGCAACACAGCTTAATTGAGGCGCGAGACCACGTAATCGGCCAGATCACGTAGCAGGGTGCGGATCTCGTGATCGGGCAGGGCGTCCAGCGAGGCCTCGGCCTTGGCGGCCCATCCGAACGCATCCGCGCGGGTGGCGTCCAGAGTGCCGTATTTGCCCATCAGGCTCAGCGCGTGGTCCAGATCACCGTCTTCCTGACGGCCTCGGCCAATGGTGCGCTCCCAAAAAGCGTGTTCTTCGGGGGTTGCCTGCGCCACGGCCTTGATCACCGGCAGGGTCAGCTTGCGTTCACGGAAATCGTCACCGATATTTTTGCCGGTGGCTTTGCTATCGCCCTGATAATCCAGCAGATCATCCGCGATCTGGAAGGCGATACCCAGCGCATCGCCATAGTCGTACAGCGCCTTGACCTGCTCTTCGGAGGCGCCGGCGATCACACCGCCGACCTCGGTTGCAGCCGAGAACAGCGCAGCGGTTTTACCGCGCACGACCTGCAGGTAAATCGCCTCATCCGTGCCCAGATCGGTTGCGGCGGTCATTTGCAGCACCTCGCCCTCGGCAATGGTGGCCGAGGCATTGGCCAGAATGTCCAGAACCCGCAGAGAACCAGTTTCGACCATCAGCTGGAAGCTGCGAGAGAACAGATAATCGCCGACCAGAACGCTGGATTTGTTGTCCCACAACAGGTTCGCCGTGGGCCGCCCGCGCCGTTGGGCGCTTTCGTCCACCACGTCGTCGTGCAGCAGGGTGGCGGTGTGGATGAATTCGACCGTCGCGGCCAGACGCACATGGTGGTCGCCCTTGTATCCGAACAACCACGCGGCCGCCAATGTCAGCATCGGGCGCAGGCGCTTGCCACCGGCCTCAACCAGATGTGCGGTAACCTCGGGGATGCGCGGCGCGTGCTCAGAGGCCATGCGCGTGCGGATCAGCTCATTGACCGCGTCCATTTCGCCAGCCAGAATTTCCGCCAGCCGTTCATGCGGTTTCGTGATCGTGTCGATATCCATCACACTCCTGATACAAGGCTCGACTTTCGGCGGTCCTTGCCCTTACATCCGTCCCATGAAAGAACTTTTGCGCAGCACCGATCCAACGATCCTGGCCTTTGCTTCGGCCCTTCTTGAGGGAGAGGATATAGACTGCTTTCAGATGGACGTAAATATGAGCATCCTCGAAGGTGGCATCGGAATCTTCCCGCGCCGCCTGATGGTGCGCACAGATGATCTGACCCGTGCGGAACGCGTGATGCGCGACAATGACATCCCGTTGGGACGATGACCCAGTTCCCCGATAGTGACTTGACCCGTAATGATTTTTTGAATGGACGTGTGCGCCTTTGGCAGCCGCGTGCAGGTTATCGCGCCGGAGTTGACCCGGTGCTGTTGGCGGCATCGGTTCCGGCGACACGTGGTCACACCGTGTTGGAGCTGGGCTGTGGCGCCGGAGCGGCAATCCTGTGCCTGTTGGCCCGTGTACCGGGGGTGCAGGGGGTCGGCGTGGAGTTGCAAGCACCTTATGCCGGTCTTGCGCGTCGTAACGCTGTTGAAAACGGCGCGCCGCTGGAGGTGATCGAAGCGGACCTGAACGCTCTGCCCGCCGATCTGAAGCAGAGGCAATTCGACCACGTGATCGCCAACCCGCCTTATTATCTTGCGGGTGCGCACAGCCCGGCAACGGATAAAGGACGCAGCGTGGCATTGGGGGAAGAGACGCCGCTGGCTGATTGGTTTGATGCTGCGGCCAAACGCCTTGCGCCGCGTGGGTATCTGCACATGATCCAAAAGGCCGACCGTCTGCCCGACATGCTGGCGGGCTGCACCGGGCGTCTGGGCTCGGTTGAGGTGCTGCCGCTGGCTGCGCGCACTGGCCGTAGCGCTGAACTGGTCATTTTGCGAGCCAGAAAAGGCGGTAGGGCGGCATTTCGGCTGCACGCACCGCTGATTTTGCACGCGGGCGACCGCCATGAAAAAGACGGCGAAAGCTATACGACTCAGGTCTCTTCGGTGCTGCGCGACGGGGCCGCGATCTGCGGCATTTTCGACCGATAGGCAGTAACCAGCCGAATTTGTCGGATTTATGACAGAATCTGTGCGTCTGCAGCGTGACAGGGTGGAAACGATGTGGTCAACTTCTTACGTGAAACTCAGACACCAACAGAGGAGTATCGCCATGAGCGTGAGCGCACACCTGACCGAACTGAAGAAAAAGCATGAAAACCTCGGTCTTGAAGTAGAACAAGCCCAACGCTCGCCTGGCATCGACGATCTCCATATTGCTCAGCTTAAAAAGCAGAAGCTGAGGCTGAAGGAAGAGATCGAGCGACTGTCGAACTAGCGTCTCATACTGGCCCGCGCGGCAATCGCTGCGCCGCCTGTGATCAAAACCGCCGCGATCGCCAGACCCCAGGACGGGGCGGCGATCCCGGCCACAACCAAAGCCAGAGTAGACAACAGGGGTGCCGCGTAGGACGCTGTGCCCAGTATCTGGATGTCGCCCTGCTTGACCCCGATATCCCAGACATAAAACGCCAGCCCAACCGGCCCCAGCCCAAGGGCCACGACCGAGATCCAGCCGATGGCATCATCGGGCCAGACAGTGTCTTCGACCGCCAAATGCAGCAGGCCTGAGGCAATCGCCGCCGTTATGCAGAACACCGCGACCGAACTGGTCGGCGTATCGCCCAATCGGCGCGACAGGACGGAATAGCCCGACCATGTCAGCGCGCAGAGCAGCGCCAGCCCATAACCCGGCAGATGACCGACCTCAAACCCCATGCTGCCGCCCCCGGCTATGATCACGGCTGCCCCGGCAAAACCAAGGCAGGCGCCGATCAGATGTCCGATGCGCAGGTTCTCATCCGGCAGCAGCCCTGAAAACAGCACGATCAGCAGTGGCCAGAGATAGGCGATCAACCCGGCCTCGGCTGCCGGGGCCATGCGCAGGGCCGAAAAATATAGCGCGTGATAGCCAAACAGCCCCGCGGTGCCGAACAGGTATGTCGTCCAGGGCACCGCGCGCAGCTGGCGCAGGCCACCATTGGTCCCGGTCCAGATCAGGCCCAGCGTGCCTCCGATCGAAAAGCAGATGGTGTTCAGCAGCAAGGGCGGGGTCGGAGATGACCCGACGGTGAACAGGGCCAGCAAAGACCACAGCAAAACGGCGATAAACCCTATGGCTGTTGCGCGTGTTCTGGTCATGAGGCAGGGACGTCTTCCACCGGGATGATCCTGAATTCGTCCGAGATATGCGCGGCCTTTTCGATCTCGGCAACGAACCAGTCCCGAAACGCTGCGATCTGGGGCCGGTTTTCGGCACCGGGCAGGCACAGAAAGCGGAATCGCCCGCTGGTCTCGATGGCGACCTTGAATGGGGCCACCAACCGCCCTTCGGTCATGTCTTTCAGGATCATGGCGCGGCGACCCAGCACCACGCCAACACCCGCAACGGCGGCATCGATCGCGTGATCGGCGTTTGAGAAACGTGCGCCATGCTCGGGCGTGAAATCGATCCCTACCGCCCGGAACCAGGTGGGCCAGTCGCAGCGCGGTCGCAGAAACGCTATCGAGTCATCATGGATCAGCGGTGCCTCCTTCAGGCTTTCGACGGTTGGAAACCGCTCGGCCAGTTCAGGGGTCATCACCGGGGTCAGCCACTCTTTGCGGACGGGCACGGAATACAACCCGTCATCCGGGCCGTAACCAAAGCGGATGGCCACATCCACATCATCGCGTTCCAGATCCACGATCCGCAGTGTGGCCGAGAATTTCAGGTCGATCTCGGGGTGCGTTCGGGCGAAATCATAGAGCCGCGGCGCCAGCCACTTGGCCGTCAGCGCAGGCCCCGCAGTCACCGTCAGGCTGGTGTCGTCGCCCTGCCGCCGGGTCGCCTGCCACGCGGCCTGCAATGTGGCAAACCCCTCGGCTGCACCGGGGGCGAGGGCGCGCCCGGCCTCGGTCAGTTCCACCGCGCGGTTCAGGCGGTGAAACAGGGGGCGGCCCAGGTGTTCCTCAAGGGATTTGATCTGAAAGGACAGCGCTGCGGGCGTGACGTGCAACTCGTCCGCCGCTTTGGCAAAGGACATATGCCGTGCGGCAGCATCAAAGGCACGCAGGGCGGTCAGAGGGGGAAGGGGTGTGCTCATTTGTCAAGAAATTCTTAACTGAAACCTGTAGAAACCTCGTTTGTAAGCTTAGAATGTAAGGCGCATATTCAGTTCAAGTCAAACAGAGTTGAACTGAAAGGAAGACTGCCATGATTGAGGTCACCACCAACCCGGCCACCGCCCGCGCCTTTCAGCGAGCGCATCTGGAACGGTCTCGCGCAATCAACAACGCCCTGAAATGGCTGTTTGGTTCCCGCTGAGCGCAGCGCGCGCGTTCTTACGGGATAAAAAAGGGCCGGTCCAAAAGGACCGGCCCGATTTCTTACAGGTTTGTTGGATCAGACGAAGAACTGTGCACCGTTGGCCGAAATCGTCGAGCCGTTGATGAACTGAGAATCGTCGGAGGCCAGGAACGCCACACAGCGGGCGATTTCCTCGGGCTCACCCAGACGGCCGGCCGGGATCTGGCCGATGATGGATTCACGAACCTTTTCCGGAACCGCCATGACCATCTCGGTCGCGATATAGCCAGGGCAGATGGCGTTGGCGGTGATGCCCGCACGCGCGCCTTCCTGCGCCAGCGACTTTACGATGCCCAGATCGCCCGCTTTGGTCGCGGCATAGTTCACCTGCGCGAACTGGCCCTTCTGACCGTTGATTGAGCTGATGACGATCACGCGGCCGAACTTGCGTTCACGCATTCCGGGCCAGATAGGATGGACGGTGTTGAACACGCCGGTCAGGTTGGTGTCGATCACGTCTTTCCACTGATCCGGGGTCATCTTGTGGAACGGTGCGTCGCGGGTGATGCCCGCGTTCGCGACAACGATGTCGATCGGGCCGACCTCGGCCTCAACCTTTTCGATGCCCGCTTTGGATTCGTCGTAGTCGGCTACATTCCACTTGTAGGTGGCGATGCCGGTTTCCTCGGTGAATTTTGCCGCCGCTTCGTCGTTCCCGGCATAGGTGGCTGCAACATTATACCCTTCGGCCTTGAGCGCCTTGGAAATTGCTGCGCCGATGCCGCGGGAACCGCCGGTTACGAGTGCTGTACGTGCCATTGAGGACTCCTTCAATTTTGTCTGCTTGGTAATTCTGTTACTCTGAGAGAGATTTCTGCGCAATATCGTTTCGTGTTCGATTTTGGCTTTCTGTCCGGCGATATTGTCGCATCTAAGGTGTAAAGCTTGGTTTCAACAAAAAGGGCGCCCGGCGGACGCCCTTTTATGTTCAATCTTCAACGCACTTAGTCACGCTCCACGCAGAGCGCGACACCCATGCCGCCACCGATACAGAGGGTCGCCAGACCCTTTTTCGCATCGCGGCGCTTCATTTCGAACAGCAGCGTGTTCAGAACGCGGCAGCCGGATGCGCCGATCGGGTGTCCGATGGCAATCGCGCCGCCGTTAACGTTCACGATCGACGGGTCCCAGCCCATGTCCTTGTTCACGGCGCAGGCCTGTGCGGCAAAGGCTTCGTTGGCCTCGACCAGATCCAGATCGTCAACCGACCAGCCTGCTTTCTCCAGCGCCTTGCGCGAGGCGTAGATCGGGCCGACGCCCATGATCGACGGGTCCAGACCGGCGGTGGCGTAGGACGCGATCCGGGCCAGAGGCTCGATCCCGCGCTTTTCAGCATTCTCCGCCGACATCAGCAGGGTCGCTGCTGCACCGTCATTCAGACCCGAGGCGTTGGCCGCCGTGACCGAACCGTCCTTGGTGAAGGCAGGGCGCAATTTGGCCATGGCCTCCATGGTGGCGCCGTGGCGGATGTACTCGTCCTTGTCCATCACGATGTCGCCCTTGCGGGTTTTGATGGTGAAGGGCACGATTTCGTCCGCGAACTTGCCGGCCTTCTGCGCGGCTTCGGCCTTGTTCTGCGAGGCGACGGCGAATTCGTCCTGCATGTCGCGGCTGATCTGCCATTTCTCGGCCACGTTCTCGGCGGTCTGACCCATGTGATAGCCGTTGAAGGCGTCCCACAGGCCGTCACGGATCATCGTGTCGATGTATTTCATGTCGCCCATCTTGTGACCGGCGCGCAAGGCGGCGGCGTGGGGCGAGAGGGTCATGTTTTCCTGACCACCAGCGGCGACGATTTCGGCATCGCCCAACTGAATGTGCTGAGCCCCCAGTGCCACGGCACGCAGGCCCGAGCCACACACCTGGTTGATACCCCAGGCCGCGCTTTCCTGCGGCAGGCCGGCATTGATATGCGCCTGACGCGCCGGGTTCTGACCCTGAGCCGCAGTCAGCACCTGACCCATGATGGTTTCGCTCACCTCACCCTTTTCGACTCCGGCGCGTTCGACGACGGCTTCGAGAACGGCAGTCCCCAGATCATGTGCGGGTGTGTTTGCAAACGAGCCGCCAAAACTGCCGACGCCAGTCCGTGCTGCGGATGCGATTACTACGTTGGTCATATAGACAATCCTTTACCATCAAGGTCCTGTGGGAACCGTAACGGCGCGGATCGCAAAGGCAATGCCCCTGTGAACCAGAGCGCCCGCTGATCCCCCGCTCCAACTTCATATGGCATAGCGTAATGCTGCAAACGCAGCAACGGTCACCTTGTCTCAGGGTGCCCCTAGGGCAACCCATGCGTGGTTAGCTGCCGGTTTGATGGGCTTTTTGGTCTTTCCACGGGGCCGAGACGGTCGGGGCGCCGAACAAATAGCCCTGCAGACAGTCCACGCCATTGGCCACAAGGAATTCGGCGTCCGCCTTGGTTTCGACCGATTCGGCGGTTACCAGAATCTCGAATTCCCGCGCCACGGCAACCAGAGCACGGACCAGCGCCTGATTGTCGGGATTGTCGCTGATGCCGCGCACGAATTGCCCGTCGATCTTGGCGGCATCGAACAGAAACTCTCGGAAATGGCGGAAGCTGAAGTTGCTGGCGCCGAAATCGTCCAGCGCGAAGGCGACGCCGCGCGGTTGCAGCCGGTCCATGAAATCGATCACCAGCTCGGGCACCGTCATCGCCGAGCTTTCCGAGATTTCGAGGATCAGCCGTTCGCCGATACTGGCGTCTTTTTTTAGGAACCGGTCCAGCACCCGCGAATACCGCGTATATCCGATCGAGCGTGCGGACATGTTGATCGACAGCCGTATGTCGGGGTTTCTGGCCAGCGTCCGCAGCCCCATTTCCAGCGCGACGCAATCTAGATCCCGGCCGATGGGGGTGTTTTCCAACTGCGGCATGAAATCGCGCGCGGGGATGACCCGCCCGGTCTCGTCCAGCACCCGGATGAACCCTTCGTAAAAGGCCACGCCGAAAGGTGGGTGCGCCTGCATGACAGGTTGAAAGGCCAGTTTGCACTGTTTGTGCTTTACCGCCTCGGTCGCCATCTGGACCGTGGAAGTGTCGCGGGATGCGACGGCCGCATTCAGCGGGCTTTCCGCCCCCTCGGGCACGTCTGCCTGTTTTTTGTCCCGCATCGCTTTGCCATTCCCTTTACGTCGCCGCTCGGGGTTTGATTTCAGGACAAAACTATGAATCTGTGGTTAAGGAGCGAGAATTTGATGCGGTTCACCGCGTCGTTTCCCAGACGCGACCCAGGGCCGTTGCCGCTCCGATCAGGGCGCCCATGAAGCCGAGTGCCAGCATGACAAATCCCAGAGCGATGATGCCCTGCGCGCCGCCCGCCAGCGCCGTAAGCATTGCCAGAACCAGCCCGACCAGGCCAAGAACGGTTGATACAGTTGTCAATCTGGGCATGTCGGCCTCCGGCTACTCGATACGGGTCACATCCGCTGAATATGGAATGTGAAATCGCGCTTTCAAGGAAAGGGGGGTGCCGGGTAGGCGGATTTAAGCCTGTTTTGCCTGTGTATTGTGCGTTTTGGCTTCAAATTGTTCAAATCCGGGCGTTCCGCGATCTTCCGGATGCCGGGCCAGGTGTTTGGCTTTGATCTGGTCTGAGCTGTCGCGGCTGCCGTCGTGGCTGTAGCCCGGCGGCGCAAAGCAATAGGCCAGACGTTCGCGCAGGGTCAGCCCCGGCTGGGTCGCGTCGTGCCAAATGCTGACCCATTCGTGAAACGCGACGCGCAGCGGGTTGAACGTGCCGATATTGTGGACCAGCCCGTAATCGACGCGATCATCCTCCTGCTCGGGGACAAAGGTGCCGAACATCTTGTCCCAGATGATGAAGACGCCCGCATAGTTGCAATCCAGATAGCGCGCGTTGCGGCCGTGGTGGGCGCGGTGGTGGCTGGGGGTATTCATCACCGCCTCGAACCAGCGGGGCATCTTGCCGATGGCCTCGGTGTGAATCCAGAACTGATAGATCAGGTTCAGCCCGCCCACGAACAGCACCATCGCCGGGTGGAACCCCAGCAGGATCAGCGGCGCCCGCACCACCATCATGAAGGTGAACGTGTAGGTCCAGGTCTGCCGCAGCGCGGTGGTCAGGTTGTAATGTTGCGAGCTGTGATGGTTCACATGGCTGGCCCAGACCCAGCGGATGCGGTGGCCGAACCGATGCACCCAATAGTAACGCAGGTCGTCCAGCACAAAGCACAGGATGATCACCGGAATCGAGGTGCCCAGATTCAGCGGCGTGATCTGCCACAGCCACATGAAAAACGCATATGCGATGAAGCCCAGCAGAAACCCGGACGCAATATTGCCCGCGCCCATGATGAGAGAGGTCACCGCATCGCGCGTCTCATACCGGCCGCCTTTGCCCTTGATGGCGATCCACAGGAACTCGACCAGAATGGCGGCGATGAAGAAAGGCACCGCCCATTGCACGGCGTCGGGAAAGGTAATTTGGTCGGTCATGCGGGGTCCATCAGATGTTCCCAGTGGGGGCGTTCGAATTCGTCAAGGTGGATGATGACTTTGGGCGTGCCGAATTCGTGGAACTGGATCTCGAAACCCTCGGGGTGATCCAGCCAGTCGAAATCCAGCAGATGACGCGCCACGGTATCGGCGCCAAAGGACCACAGCAGCCCGTTTCCGGTCTCGGTGCGGATCAGGGCCGCGTGTTTGTCATGGGCAAGCGTGATGTCGATGATCTCGTCGTCAGGCGCATGACGCAGCCATTCCGCGCGCACGGTCCCGGGCGTCAGTTCGCGCAGCTTGGACCGCCCGGTCAAATGCAGCATCACCGTCACGCCGACGATGCCTCCGACAACCAGAACCAGCAGTATTTCAAGCGGCATTCCATCCTCCCGGCTGGCACAGTGCAGAGCGGTCAGGACAGTGTCAAAGGTTGCGTGGCGTCAGCCAGTCTCGAGCGTGTCGAGGATTTCGTGCTGCACGACACGTTCCACAAAGGGCACGAGCCCGTCAGGGCCGGAGGCGCGATCCTTGAGGTGGATACAGATATCCGGCCTGCGGGCGGCGATGATGCCCACCAATTCGCCGCGTATCCTGTCATCCAGACCGGCGCCCATGATGGCGCAGACAATCCGGGGCTCGGCATCCAGTTGCCGCCGGACCTCATCGGTATCATGCGCGCCCAACCATTGGATCGGCATGTGATCCAACTGCCGCGCCACGTCGCCGATGACGTTGGGCAAGCGGCCAATCAACAGAACGACGGGTTTCATAGTCGCCTCCCTTTCAAAAGGTTACAAACGAAAAACCGGCCCATCGTGGGCCGGTTCCAGTCTAGCACAGTTTGCGGGGAATGGCGTATTCCTTAGCTTTCAGCGCCTACCAGCGTCGAGATGATCGCCTTGGCGCTGTCCGAATTCCATTCTGCGTCGCCGATCAGCCGGGCGATTTCATTGCCGTCCGGATCAAGGATCACCGTGATCGGCAGGGCAATGACACCAAATTCCCGCGCCACGGTCGAGCCTTTATCCTGATGGCGGGGCAGGTTTTCGATGCCGTTCTCTTCGAAGAACTTCTTGATACCGGCGGGCGAGTTGCGCCCGGTGGCCAGGGTCAGCACCTCGAACTTGTCGCCTCCGAACTCGGCCTGCAGCTCGGCGATCTGGGGCATTTCCTTGCGGCAGGGCGCACACCACGTGGCCCAGAAGTTCAGCAGAACATACTTGCCTTTATAGTCCTCAAGCGTTGCGGTGCCGCCATCGTCTTCCAGCTGAAACTCGACCAGTTCGTGGGGTTTGGGTTCCTTGTGCAGGATCAGCCGTTTCAGCGTGCCCTCGCGCAGCGGGCCCAGAGTTTCCGCATCCGTGGCCAAAGCCGCGTTTGCACCCAGCGCAAGGGCCATATAAAGGGGGATCAGACGAATTAGGCGCATATCAACTCCGGGTTTTCTTACATGACCGATCAATCCTCGAACCAGATGTGGGGCGGCCGCTTTGCCGCCGGTCCAGACGCGATCATGGAGGCGATCAATGCCTCGATCGGGTTCGATCAGCGGATGGCAGCCCAGGACATCGCAGGCTCGCGCGCCCATGCCGCCATGTTGGCCGCCACAGGCGTTATTACTGATAGTGACGCTGAAGCTATTCGGGAAGGGCTGCTCACCGTTTTGTCAGAAATCCAGAACGGAGAATTTCAGTTCTCGACCGCGCTGGAAGACATCCACATGAATGTCGAAGCGCGACTGAAAGAAGTGATTGGTGAGCCTGCAGGCCGTTTGCACACGGGCCGGTCGCGAAATGACCAGGTTGCGACCGATTTCAAACTGTGGGTGCGTGATCAACTGGACGCGGCCGAAACCGGCCTGCTGGCCCTGATCCGCGCGCTTTTGGCGCAGGCCGAAGCGGGCGCCGATTGGGTCATGCCGGGCTTTACCCACCTGCAAACCGCGCAGCCGGTGACATGGGGCCACCATATGATGGCCTATGTCGAGATGTTTGGCCGTGACCTGAGCCGCGTTCGTGACGCCCGTGCCCGGATGAACGAATCCCCGCTGGGGGCGGCTGCTCTGGCCGGAACGTCCTTCCCCATCGACCGCCACATGACGGCGCAGGCGCTGGGCTTTGACCGCCCTGCCGCCAACTCGCTGGACGCGGTCAGCGATCGCGACTTCGCGCTGGAGTTCCTGTCCACCGCCTCGATCTGCGCCGTCCACCTGTCGCGCTTTGCCGAAGAATTGGTGATCTGGTCCTCGGCCCAGTTCCGCTTTGTCACGCTGTCGGATCGGTTCTCGACAGGCTCTTCGATCATGCCGCAGAAGAAGAACCCCGACGCGGCCGAACTGATCCGCGCCAAGGTGGGGCGCATCTATGGGGCTAACACTGCGCTGATGATGGTGATGAAGGGCCTGCCGCTGGCCTATTCCAAGGACATGCAGGAAGACAAGGAACAGGTCTTTGATGCCGCCGACAACTGGATGCTGGCGCTGGCGGCGATGGAAGGCATGGTCAAGGACATGACCGCCAACCGCGAAAGCCTGGCCGCCGCCGCAGGCTCGGGTTTCTCGACCGCGACCGATCTGGCCGACTGGCTGGTGCGGGTGCCGGGCCTGCCGTTCCGCGACGCCCACCACGTTACCGGCTCGCTGGTCGCCATGGCCGAGAGCAAAGGCTGTGACCTGCCCGACCTGACGCTGGAAGACATGCAATCGGTTCACGCCGAGATTACCGACGATGTCTACACGGTGCTTGGCGTCGATAACTCGGTAAACTCGCGCCAGTCCTACGGTGGCACGGCACCGGACCAGGTGCGCGCGCAGATCGAACGGTGGAAGGCGCTGGTCTGAGACATTCCAGCCTGCGCCCGGATCTCCGGGCGCAGTTCCAATTGCTGCCATCTGGTGAACAGTCACGCCAAATTTTGGTCATTTTTCCTGATTCAAGTCGGCCCCAGAATGCTCACGCTATATTTCTGGCAACAGGGCAGCATTCAGGATCAGATCGACGATAATGGTGTTCTGGGCGAAGCGCGGACCGGCATCGGGCTTGATGCTCAAACCATCGAGCGTCACCCGGTGTCTGAGGAGCCATTTGCCGGTGTTCGCGTCCCAAACTGGGAAGAACTGGTCGACACTTGCGTGTCAGCCCACGAATTGTTCCCTGAATTCGGCGTTTTCGGCTGGGATGTGGCAGTCACTGAAACCGGCCCGGCAATCATCGAGTGCAACGCAAACCCGTTTCATACGCTTTACCAGCTTGTCTATGGACGTGGTCTGTATAATCCGGACTTTGCGCCAGCGATTGAAAACGCAACAAAGATTTCTGCGGATATGTTGAAGCAGGTCGAGGAACTGGAGAAATCCCGCCGCGATGCGTGCCGCTCTTAGGCGCAGACAGACGATCGCTGTCGGTCGGCATGGTCCGGTCGGGAAAACAGTGGGTGGGAGGTTCGATGACATTCCTGGTGTTCACGGTGTGAAAATGCGGTAAAATCCCGCCAGTCCTGCCGTGGCGTAGTGCCCCGGTCAGGTGCATGTCCAGATCAAGCGGCGGAAGGTGTTGGCATGATGCGAATTTTGCGTTTGGGTTTTGTCTTATTGGCCGGGTTTACCCTGGCCGCCTGCGGTGCTGATGGTGAGCCGATCCAGCCAACGATGAGCGCCAATATCGGTGTCGGCAGCAGCGGCACCCATGTCGGGGGCGGTGTCGGGGTCCGGCGCGGCGGTCTTGGCGTCTATTTGGGCGTATGACACCTTTGCAATTTGTCCGCCGCGCGCTTATCTGCATGGTATCACCGGCCTTGCGCCAACTCCTAAGCATAAGACGACACTATGAAATTTATCGGCCTGATCCTGTCCCTTGCCGTGCTTGCGGCCTGCGATCCTTCGTATAAACCCCGCCCTGAGCCCGAGGAGCCTTCGGGTGGGTCCGGTATCTCGGTTTCGGGCTATGCGCGGGTCGGTGTGTCGACAACCAACTGACGGAACGCTTCGGGTCGTGCAGAATCCATTGATCCGACAGGCAGTTTTGGTCTAAGCGCGCTGTCATGGATCACTTTCTCTACCGCGACGGCGCGCTTTACGCCGAGGATGTCCCGATCTCGGAAATCGCCGCCACCGTCGGAACCCCGTTCTATGTCTACTCGACCGCGACCCTGTTGCGGCATTTCCAGCTGTTCGATGACGCGCTTGAGGGCATAGATCACCTTGTCTGCTATGCGATGAAGGCCGCCAGCAATCAGGCGATTCTGAAAACGTTGGCGCAGGCGGGCGCGGGGATGGATGTGGTCTCGGGCGGGGAATACCTGCGGGCCAAGGCCGCCGGTGTGCCGGGCGACAAGATCGTGTTTTCGGGGGTCGGTAAAACCGCCGATGAAATCCGCACCGCGCTGACTGGCGGCATCCGCCAGTTCAACGTGGAATCCGAGCCCGAAATGGAAGTTATCAACGCCGTTGCGCTGGAGCTGGGCGTGGTCGCTCCGATCACCGTGCGGGTGAACCCGGATGTGGACGCCAAGACCCACGCCAAGATCGCCACCGGCAAGTCCGAGAACAAATTCGGCATCCCGATCGCCCGCGCGTCCGAGGTCTATGCCCATGCCGCCAGCCTGCCGGGGTTGGAGGTGATCGGCATCGACGTTCATATCGGCTCGCAACTGACCGAGCTTGAGCCGTTTGAATTGGCCTATACCAAGGTCGCCGAACTGACCGAACAACTGCGCGCCGAGGGGCATAACATCCGCCGTCTCGATTTGGGGGGCGGGCTTGGCATCCCCTATACCCGGGCCAATGACGCGCCGCCGCTGCCGGTGGAATATGGCGCATTGATCAAGAAAACACTGGGCCATCTGGGTTGCGAGATCGAAATCGAACCGGGCCGCCTGATTGCGGGCAATGCCGGTCTGATGGTCAGCAAGGTGATTTATGTGAAATCGGGCGAGGGCCGCGACTTCCTGATCCTCGACGGGGCCATGAACGACCTGATCCGCCCCGCGATGTATGAGGCGCATCACGATATCGTCGCCGTTCAGGAGCCCGAGCCGGGTGTTGAACAACAACCCTATGACATCGTCGGGCCTGTCTGTGAAACCGGCGATACCTTTGCCAAACAGCGCAACATGCCACCGCTTGCGGCCGGTGATCTGGTCGCCTTCCGCAGCGCCGGTGCCTATGGCGCGGTGATGGCCAGCGAATACAACACCCGTCCCCTGATCCCCGAGGTTCTGGTGCATGGGGATCAATTTGCCGTAATTCGTGAACGGCCAAGCTTTGACGAAATCATAAACCGCGATACCATACCTACGTGGCTTTGACGCGATAACCGCGCGGGCCCGCTGACGGAGGCCCGCCTTGACCGCAAGATCGAACCTACCGATCCCAAGACCGTCCATGTGGCTGACGCACGCAGGGATGCTGGCCGAGCAGGTTTTGCGCGCCTTCTGGCCGTTTTTCTCGGGCTCCATGGCGATTCTGGCCGCTTTGATGCTGGGGCTGCAGGATCATGTTCCGGTGGAACTGGTCTGGACCGCGGGCGCGCTGGCCCTTTTGGGGCTGCTTGCGGCGCTGATCCTGGGTGTGCGGCGATTCCATGTGCCATCACGGACCGAAGCGCTGATGCGGCTGGATGCGTCACTGCCCGGCCGCCCGATTCAGGCGCTGATGGACGATCAGGCCATTGGCGCGATGGATGCGGATTCGGTTGCCCTGTGGCACGCGCACCAGAAACGGATGGCGCAGCGGGCGGCGCAGGCCGATCCGGTCAAACCGGATTTGCGGCTGGCTGACCGCGACCCCTACGCATTGCGATACTCTGCCCTGCTGGCGCTGGTGATTGCGGGCTTGTTCGGCTCGTTCTGGCGCATCGGCTCGGTGGCCGAGATGACTCCGGGCGCGGCCATCGCAGGCCAGGGACCAAGTTGGGAGGGTTGGGTTGAGCCGCCGCGCTATACCGGCCTGCCGACGCTCTACTTGGCGGATCAGGACGACCCGACGCTGTCGATCCCGCAGGGCAGCCGGATTACACTGCGCTTCTACGGAGAGGTCGGCGCCCATAGTTTGACGGAAACAGCCACGCCTCTGGGCACTCAGGACGCGACCGAGCCGGAACAGGACTTTGTGGTCGAACGGTCCGGCCACCTCAGGATCGCTGGCCCGTCCGGGCGCGACTGGGCGCTGGATGTGGTTCAGGATACCGCGCCCATCATCGGTGTCGCGGATGTGGCCGAGGCCGAGGCGGGCGGGCAGATGAAGCTGCCCTTTGCCGCCAGTGACGACTATGGCGTGGTATCCGGCAGCGCCACGATCAAGCTGGACCTTGATGCGGTGGAACGCCGCTATGGTCTGACCGTCGCCCCCGAGGCGCGCGAGGCGATTGAGGTGGAACTGCCGATGCCGATCACCGGTGATCGGGCCGATTTCACCGAGGATCTGATCGAGGACTTCTCGCAGCATCCCTGGGCGCATCTGCCGGTGACAATCACCCTGACGGCACGGGATGCGGCGGATCAGGAAAGCCAGTCCGAACCTTATATGACCAAACTGCCCGCGCGGCGGTTCTTTGATCCGCTGGCTGCAGCGGTAATCGAGCAGCGCCGCGACCTGCTGTGGTCGCGGGACAACGCGCCGCGGGTTGCCCAATTGCTGCGTGCGGTCTCGCATTTGCCCGAGGGGTTCTTCCGTTCGGACACCGCCTATCTGCGCCTGCGCGTCACCCTGCGCCGGCTTGAGGCGTTCACCAAATACGACCTGAAGCCCAAGCAGCAGGAAGAGATCGCGCAGGCTTTGTGGGATCTGGCGGTCATCATCGAAGAAGGCACGCTGGCCGATGCGCTGGAACGGATGCGCCGGGCGCAGGAACGCCTGTCGGAGGCAATGAAGAACGGCGCCTCGGATGAGGAGATTGCCGAGCTGATGCAGGAACTGCGCGAGGCGACGGAGGACTATATGCGCCAGCTGCAGCGTCTGGCGCAGGAAAACGGTGAGTTCGAAGAGAACCAGCAAGGCCAGAACGGCGAAACCCTGCAGATGACGCAGGACGACCTGCAACGGATGATGGACCGCATTCAGGAACTGATGGAACAGGGCCGTATGGCCGAGGCGCAGCAGGCGCTGGAAGAGTTCCAGCAGATGATGGAGAACATGCGCGTCACTCAGGGTCAGGGTCAGGGCCAGCAATCCGAAGGCCAGCAAGCGATGGAAGGATTGGCCGAAACG
Organism: Ruegeria sp. AM9; assembly: GCF_056540565.1. Classification (NCBI taxonomy): domain Bacteria; kingdom Pseudomonadati; phylum Pseudomonadota; class Alphaproteobacteria; order Rhodobacterales; family Roseobacteraceae; genus Ruegeria; species Ruegeria sp. AM9. Next base: position 116,677 of record NZ_JBQFWY010000007.1, read on the forward strand.
CTGCGGGAACAGCAAGGGCTCAGTGATCAGGCCTTCCGCGATCTGCAGGAGCAGTTCAACCCCGGCGCGCAGGCTGGCGAAAGCGAAGGCAACGAGGGCCGCAGCGGCGGTCAGGGCCGAGGCCAGAGCCATGAAGGCCAGGGTGGTCGCGGTTCGGATCAACAGGGCGGCAGTGAGCAGGGTCAGGGATCGTTGGCGGACCGTCAGCAGGACCTGCGGAACGAGTTGGGCCGTCAGCAGCAAAGCCTGCCCGGCGCGGGAACGCCGGAAGGCGAAGCGGCGCGCGATGCGCTGGGCCGTGCAGGCCGTGCCATGGACGACGCTGAAGAGGCCCTGCGCAGTGACGATCTGGCCGAGGCCATCGACCGTCAGTCCGAGGCGATGGAAGCCCTGCGCGAAGGGATGCGGTCACTGGGCGAGGCATTGGCCCAGAACCAGCAGAACCAGCCCGGCCAGGGCACGCAGGACGGCGACATGCAGGCCAATAACCGCGATCCGCTGGGCCGCAATCCGGGCACCAACGGGTCGATCTCGACCGATGACAATATGCTGCAGGGCGAAGACGTCTATCGTCGTGCCCGCGAATTGCTTGACGAAATCCGCCGCCGCACCGGCGAGACGGATCGCCCTCAGATCGAGTTGGAGTACCTCAAGCGGCTGTTGGAGCGGTTCTAGCGCCGCCCCGCAACCGGATCAGTTCTGGGCTGTGCCCGAGGTCTGCACCTCGAGCCAGAGACGTGCCTGATCCACCATCGTCACATAGGTTTCCAGGATCGGATCGGCCTGCGGAACAGCCTGGCTGATTTTCTGCGCATTGCCATAGATCAGCATCAGCACAATCCCGACAATCAGGATCGCCGCAAAACCACGCAGGAACCCGCCGGATTTGTGCGGAGCGGCGTCCTCTGCCGCTGGGGCATCATCGCTGCGCAGGCTGGAATTGATCGCCTCGACATCCGGCAGCACATCCTTCTGCCCCGCATCTTCGGCGGTCTCGGTGGCCGTCAGTTCTTTGATGGCGCGCTCCGGGTCGGGCTCAGGCTCGGGCGGGGTATCCAGCGCCAGATCGGGCTGGGTTTCAAGGCCGCCGCCTTCCTGAGCGCGCAGATCAGCCTCGCGGGCGGCCTCTTCCTTGAGGATACTGGCAACCGCCGGGTCGACATTCCCGGTCGCCGCAGGTTTTTCAGGTTCCGGCGCGGCTTCGGGTTCGGGTACAGCCTCGGGCTCCGGTGTGGGCTCAGGCTGGGGGTCAACTTTCACTTCGGTGGCGGGTTCCGCCGCGGCCTCAGCGGGCTCGGCCTCAGCAGTCGTGTCCTCGACGACAGGTTCGGCCGCTGCGGGGGCGGGCTGTTCCGGGTGCTTGGCCTGAAACCACGTGTTCTCGCAATTCGAACACTGAACATCGCGGCCTTCTTCGGGAATGACCTCGTCTGGCACCTCGTACTGGGCGCTGCAATTCGGGCACGTAAGACGCATGCTGCCTCCTGGTCGGAACTTCGACCTGATAATAGTTTTTTCAGGGATGTTATTCCGTTAATACACGACCGCAAAGGGTGTTTTCGGTTTCACGGCGCAAGTGTCACCAATTCGACCCGGTGCAGGCATTGAAACCACCACCGCGCTCGGGCAAGAAGGGCGGCAACTAAGACGGGGGCCCCTGTGATCGAGCTGGAAAATGTCAGCTACACCTATGGTGGAGGCGAACTGCTGAGCGACGTGTCCCTGCAGCTGCAGCCGGGGTCGTTTCACTTTCTGACCGGCCCGTCAGGCGCCGGAAAGACCACCTTGCTCAAGCTGTGCTATGGCGCGCTGCTGCCCACATCCGGGCGGCTCAACGCGTTTGAGCAGGACGTCGCCGGGCTGGACCGGGATGATATGGCCCTGCTGCGCCGCCGGATCGGCGTCGTGCATCAGGATTGCCGGTTTCTGGATCACATGACGGTGGCCGAGAATGTGGCTCTGCCGCTGATGGTCTCCGGGCAGGCCGAGACCGCAAAGCGAGAGGACCTGAGCGAATTGCTGTCTTGGGTCGGTCTGGGTGCCCGGCTGGACGCGCATCCGCCGGAACTGTCCGGAGGGGAACGTCAGCGCGCCGCGCTGGCCCGTGCGGTGATCCTGTCGCCCGATGTGGTGCTGGCGGATGAACCCACCGGCAACGTCGACTGGGAAATGTCGCAACGCCTGCTGCGCCTGCTGGTCGAGTTGAACAGGATGGGCAAGACCGTGCTGATCGCCACCCATGACCTGAGCCTGATCCGCGCCGCCAAAAGCCAGGTGCAGGCGCGCGTGTTGCGGATCTCGCAGCGTCAGGTGCAGCTTGCGGGGGCGGATCTATGAGCAAGGGGATGATCCGGAACCTGTTGCAACGGGATGCGCGCGCCGACCGGGTCGTGCCTCCCACCGGCTATACCGCGCATCTGACCCTGTTCGTATCAGGCGCGATGGCCTTTCTGGCGGTGTTTGCGCTGGCCCTGTCGCTGGCCTCGGGGCGGTTGGCCGATCGCTGGGCGAGTGAACTGGCCGGGGCCGCCACCCTGCGCATCAACGCTCCCGCCGACCAACTGGCGGCCCAGACCGAAGCTGCCCTGACCGTGCTGAGCCAGACTCCCGGCGTCGCTTCGGCCCGGGCGCTGACGACCGAGGAACAGGCCGCGCTGCTGTCGCCGTGGTTCGGCCCTGACCTGCCGCTGGACACGCTGCCCATTCCGCAACTGATCGAGATTATCGAAGGTGAGCCCGGTCTGGACGCGACCGGCCTGCGCCTGCGGCTCGGGGCCGAGGTGCCGGGCGCGGTGCTGGATGACCATACCCGCTGGCGCGAGCCGTTGGTGGATGCAGCGATGTCGCTGCGACGGCTGGGCTGGGTCTCGATCCTGCTGATCGGTGGCGCTACGGCGGCGATGATCACCTTGGCCGCCAATGCCTCGCTGGCGGCCAATGCGCAGATTATCGAAGTGCTGCGCCTTGTGGGTGCCCGCGACCGCTTTATCGCCCGTGCCTTTGTCCGCCGCTTTACCTATCGCGCGTTTTTTGGTGCGGTTGTGGGCGTCCTGCTGGGAATGACCGGAGTATTGCTGTTGCCCGAAGCCTCGGACGAGGGCGGTTTTCTGACCGGTCTGGGCTTTCAGGGTGCAGGCTGGCTGTTGCCCGCGCTGATCCCCGTGCTGGGGGCCGCTGTCGCCTTTCTGGCCACATGGACCGCCGCCAGCCGCAAATTGAAGGAGCTTTCGTGATGGCCACTGCGTTTCAATGGGTCCGTTCGCTGATCTTCATGACCCTGATCTATGCCTGGATGCTGATCCTGGGTATTGTGTTCGCCCCTTATGCACTGTTTACCAAGCGCGGCGCGCGACAAGCCTGCAAGACCTATGCCCGCACAACCATGTGGCTGGCCCGCTGGCTGGTCGGCATCCGCACCGAGGTCCGCGGGGCCGTGCCCACGGGTGAGGTCGTGGTCGGGGCCAAGCATCAGTCCTTTCTCGACATCATCATGATTTTCGACGCGGTGCCGCACGGCAAGTTCATCATGAAAAAGGAACTGCTCTGGACGCCGATCATCGGCATGTATGCAAGGCGTCTTGGCTGTATCCCGGTCGATCGCGGCAAGAAGGGTGTGGCGGTGGCCAAGATGGTCAAGGACGTCTCGAAGGAATTCGCCGAGCCCGGCCAGTTGGTGATTTACCCGCAGGGCACCCGCGTCGCGCCGGGAATGCACAAACCCTACAAGGTGGGTACGGCGGTTCTGTACGAAGGCCTCGGGTTTCCCTGCGTGCCGGTTGCGACCAATGCCGGTGTTTTCTGGCCGCGCACGGGCGTTCTGCGCAAACCGGGGCTGGCGATTGTCGATTTTCTCGATCCGATCGAACCGGGCGTTGACCGCAAGGATTTCCTGCAACGGCTGGAAGACGTGATCGAGACACGGTCCGACGCATTGATGAAAGAAGTGGGGTTTGACCCGGATGGAGTTCATTAAAGATATCGATACGCTCGAAGGGCTGTATGGCACACCCGCAGCACCCTCGTTGCGCAAGGTGGCACACAGCCTGACACCGCTCTACTGCAAGTGGATCATGGCCTCGCGCCTGTGCATCCTCAGTACGGTCGGCCCCGAAGGCGCCGATGGCAGTCCGCGCGGGGATGACGGCCCAGTGGTGCTGGAGCTTGATCCCAATACGCTGGCCCTGCCGGATTGGCGCGGCAACAACCGTCTGGATTCCCTGCGCAATATCGTGCGGGACCCGCGTGTGGCGCTGATGTTTCTGGTGCCCGGGTCCAACAACGTCGTGCGTATAAACGGACTGGCGCGGCTGACGGCGGATGCCGATCTGCGCGCCCGGTTCGAGAAGAACGGCAAACTGCCCGCCACCGTTGCGATCATCGAAATCTCTGAGATCTACACCCAATGCGCCCGCGCGATGATGCGGGCGCGGACATGGAGTGCGGGTGATGAAAGCGCCGATCTTCCCAGCGTGGGCGAGATTCTGGCCGAGGTGAGCGAAGGGGAAGAAGGCGGCGCGCGTTATGATGCCGAATGGGGCCCGCGCGCCGCAAAGACCATGTGGTAAATCAGGCCGGCTTGGCGTTCATGGCCTGAAACATCGTCATGAACTCGTCAACATTGATCCCCAGTCCGCGCGCCAGTTTCTGGGCGAAAAGGGCCTCATCATCATCCATATTGCCGTCTGCGGCTGCGATCATCAGCGTGGCCTGCAGCACCATGCGTTTCTGATCCGAGGTCAACCCGGTGCCAAAGGCCGCGAACTGAGCTTCGGTCGGTTTGGCCTCGGCCATGTCGAACATGCGGCGGATGCGGGCCTCGTCAAAGGTCTCGCCGGTCATCTGCTTGGCGATATCGGCCATCATTGTGACCTCTGACGGGTCCAGACTGCCATCCGCCTTTGCTGCGTGGCACATCGCGTCCATCGCCCGCAGGGCCGCCGGATGGACATCGCCCATCTGTGCATGCCGCTGCGCCGTGCGTTTGGCTTGAACAGCAGATTTCAATCCGGCAACGATCAGAAACACCGCAACGACGGCCAAACCCCAAAAACCCGAGATCATGTCGGCGATTGACATCGAGGGTTGATCGGGCAGGTCCGCAGGGTAGGTCCCAACAACTTTGCCCAACGTCAACTGTTCGGCGTTCACCGAGTAATAGCTGTCGCTGTCGCATTTGTTCGGGGCCATGACATAGCCGATCGAACTGCGCCACACACCGGCGAACATGATGTGAGTTTTCTTGGTCAAATGGCACAAGGCCAGTGTTTGACCGGAATTGTCAGTGACATCGGTCTCAGCGACGAGACTCATCTGTTCGGCCGTGCCCCAGACGCCGCCAGCGCGGCCTGCCTGGGCGTCCTGACCTGAGAACATGGTGAATAACAGCGCTGCCGCGCAGAGAAGTGCAAACCGCATTTCAGCCTCAATAAATGTTACGTTTCAATCGTCTGTGCCGATTCAGGCCCGGCAATCACGGTTGATTGATCAACTTTTACGGTAACAAAACTAAGACGATGCAACGGCAGAAAAAAGGCGGGCTGCTGAGCCCGCCTCTCTGGTTTTCTTTTGCAGCAGGATCAGCTGTGGATAGGACCGTCGCCACAGGCCAGCGCAGCCTCGCGCACCGCTTCCGAATAGGTCGGGTGGGCGTGGCAGGTCAGGGCCAGATCCTCGGCCGAGGCACCGAATTCCATGGCCACACAGACCTCGTGGATCAGGTCACCGGCTGCCGGGCCGATGATGTGGCAGCCCAGAATGCGGTCGGTTTCCTTGTCGGCCAGAATCTTGACGAAGCCGTCGGCAGCAAAGTTCGCCTTGGCGCGGCCATTGCCCATGAACATGAACTTGCCGACCTTATAGGCGCGACCTGCGGCCTTGAGCGTCTCTTCGGTTTCGCCCACGTTTGCCACTTCGGGCCAGGTGTAGATCACGCCCGGGATGACGCCATAGTTCACGTGGCCATGCTTGCCCGCGACCTGCTCGGCGGCGGCCATGCCTTCGTCTTCGGCCTTGTGCGCCAGCATCGGGCCTTCGGTGACGTCACCGATGGCATAGATGCCCGGCACGTTGGTCTGCCAGTCGGCGCCCACCTTGATCTGACCACGCTGGGTCATCTCAACGCCCAAGGCCTCAAGCCCCAGCCCGTCCGAGAACGGCTTGCGGCCGGTGGCGACCAGAACCGTGTCGGCGTCGATCACATGCTCGCTGTCATCCTTGCGCAGCTTGTAGGTGACCTTGGCCTTGGTCTTGGTGGCCTCGGTCTTTTGCACCGCCGCACCCATGACGAACTTCAGGCCCTGCTTTTTCAGGATGCGTTGGAAGGTCTTCTGCACCTCGGGGTCCATGCCCGGGGTGATCACGTCGAGGAATTCGATCACGGTGACCTCGGCCCCCAGACGCTGATAGACCGAGCCCAGTTCCAGACCGATCACGCCAGCGCCGATGACGACCATCTTCTTCGGAATCTTGCCCAGAGACAGCGCTCCGGTCGAGGTCACGACGACCTTCTCGTCCACCTCTACACCCGGCAGCGAGGCCGCTTCTGACCCGGACGCGATGATGATGTTCTTGGCCGAGTGGACCTCATCCCCAACTTTCACCTGACCGGCCGCAGGGATCGAGCCCCACCCTTTGAGCCAGTCGATCTTGTTCTTCTTGAACAGGAACTCGATGCCCTTGGTGTTGCCCTCGATGGTTTCTTCCTTGTAGGCCTGCATCTGTTTCCAGTCGACCGAGGGGCTTTTGCCCTTCAGGCCCATCTTGGCAAAGTTGTGCTCGGCCTCATGCAGTTGATGGCTGGCGTGCAGCAGAGCCTTGGACGGGATACAGCCCACGTTCAGACAGGTGCCGCCCAGGGTTTCACGCCCTTCGACAACGGCGGTTTTCAGGCCCAGCTGGGCGCAGCGGATGGCGCAGACATAGCCGCCGGGGCCGGCGCCGATTACGATGACGTCATAGTTTGCCATTATACTCTCCTAAGTCGACCGGATGGACCGGTGGCTGCATGATCCGGTGTGACCGGATCATGCGGTGCGTTCTTCAAACCGGTTCCAGCAGCTTGATCGTGATATGTGCAATGCCGCCGCGTTCGTGGTGCATCGCCAGCTCTTCCGAGCCGAAAAAGGCCCGCGCCTTGTCCAGGTTCGTGACCTCGAACATGGCGATGGCGTGGTCGCGCTGGTCCGGATCGCGCCAGACATGCAGGTCGCGGATGCCCGCGGACTTGCGCATCGGCTTATCCTCGCGGAACACTTTCAACCAGGCGTCGAAATCGGCCACATCGGCCTGCCAGAGAACATGAGTCGCCATGATTACAGATCCATCAACAGGCGGCGCGGATCTTCCAGCGCCTCTTTCACACGAACAAGGAAGGTCACCGCACCTTTGCCATCAACGATCCGGTGGTCATAGGACAGTGCCAGATACATCATCGGACGGATCACAACCTGACCGTTGATCGCCATCGGACGGTCCTGAATCTTGTGCATCCCCAGAATACCCGACTGCGGGGGGTTCAGGATCGGCGACGACATCAGCGAACCGTAAACACCACCGTTCGAGATGGTGAAGGTGCCGCCCTGCATCTCGGCCATGGACAGCTTGCCTTCGCGGGCGCGCTTGCCCTTCTCGGCGATGGCTTTCTCGATCGCGGCGAAGGACATGCTATCCGCGTCGCGGATCACGGGAACCACGAGGCCGGTGGGCGTACCGGCAGCAACGCCCATGTGGACGAAGTTCTTGTAGACGATGTCGGTGCCGTCGATCTCGGCGTTCACCTCGGGCACTTCCTTCAGCGCGTGGCAACAGGCCTTGGTGAAGAAGGACATAAAGCCCAGACGCACGCCGTGCTTCTTCTCGAACTGGTCCTTGTACTGGTTGCGCAGGGCCATCACCTCGGTCATGTCCACCTCGTTATAGGTGGTCAGCATGGCGGCGGTGTTCTGGCTGTCTTTCAGGCGCTTGGCGATGGTCTGGCGTAGGCGGGTCATCTTGACCCGTTCCTCACGCGCCGCATCATCGGCTGCGACAGGCGCACGCGGTGCAGATGCAGGGGCCGGAGCCGCGGCCGGGGCCGGGGCGGCAGCGGTTGCCACGGCGCGGGCCACGTCGTCTTTCATGATGCGGCCATCGCGACCGGTGCCTGTGACCTGACCTGCGGACAGACCGGCCTCGGCCATGGCTTTTTCGGCAGAGGGCGCATTGGCCACGTCCTTGCCGGTGGCTGCCGCCGGTGCGGCGGCGGCTGCCGGTGCCGCGGCAGGAGCGGCTACGGCACCCGCACCCGAGATCACCGCCAGCTTGGCCGAAGCATCCACGGTGGTGCCCTCGGGCGCCACGATTTCCGCCAGAACGCCAGAGGCCGGGGCGGGAACCTCGACCGAGACCTTGTCGGTTTCCAGTTCACACAGCATTTCGTCCTGTGCGACGGCATCGCCAACCTGTTTGAACCAGGTGGCCACGGTCGCTTCGGTGACCGACTCGCCCAAGGTCGGCACCATCACGTCGACGCTGCCTGCGCCTGCGGCCGGGGCGGCCTTGGCTGCGGGGGCCGCAGCGGCAGGGGCAGCGCCTTCGCCTGCGGCAATGGTTGCCAGCAGCGCATCGACGCCGACTGTTTCACCTTCGGCAGCCACGATCTCGCCCATCACGCCCGCAGCGGGCGAGGGAACCTCGACGGTCACCTTGTCGGTTTCAAGCTCACACAGCATCTCATCCACGGCCACGGCATCACCGGGTTTCTTGAACCAGGTCGCAACCGTGGCTTCGGTGACGGATTCGCCCAGCGTGGGAACACGAACTTCAATGGACATCATTACTTTCCTTCAATGCTCAGCGCTTCGTTCACCAGCGCTTCTTGTTGGGCTTTGTGTTGGCTGGCCAGACCCGTCGCGGGCGAGGCCGATGTGGCGCGACCGACATAGCGGGGCCGGGTATGTTTGGCTTTGATGCGGGTCAGAACCCATTCGATATTGGGCTCGATAAAGGTCCAGGCGCCCTGGTTCTTGGGTTCTTCCTGACACCAGACGATCTCGGCCCCTTTAAAGCGCTCAAGCTCATTGATCAGCGAGTGCGCCGGGAACGGGTAATACTGTTCGATCCGCATCAGGTAGACATCGTCGATGCCGCGGGCGTCACGCTCTTCCAGCAGGTCATAGTAGACCTTGCCGGAACACATCACGACACGTTTGATCTTGTCGTCCTTGACCAGCTTGGTCTCGGAATTGCCCTGTTGCGCATCATCCCACAGCACCCGGTGAAAGCTGGAGCCGGTGGTGAACTGATCCGCCGTGCTGACGGCCAGCTTGTGGCGCAGCAGCGATTTCGGCGTCACCAGGATCAGCGGCTTGCGGAAAGTGCGGTGCAGCTGACGGCGCAGGATGTGGAAATAGTTCGCAGGCGTCGTACAGTTCGCCACGATCCAGTTGTCCTGACCGCACATCTGCAGGAACCGTTCCAGACGTGCCGAGCTGTGCTCGGGGCCTTGCCCTTCGAACCCGTGCGGCAACAGGCAGACCAGACCGGACATCCGCAGCCATTTGCTTTCGCCCGAGCTGATGAACTGGTCGAACATGATCTGCGCACCGTTGGCGAAGTCGCCGAACTGGGCCTCCCACAGAGTCAACGCGTTCGGTTCGGCCAGCGAATAGCCATATTCGAAACCCAGCACCGCATATTCCGACAGCATCGAGTCGATCACTTCGTATTTCGACTGGCCTGCGCGGATGTTGTTCAGCGGATAATACCGCTCTTCGCTTTCCTGATGGACAAAGCCCGAGTGGCGCTGGCTGAACGTGCCGCGTGTCGCGTCCTGTCCGGACAGGCGCACCGGGAACCCTTCGGTCAGCAACGAGCCAAAGGCCAGCGCCTCACCCGTGGCCCAGTCAAAGCCCTTGCCGTTGTCGAACATCTGTTTCTTGTGGTCCAGAAGACGGCCAACGGTCTTGTGCAGGGCGACATCCTCGGGGGCGTGTGTCAGCGCCTTGCCGATCTCGGCCAGGGTTTTCGGCGTGATCGCGGTTTCGCCGCGCACGTATTCCTCTTTGTTCTTGTCCAGATGCGACCAGCGCCCGTCCAGCCAGTCGGCCTTGTTGGGCTTATAGTCCTTGCCGGCATCAAACTCATCGTTCAGATGCGCCTGGAAGGCGGCCTTCATGTCCTCGATCTCACCCTCGGGGATCAGGCCGTCTTTGACCAGACGTTCGGTATACAGCGACAGGGTGGTCTTATGCGTCTTGATCTTCTTGTACATGATCGGGTTGGTGAACATGGGCTCGTCGCCCTCGTTGTGACCAAACCGGCGATAGCAGAAGATGTCGATGACCACGTCCTTGTGGAACTTCTGACGGAACTCGGTCGCCACCTTGGCGGCGTGCACCACGGCCTCGGGGTCGTCGCCGTTCACGTGGAAGATCGGAGCCTCGACCATCAGCGCGATATCCGTTGGATACGGGCTGGAGCGCGAGAAGTGCGGCGCAGTCGTAAAGCCGATCTGGTTGTTCACCACGATATGCATCGTTCCGCCGGTCTTGTGCCCGCGCAGGCCGGACAGGCCAAAGCCCTCGGCCACAACACCCTGACCGGCAAAGGCCGCATCACCGTGCAGCAGGATGCCCATCACTGCGGTGCGGTCGGTGTCGTTCAACTGATCCTGCTTGGCGCGGACCTTACCCAGGACCACCGGGTTCACCGCCTCAAGGTGCGAGGGGTTGGCGGTCAGCGACAGGTGTACGGAGTTGCCATCGAATTCCCGGTCGCTGGAGGCGCCGAGGTGGTATTTCACGTCGCCCGAACCATCCACGTCTTCGGGCTTGAAGCTGCCGCCCTGGAATTCGTTGAAGATCGCGCGGTAGGGCTTGCTCATCACATTGGCGAGGATGTTCAAACGGCCCCGGTGCGGCATCCCGATGACGATGTCCTTGATCCCCAATGCACCGCCGCGCTTGATGATCTGCTCCATCGCGGGGATCAGCGCCTCACCACCGTCCAGACCGAAGCGCTTGGTGCCCATGTATTTGACGTGCAGGAATTTCTCGAAGCCTTCGGCCTCGACCATCTTGTTCAGGATCGCCTTGCGGCCTTCCTTTGTGAACTGGATTTCCTTGCCATAGCCTTCGATCCTCTCCTTCAGCCAGGCGGCCTGTTCGGGATTCGAGATGTGCATGTATTGCAGCGCGAAAGTGCCGCAATAGGTCCGTTTCACGATCTCGACGATCTGGCGCATCGAGGCCATCTGCAGGCCCAGCACGTTGTCGATAAAGATCGGACGGTCCATGTCGGCTTCGGTAAAGCCATAGGTCTTGGGGTCCAGCTCAGGATGGTTGCTGGCCGCGCGCATCCCCAGCGGGTCCAGATTGGCGGCCAGATGGCCCCGAATCCGGTAGGCCCGGATCAGCATCAGCGCGCGCAGGCTGTCCAGCACCGCGCGCTTGATCTGGTCATCGCTGACCTGAACGCCCTTGTCCGCCGCCTTGTCCTTGATCTTCTTGCCCGCCGCCTTGGCGTCGATCTCGGCCCATTCACCGGTCAGCGCGCCGGTCAGATCATCCGTCGGCATCGGGGGCCAGTCGGTGCGTGCCCAGGACGGTCCCTCGGCCTCGCGCTGAACGTCCGGTGTGGCGTCACCCATGGCCTTGAAGAACTCGGCCCAGGCGGCATCGACCGCTCCGGGGTTCTTGGTGTACTGGGCGTAGAGCTGCTCCAGATACTCGGCATTGTGCCCCTGCATAAAGCTTGAGGCGTGAAACGCGGAATTGGGCGTATGTTCGGTCATGTGCGAACCTCGAATGGGCTGGCGGTTTCGGTTTTAGTCTCAGTGCTGCGGGCTGTCGGGGTAGCCCAGCGTGTCAAACACCCAGGCCATGTTTCGTCGGACAATATCGATCGTTTCGGTGTCATAGTACTCTGGCACAGGTATTCCTTTTCGTCGTTCTTTCATCGATTTGTCATGCCCTAGGTTAAAACTGTTTTCCGGCAGGCCAAAATCAGCGAAAATACCGTTCAGGTCGGCAACCAGATGTTCCTTTTGAATAAAGCGATCCACGATCAAAATGTTGTCGATCGAAACGATTTCCCAATCGATGGACCAGGTTCCTGACAAGATGAACGATTTGAACTGCTCACATTCTATTTTCGAATCTTCCGAGGGCAGGTTCTGCTGGTGTTTCATGAAATGAAACTGAGACACGGCCCGGTCAAAAGGATCGCGGACATTTGCGATCTTGGTGTATCCGTCGAATTTTTCGGCCCCAAGGTTCTCTTTGACTTCCCAGGCAGGCATGTGGTTGCGCCATGGGTATTTGTGCTTGCGCCAGAACTGCCAATCCGGATGCGGTTCACGCCGCCCAGGCCCCCGCGCCCCCACGATCCCGTATTTTGAAACCCTGACCTTTCCGTTTTCCATTTCCCCCAAGCCTGGTTTTTCGCAAAGCGGCTGCAGGACCTTTTCCGTCGACGTGCCAGCCGTCTTCGTAGTCTTGAGGTAGATGAATTTATGCTTGTGGCACACCAGAACCATTTCAGCGGTCCTTTCCGGAAGACGATGGCCAGGGTCTTTTATGCATTCCAAGTCCGTTCACTGGGGCACCTCAATTGGATTGGGGCCGTATTTATTGACACCTGGCTGGCTTGGGCGGGTCAACCACCACAACACCAGAAGGGGAGACACAAATAGAACGATCAGCGTCGGAAGAACGACCAGCAGAGTGGCGCGGGTGAACAGGATGTCCAGGTTGCCACCATGCTGGAAATGGGACGCAAGGCCGATGCCGAAGATCAGCACCGCAAAGGCGCCAAGGATCAGCAGGATCGGCAGCAGTGCGTAAAGCCCGCTGCGCCCGGTATCATGCATCCGCCGCCACGCAACGGCCAGATGCGGGATGAACACGATCAGGGTCACAATGCGTTGCACTGGCTGGTTGGACGTAGCGGTGACCTGTTTGACTTCGTCGGTCTGCGTCGTGGCGACCTGCGTGAAGAACTTCCAGTCGATGATCCCGGCAATAAAGCTCCAGATCACGATGAACAGGAAAAAGAACCAGTATTCGGGCCGCGAGGCCCGACCCGAAAAGGTGAAGAACTTGGAGAAACAGGCGCGGATGGCGTCGGAGAAGGTCATTCTGATTTCTCCGGTTGCTTAGATGTATGGGTCGAATAAACGACTGAAACATCGATATCGGAACCAGACACGGCTGAAATACGCTCGGTGTTCAAGATGGTTCCATTCAATGTTCGTTTTAAGCCGCCGCTTTTGGATGATTGAGGTCGAAGATAGTAGACAGGTGGAAGCTTCTGAGGATCGCGTCCCGAGTCTCCAATCAACTGCTGAAATGTATATGGAGAATCTTCGACTTTTAACGCAATCACACAATTCACTTCGTGATGGATTTCATGCTCGACAATACGAACGCGCAAAATGCTCCCGGTTTGATCTCGCACAAACCAACGATCTAGATTTTTTGTGCCTTCTATCTGCTTCAGCTTGCGCGCGCCTGCTGCGTATTTCTGTGCTTGTTCCCATCTGCTTACGATTCTTGTATCAGGGATTTCCCCAAACCCAAGTTGGTACCTTAGGAACGTCGCCGCAAAAGACCTCATCGCGCGGTCGTCGAGATCCGCAGGCAGGCTGACGGTCCAGCCGATCTTGGTGACGGCATCTGTCAATGTAGCCAAATCCGCCATCGACTGGCACGCAGCAACTGTTTCCGATGCTAGGTCCGAGTTATTCGCGGCAACTGGGGCGGCAGTGGCTGCCGCAATGGCAGCCACGAAACCAAACAGGAGTTTACCGCACCAATTCACGGCTTAGCCAATCGCTTCCAGCACAGCCTCACCCAGCTGGGCAGGGCTTTCGGCCACGACGATACCGGCCGAGCGCATGGCTTCGATCTTGTCCTCGGCACCACCCTTGCCACCGGCGACAATCGCGCCCGCGTGGCCCATGCGGCGGCCCGGAGGCGCCGTGCGGCCCGCGATGAACCCGGCGGTCGGCTTTTTGCGGCCTTTCTTGGCCTCATCCGCCAGGAACTGCGCGGCTTCTTCCTCGGCCGAGCCACCGATCTCACCGATCATGATGATCGACTCGGTTTCGTCATCCGCCAGGAACCACTCCAGCACGTCGATATGCTCGGTGCCTTTGATCGGGTCACCGCCGATGCCCACACAGGTGGACTGGCCCAGGCCCACATCGGTGGTCTGCTTGACGGCTTCATAGGTCAGGGTGCCCGAACGCGACACAACGCCGACCGAGCCGCGCTTGTGGATGTGGCCGGGCATGATGCCGATCTTGCAGGCGTCGGGCGTGATGACACCGGGGCAGTTCGGGCCGATCAGGCGCGATTTGGAGCCTTCCAGCGCGCGTTTCACCTTCATCATGTCCAGAACCGGGATGCCTTCGGTGATCGCCACGATCACTTCCATCTCGGCATCAATCGCCTCAAGGATCGAATCCGCGGCGAAGGGCGGCGGAACATAGATCACGCTGGCGTTGGCTTCGGTCACATGCTTGGCCTCGTGGACCGAGTTGAACACGGGCAGGTCAAGATGGGTCATCCCGCCTTTGCCGGGGGTCACGCCGCCGACCATCTTGGTGCCATAAGCAATGGCCTGTTCGCTGTGGAATGTACCCTGCGAGCCGGTAAAGCCCTGACAGATTACTTTGGTGTTTTCGTCGATGAGGACTGCCATTTGGCGTTCTCCTTTTACGGGCGGTCGTCGTTCCGCCATGTCGTTTTAAGAAAGGCGAGATTTTTCACGCCTCTGGCTATCTACGCTTTTTGAGTGAAGTGAACGGGCTCAGCTGGCTTACGCTCAACAACAACAACAGTCTTTGCCAGTTTGTCGTGCCAGCCCTGATTGCGAGGGTCCAAAAGTACCCAAAAGTAGCCAGCACACAGAGGGATAAACGAAAGGAAATAGGCGAGGTATCGACCAATCGCCTGACCCAACGATGGTTTCTCGCCGGTTTCCGCATCCACGACCTTCAACTTCAGGACTATTTTTCCCGGCGTTGCCGAGAGCGTTACCCAAAACACTACAACAGCAAATGCAGGAGCGACCCAGTTAATTAAAAAGTCGGCCGGACCAACTATAATATCCGGGTTGTCGAAGTAGTGATTGCCATAGATGGACAGCGAAAGCGGGATTGTAATTAGCGAAATAATCACCGCATCGATAAGCATTGCAGCAAATCTGACGCCGAATCCAGCATAGGATACGACAGCTTCTGGCTGGGAATATGCGCCGTTGTCTTCGTTCATCTTGTTCCTCAGCCCTTAACCGCCTTCACGATCTTCTCGGCACCGTCTTTCAGGTTGTCCGCTGCGATCACGTCCAGGCCAGAGGTGTTGATGATCTCTTTGCCCTTCTCGACATTCGTGCCTTCCAGACGCACGACCAGCGGAACCTGCAGGCCGACCTCTTTCACCGCGGCGACAACGCCCTCGGCAATCACATCACAGCGCATGATGCCGCCGAAGATGTTGACCAGAATGCCTTTGACCTGCGGGTCCGAGGTGATGATCTTGAACGCTTCGGTCACTTTCTCTTTGGTCGCGCCACCGCCCACGTCGAGGAAGTTGGCGGGCTCGGCCCCATAAAGCTTGATGATGTCCATGGTGGCCATCGCCAGACCGGCACCGTTCACCATGCAGCCGATCTCACCATCCAGCGCGATGTAGTTCAGGTCGTATTTGCTGGCTTCCAGTTCCTTGGGGTCTTCCTCGGTCGTGTCGCGCAGCTCGGCGATATCGGGGTGGCGGTAGACCGCGTTGCCGTCAAAGCCGACCTTGGCGTCCAGCACCTTGAGGTCACCGCTGTCCGAGATGATCAGCGGGTTGATCTCCAGCATCTCCATGTCCTTCTCGACGAAGGCTTGGTACAGCTGACCCATCAGCTTAACGCATTGTTTGACCTGCGCGCCCTCCAGACCCAGCGAAAAGGCGATGCGGCGGCCGTGATAGGCCTGATAACCGGTCGCAGGATCAACCGAGAAGGACAGGATTTTCTCGGGCGTGGCCGCGGCCACTTCCTCGATATCCATGCCGCCTTCGGTCGAGCAGACGAACGAGATGCGGCTGGTCTGGCGATCCACCAGCAGGGCCAGATACAGTTCGCGTTCGATGCCGGAACCGGCTTCGATATAGATACGGTTGACCTGCTTGCCTGCGGGGCCGGTTTGATGCGTCACCAGCGTGCGGCCCAGCATCTTCTTGGCTTCTTCGGCGGCTTCTTCCACCGATTTGGTCAGACGCACACCGCCTTTTTCACCGGCGTCGGATTCCTTGAACGAACCTTTGCCGCGTCCACCTGCGTGGATTTGTGCTTTGACAACCCACAGGGGGCCATCCAGTTCACCAGCTGCGGTTTTGGCTTCCTCGGCGCGCAGAACCGCGCGACCTTCGGAGACCGGAGCGCCATAGCTGCGAAGAAGAGCTTTGGCCTGATATTCGTGAATGTTCATCGAAACTGTCCCGTCTGACTACGATTACACCGTTATAGAGGTGTCTACGGGGCATTTATAAAGGGTTTTTTTATGCCAACGCGGTTTTTAGCGCAGATTTTCCGCTTTTGTGATCACAGCTTTTTGGGGTGTGATCACAAAAATTGCGCAGGGTGTCGGATGATTCGATTATCGTGTCGGTGCGCTTGATATTGCACTCAAAAACGCGTTTGCGCCAACATCCGCGACCACACGTAAACGGGCGGAAATGCGCAAAAGAAAACCGGCCCAGAAGGAGGCCGGTTTTCACGTTTAAACAGCTTTTGCAATTAGCCCAGCGAGCTGTCGATGCCTTTGCACGCTTCGATCAGGCCCTTCACGGCGTTGACCGAGTTGTCGAAACCGGCCTGCTCTTCTTCGTTCAGCTTGATGTCGACGACACGCTCGATGCCGCCCGCGCCAATCACGGTGGGCACGCCGACATACATGCCTTCGACGCCCAACTCACCATCGCAATAGGCGGCGCAGGGCAGCACGCGCTTCTGGTCTTTCAGATAGGCTTCGGCCATTTCGATCGCCGAGGTGGCCGGTGCGTAGAACGCCGAACCGGTTTTCAGCAGGCCAACAATCTCGGCGCCGCCATCACGGGTGCGCTGTACGATGGCGTCCAGCTTTTCTTGCGTGGTCCAGCCCATCTCGACCAGATCGGGCAGCGGGATACCGGCGACGGTCGAGTAGCGAACCGACGGCACCATGGTGTCGCCGTGGCCGCCCAGAACGAAGGCGGTGACGTCGCGCATCGACACGTTGAACTCTTCCGACAGGAAGTGTGCAAAACGGCCCGAGTCCAGAACGCCTGCCATGCCGCAGACCTTGTTGTGCGGCAGGCCCGAGAACTCGCGCAGAGCCCAGACCATCGCGTCCAGCGGATTGGTGATGCAGATGACAAACGCATCGGGTGCGTTGGCGGCGATGCCTTCGCCGACCGACTTCATGACCTTCAGGTTGATGCCCAGCAGGTCGTCGCGGCTCATGCCCGGCTTGCGCGGCACGCCTGCGGTTACAATGCAGACGTCTGCGCCTGCGATGTCCTCGTAGGACTGGGTGCCTTTCAACTTGGCGTCGAAGCCTTCCGAGGGACCGGATTCAGCGATGTCCAGCGCCTTGCCTTCCGGGGTGCCTTCGGCGATGTCGAACAGGACAACGTCACCAAGTTCTTTCATTGCTGCGAGGTGGGCGAGCGTGCCGCCGATCTGACCTGCGCCGATCAGCGCGATCTTGGGTCTGGCCATTTGGAAAATCTCCGGTCGGTTTTGAAATCGCGGTCGTGCTAGTCGGTAAATGGCTTTCGCGCAAGGGTTATGCGGCGTGGCATACAACCGCATACAGTTTGCACTATGTCTGGTGATTGCGCTAAACGGCCTGTTAGACAAGCCTATTCACGGGATGCCACATGTTCGAATTGGACCTGATGTTTTTTGCTGTGGCGATCCCTGCCGTGATCTTTGCCGGCATCTCGAAGGGTGGGTTCGGCTCGGGTGTGGCCTTTGCGTCGTCGTCGATTCTGGCCTTGATCCTTACGCCCGGACAGGCGTTGGCGCTGATGCTTCCGATCCTGATGGTGATCGATGTGGCCACTCTTGGCCCATACTGGAAGCGCTGGAGTTGGCCGGATTCACGCCTGTTGATCCTGGGCGCAGTGCCGGGTGTTGCGCTGGGCGCGTGGCTCTATCGCGCGACGGATGACGACCTGTTGCGGTTGTTGATCGGAGGGATCTCGGTCGGTTTCGTGATCTGGCACATGGCGCAGAGCAAGGGCCTGATCCGTGGTTTTGCCAACCGCCTGCCAGCATCCGCCGGGCTGTTCGCAGGTCTGGTCGCCGGCTTTACCAGTTTTGTCAGCCACGCGGGCGGCCCGCCTGCCGCCGTCTATCTGCTGTCGCAACGCCTGTCGAAGACCGAGTTCCAGGCCTCGACCGTACTGGTGTTCTGGGTCATCAACAGCGCAAAGTTCATCCCTTACGCTTATCTGGGCCTGTTCACCTGGCACACGGCGCTGGCGGATCTGCTGCTGGCCCCGTTTGCCATCCTTGGCGCGTGGCTGGGCGTCCGGGCGCATTTCATGCTGTCCGAGCGCCTGTTCTTTGGCATTGCCTATGTGTTGCTGACCCTAACTGGCAGCAAACTGATCTGGGACGCGCTGACCTAGACGTTGGGGGGCAGCGCCTCGGCCATCTGTTCATAGGCCTGGCCCGAGGCGATCAGGCAGGTCATCCCGTCGGGCAGAGTTACCGTGATTGTCCAGCTGCCGGTTTGGTCCGAGGCAAAGACCTCTATCACCGCGCCCTGTCGCGCGATGCCGATGCCGCGGCGCGTCTCGCCATAGGCCTTGGTCAGCCGCTTGACCACATCCTCCCGCGGGGCGCAGGTGCGGGCTTGTACCTGTTGCGCGGCCAAAACCATGAGTCCCAGGCCCATCGTCATTTTGAAAAGCGTCTTTTTCATCTCTCACCCCTTTCGATTTCATCTGCAAACAGGGTGCGGATGGGGTGCAGAAATCTGGTTAAAACTCCGCGCGTTGCGTCACGTATGCTGCATCGCGGCAAATTTTCTCTTGAACTTTCCGGCAAAAAATGGCCCATTCCGCGCAACATTCTTTCAAAGGGAGAGGCCAATGGACCCCCGTCAGCGCCCCTATCGTTCCGTTCTCTATATACCCGGTTCGCGCGACCGGGCGCTGGATAAGGCGCGCACCTTGCCGGTGGATGCGATCATCTTTGACCTCGAAGACGCGGTCTCGGCGGACGAAAAACCTAATGCCCGCGAAACCCTCAAGGCGGCTTTGGCAGCCGGAGGCTATGGCTCGCGGGTCAAGATTGTCCGCATTAACGGGCTGGATACCGAATGGGGCCGCGCCGATGCCGAGGCCGTGCGCGAGATGGATGCGGATGCGGTGCTGTTGCCCAAGGTGAATTCCGCCGCCGACGTTGATGCGCTGGCTGCGATCACTGGCGACATGCCGATCTGGGCGATGATGGAAACCCCGCGCGGGATGCTGAACGCGGCCGAAATCGCCGCGCACCCGCTGATGGCCGGGTTCGTCATGGGCACCAACGATCTGGCCAAGGAACTACAAACCCGCTTCCGCCCCGACCGCCTGCCGATGATGACCTCGCTGGGACTGTGCCTGTTGGCCGCCAAGGCCGAAGGTCTGATTATTGTCGACGGCGTCTACAACGCCTTCAAGGATGGCGAAGGTCTGGCTACCGAATGTGAACAGGGCCGTGACATGGGTTTTGACGGCAAGACACTGATCCACCCGGCACAGGTCGACATTACCAATGCGGCCTATGCCCCGTCGGATATGGAAATCGATCTGGCCCGCCGCCAGATTGCAGCCTTCGAAGAGGTTGAATCGCAAGGTCAGGGCGTTGCTGTCGTGGATGGGAAGATTGTTGAAAATCTGCATGTTGTAACTGCCCGTGAAATTCTGGCAAAAGCGGAGGCGATTTCAGCTTTGCAAGCGGGGTAAGCCAGCATGGGCTTTGTTCTTCTGATCCTTGGGGTGGCGCTTTGGTGGGCCGCCCACCTGTTCAAACGCCTTATGCCGGCGCAGCGTGCGGCCATGGGCAATGGTGGCAAAGGCGCCGTGGCGCTGGCGCTGGTCGCGGCAGTGCTGCTGATGATTTTCGGTTATCGCATGACCGATTTCATCCATGTCTGGTCGCCGCCCTCCTTCATGATCCACATCAACAACCTGCTGGTTCTGATCGCCATCTTCATGATGAGCCCCGCTGGCCAGAAAGGCCGACTGCTGAACAAGATGCGCCACCCGATGCTGGCCGGTTTCCGGGCCTGGGCCTTTGCGCATTTGCTGGTGAATGGCGATCTGGCATCGATCATCCTGTTTGGCGGTCTGTTCCTGTGGGCCATGGTTGAGGTGGTTGTGATCAACCGCGCCGAACCCGAGTGGACCCCGGCTGAACCCGGCACCTATGGCAAGGACGCGATGTTCTTTGTGGCCTCGATCCTGCTGTTCGGGATCATCGGCTACATTCACGGGCTGGTCGGCCCGTCTCCGTTCCCGTCGTAAGGATCTGGCACAATGGCAAAACTCTATCGTCTGTTGACCGAAGAAGACACATCCGCCTTCTGCCACAAGGTGTCGGATGCACTGGCAAAGGGGTGGGAGCTGTATGGCGACCCGTCCTATGCCTATGACGAAAACAGCCGCATGATGCGCTGTGCGCAGGCCGTGACCAAAGAGGTCGAGGCCGACTATTCCCCCGAAATGAAACTGGGACAGCAGTAATGGCAAAAACCAATCCGGGCCGCTTTTTCGAGGATTATGCCGTCGGGCAGGTGCTGCATCACGCGGTACCGCGCACCGTAACCGACGGCGAGCGTGCACTGTATCATGCGCTCTACCCGGCGCGACATGCGCTTTATTCCTCGGACGAGTTCGCCCGGACATGTGGATTGCCGCAAAGCCCGATTGACGATCTGGCAGCGTTCCATGTGGTGTTTGGTAAAACCGTTCCCGATATCTCGCTGAACGCGGTGGCCAATCTGGGTTATGCCGAAGGGCGCTGGCTGAAACCGGTCTATTCCGGCGACACGCTGCGCTCGGAATCCGAGGTGATCGGGGTCAAGCAGAACTCGAACGGCAAGACCGGCGTGGTCTGGGTGCGTACGCGCGGCCTGAACCAGCGCGATGAGGTTGTCATTGAGTATGTGCGCTGGGTGATGGTGCGCAAAGCGAACATCGACGCCCCCGCGCCCGAGGCGGTGGTGCCGGACCTGAAAAAGGTGCTGGAGCCGGGCGACCTGGTGGTGCCCGAGGGCCTCGATTTCTCGAACTATGATTTTGTTCAATCCGGTGAAGCCCATCGTTGGGGCGATTACAAGATCGGCGAAACCATCGACCACGTCGATGGTGTGACCGTCGAAGAGGCTGAACATATGCTGGCCACCCGTCTGTGGCAGAACACGGCCAAAGTGCATTTTGACCTGACCTTCCGCCCCGATGGGCGGTTGATCTATGGCGGGCACGTGATTTCGATGGCGCGGGCGCTATCGTTCAACGGCCTGGCCAATGCGCAGATGATCGTAGGCCTGAACGGCGGAGCACATGCCAACCCATGCTTCTCGGGCGATACGATCAAGGCCTGGTCCGAGGTTCTGGACAAGGCCGAGACCAGCGTGCCCGGCGTAGGTGCCATTCGCCTGCGTCTGGTTGCCACCAAGGGCGGTGCACCCTTTGAACTAAAGGGCGAAGACGGACGCTACAAGCCAGACGTCCTGCTGGATCTGGATTACTGGGCGTTGATGCCGGTCTGACGGCACCGCACATTGATTTGATCGCAGCCTGCGACATTCATGCTAGGCTGCGGTCATGGTCCTGATCCGTTCCCTCGCTGCCTGCCTGTTTCTGACCCCGCCCGCCTTGGCGTGTGATCTTGCGCTGGCTCTGGCGGTGGATGTGTCCGGGTCGGTCGATACCAGCGAGTACCGGATTCAGATGGATGGTCTGGCCGCCGGACTGCGCGACCCCCTTGTGTCCGAGGCATTGGTGCGCGGTCAGGCGCAGGTGATGCTGGTGCAATGGACCGGAGCCTCGCGCCAGAAGGTGACGATCCCGTGGACCCGGATCGACAGTTTCGACACGCTCGAACGGTTTGCCGATCAGGTCGCCGCCGACCCCCGCGTCTGGCGCAATTTCTCGACCGCGATCGGTGAGGCGCTTGAGATGACCCTGTCCAGCTTTGACACCGTGTCCGAGTGCAAACGCCACCTGATCGACATCTCGGGCGACGGGGTGTCGAACGAAGGGGTTGAGCCGACAGAGGTCCACGGCGTGTTGCGCAATCGGGGTATCACGGTCAACGCCATCGCAATCGAGGAAAGCGAACCCGACCTGACCGCCTATTTCTTTGAAAACGTCATCGTTGGCGAAGGGGCCTTTGTCGTCTCGGCCGCCGGTTTTGCAGACTATCCCGAACGGATCCGAAAAAAGCTGTTGCGCGAAGTGACCCAGCAATCCGCCGCTTTGGAGTGAGCTCCGCAGATTCGTGATCACAAAGATTGCAACCTTAGGACGCTAACATTGATTTAACTGTATAAGTTTTGTGATCACGGTAATATTTTGTGTGATCACATTTTTCCGAAATCTGCGGTTTTGTACTCATTTTACCTGTTTTTGCGCCCGCAGCACGTGACAGATTGGCAAAAACAGGTAAAACGACGGGTAGCCAACGAAAGAGGAGCCGACATGGCCGATGTCAATCGGGGCAACCGCCCGCTCTCGCCACATATTATGATTTATCGCCCCCAGATGACGTCGACGTCTTCGATCATGGTTCGTCTGACCGGGATCGGGGTGTTCGCCGTTGCCATTTTTGTTGTCTGGTGGCTGCTGGCCGCATCGACTTCGGAAAGCGCATTTGCGGGGATCGACGGTTTTCTGCGCAGCTGGTTCGGTGACCTCATCCTGACGGCTGCGACCTGGGGGTTGTGGTATCACACGCTGGGCCGTCTGCGGCACGTCATTTGGGATTTCGGATATTGTCTCGACATCGAGACCGCCGAGAAACTGGGGCTGGGCATGTTCGTTGGTGCGACCGTCCTGACCCTGATCACCGTACTTGCGGTTTAAGGAGACGGCACATGCAATATCTGACTGACCGCAAGCGCGCACAGGGTCTGGGCGCAGGTAAATCCGGCACACTCACCCATTGGCGGGTCATGATACGGGCGATGATCCTGACCGTATTGATTCCGATTTTCATCTTCACCTTCGGCGCCGGTATCGGCGGGACTTACGAAGAGGTCGTGGCCTATTTCAGCCGTCCGTTCCCGGCGCTGGTGACGGCGCTCACCCTGGTCGTGGGTCTGCTGCAACTGATGTATGAGGCGCAGGAAGCGATCGAGGACTATGTGCACGGGACGCTTGAGAAAATCTCTCTCGCTGCAATGTGGGCCCTGGGCTACACGCTGATGGCGGCCGGGCTGTTTGCCCTGGTCAAGCTGGCCCTGTGATGATGCGCGGTAAGGAACAAGAACAATGACAGCAGCATATGAATATGAAACCCACGAATACGACGTCGTTGTCGTAGGTGCCGGTGGTGCAGGTCTGCGGGCGACGCTGGGCATGGCGGAACAGGGCCTGCGCACGGCCTGTGTGACCAAGGTTTTCCCGACCCGCTCGCACACGGTTGCGGCGCAGGGCGGTATCGCCGCATCGCTTTCGAACATGGGCCCGGACCATTGGCAGTGGCACATGTATGACACCGTCAAGGGTTCGGACTGGCTGGGTGACACCGACGCGATGGAATACCTCGCCCGTGAGGCACCCAAGGCCGTCTATGAGCTGGAGCACTACGGCGTGCCCTTCAGCCGGACCGAAGAAGGCAAAATCTATCAGCGTCCCTTTGGCGGCCACACCACCGAATTTGGCGAAGGCCCCGCCGTGCAGCGCACCTGTGCCGCCGCCGACCGGACCGGCCACGCGATCCTGCACACGCTGTATGGTCAGTCGCTGAAAAACAACGCCGAATTCTACATCGAGTATTTCGCCATCGACCTGATCATGTCCGAGGACGGGCAGTGTCAGGGTGTCGTCTGCTGGAAGCTGGACGACGGCACGATGCACGTCTTCAACGCCAAGATGGTGGTGCTGGCGACCGGCGGTTACGGTCGGGCCTATTTCAGCGCAACTTCGGCCCATACCTGCACCGGTGACGGGGGCGGCATGGTCGCCCGCGCGGGTCTGGCCCTGCAGGACATGGAATTCGTTCAGTTCCACCCGACCGGCATCTACGGTTCGGGCTGCCTGATCACCGAAGGTGCGCGTGGTGAGGGTGGTTACCTGACCAACTCGGAAGGCGAACGGTTCATGGAGCGGTATGCGCCCCAATACAAGGACCTGGCGCCGCGTGACTATGTCTCGCGTTCGATGACCATGGAAATCCGCGAAGGCCGTGGTCACGGCGAGAACGGCGACCACATCCACCTGAACCTCAGCCACCTGCCTGCCGAAGCACTGGCCGAACGTCTGCCGGGGATTTCGGAATCGGCGCGCGTGTTCGCGGGTGTCGACGTGACCAAAGAACCGATCCCGGTTCTGCCGACCGTGCACTATAACATGGGCGGTATCCCAACCAACTATTGGGGTGAGGTGCTGAACCCCACCGCCGACAACCCGACCGGTGTTGTCCCCGGCCTGATGGCTGTGGGTGAAGCGGGCTGTGCCTCGGTCCACGGTGCGAACCGTCTGGGTTCAAACTCGCTGATCGACCTCGTGGTGTTTGGCCGCGCGGCGGCGATCCGGGCGGGTGAGGTTGTTGACGCGAAGGCTCCGAACCCGGTTCTGAACCAAGCGTCGGTCGACAAGGCGTTTGATCGCTTTGACGCGGTGCGCAACGCCAGCGGCGCGATCCCGACTGCCGATCTGCGGCTTGAGATGCAGCGGACGATGCAAGAAGACGCAGCTGTGTTCCGGACTGCCAAAACCATGGCCGAGGGCGTCGAGAAGATGACGGCTATCGCTGCCAAGATGGACGACCTGAAGGTTACCGACCGCTCGCTGGTCTGGAACAGTGACCTGATGGAATCGCTGGAGCTGACCAACCTGATGCCGAGCGCGCTGGCCACCATCGTCGGGGCTGAGGCCCGCAAGGAATCCCGCGGTGCCCACGCGCATGAGGATTACACCGAGCGTGATGACGAAAACTGGCGCGTCCACACCGTGTCGCGGGTTGAGGGCAACAAGGTAGACCTCAGCTATCGCCCGGTCATCGTTGACCCGCTGACCACCGAAGACGAAGGCGGCATCAGCCTCAAGAAAATCGCGCCCAAGGCGCGGACGTTCTAAGGAGAGGAACTTATGGTACAACTGACCCTCCCCAAGAATTCGCGCATCACCACGGGCAAAACCTGGCCCAAGCCGGAAGGCGCGACCAATGTGCGGAAATTCCAGATCTATCGCTGGAACCCGGAAGACGGCAAAAACCCGCAGCTCGACACCTATTTCGTTGACATGGACAGCTGCGGCCCGATGGTTCTGGATGCGCTGATCAAGATCAAGAACGAGATCGACCCGACTCTGACCTTCCGCCGGTCGTGCCGCGAAGGCATCTGTGGGTCCTGCGCGATGAATATCGACGGGATCAACACGCTGGCCTGTATCTATGGTATGGATGAGGTCAAGGGCGACGTGAAGATCTATCCGCTGCCGCATATGCCGGTGGTCAAGGACCTGATCCCCGACCTGACCCACTTCTATGCCCAGCATGCAAGCATCATGCCGTGGCTGGAAACCAAGACCAACCGCCCTGCGAAAGAGTGGAAGCAGTCGATCGAAGACCGCAAGAAACTGGATGGTCTGTATGAATGCGTGATGTGCGCCAGCTGTTCGACCTCGTGTCCGAGCTATTGGTGGAACGGCGACCGCTATCTTGGCCCCGCCGCGCTGCTGCACGCCTATCGCTGGATCATCGACAGCCGCGATGAGGCCACGGGCGAGCGTCTGGATGAGTTGGAAGACCCCTTCAAACTGTATCGCTGCCACACCATCATGAACTGCGCCAAGACCTGCCCGAAAGGTCTGAACCCGGCCAAGGCGATTGCCGAGATCAAAAAGATGATGATCGACCGCGGGGTCTGAGAAACGTCCAAAAGACTGCACTTGCCGCATTGCGGCGAGTGCATGGCGACTTTGCAAAACTATGCAATGCAAACTTTCCTGTTCAGGTTTAGCTTGCCTGCAGGGAGGAGTGATGGAACCGAAACGGGATCGCTCCGATGCAAGAACAAAAAGCAGAAAACACCAAGGCAGCCGAAGCTCTGGCTTTGTTGGAACAGGCCTGGGCCTATTACATCCCTGAACCTGCGGTCGTGTCTCAAGAGCAGCACGAACCTGAATTGTTCGAATACGCAAACGCCGCCTGACGCTTGAAATCGCGCAGAGATTGGGCAATGCATAGGCATGCCCATTCTGTTGCTTTTACTGGCCGCCGGTGTGTTCGCCTATTTCGTCTGGCGGTCACGGACGTCTTCTTTGACGCGCGATTGCCGATGGCGGCAGCACCGCAAGGAAGGTGTCTGGACTTGCGCCTACTGCGGGGCGCAGCAAGAGGGTGCGGACGCGCCCAATGCCTGTTTGAAAGGAAATTAGGCGGGCGTTCTCCGCCCTGTTTTTTGTTTATGCAGCGTCGGGAAAAGCGGCCTGCAGGGCAATCTCGACCATATCGCCAAAGCTGCTCTCGCGTTCCGAGGAAGGCAGCGCCTCACCGGTCAGCAGATGATCGGACACGGTCAGAACGGCCAGAGCGCGGCAGTTGTGACGCGCGGCGAGGATGTATAGCTCGGCGGCCTCCATCTCGACCCCAAGAATACCGTGCCGCACCATCTGTTCATTCAGATCGGGACGCTCATCATAGAAAACGTCTGACGAATAGATGCCGCCAACATGGGTTGGCGTGCCCTTGGCTTTGGCAGCTTTCGCCGCAGCCTGTAGCAGGCCCCAATCGGCGCAGGGGGCGAAGTTCAGCTCTTTCAGGATGCCGCGCGATGGTGTGCTGAGCGTGGTCGACGTCATCGCAAGGATCACATCGCGGATTCTCACACTGTCCTGCATTCCGCCACACGACCCGATGCGGATCAGGGTTTTGGCGCCATAATCGCGGATCAACTCATTGGCATAGATCGACAGGGACGGCATCCCCATGCCGCTGCCCTGAATGGTGACCGGGTTTCCATTCCAGGTTCCGGTAAAACCCAGCATACCGCGCACATTATTGACAAGCTTGGCGTCCTGCAAAAACGTCTCTGCCGCCCATTTCGCCCGATATGGATCACCGGGCATTAAAACGGTTTCAGCGATTTCGCCTTTTTCGGCACCGATATGAATTGTCATTTTTTTCCAATTCCCGTCAGATCGCGAAATCCGAGATATCCGCACCGGCATTCAAGGCATCGTGAACCCATTGCGGTTTACGCCCGCGGCCCGACCAGGTTTGTTCCGGGTTGGCCGGGTTTTTGTACTTTGCCTTGGTTTTAGAGGCTTTGGCCGGTTTTGCTGCGCCTTCCGAGAGTTCCGAAAGAGAAAATCCAAATTCGGCAGCGGCTTTTTCCGCGGCTTTCAGCGCCTCTTTACGCTCGCGTTTTTCCGCGCTTTTGAGTGCGCTTTCCACCTGATCACGCAATTCCAGCAGTTCTTTGCGCGACATTTTCTCGAGGCTGATCGCCATTTCTTTCTCCATTCCGAAAAATACCATTAATGGGCGTAATGGCCCACCGTAAGTTCAAATTCGGTTTTTATCTATCCCTTTGTCAAAGGCAATAGATTTGGAGGAGGTAATGGAAAAGCGGCCGTCATTCGGCTGCAATGTTCTGTGGATCGACCAGAGTCACGATGTCGCCCATGATTGCGTTCAGCTCAAAATTCTTGGGTGTATAGATTTTGGACACACCCATTGCACTGAGTTTTGCAGCATCCTCATCGGGAATGATCCCGCCGACAATCACGGGAACATCGGTCAAACCGGCCTCGCGCAGGCGGGTCATGACATCCTGAACCAGCGGGATATGACTGCCGGACAGGATCGACAGACCGATCACATGGGCCTTGTCCTCGATCGCGGCTGCAATGATTTCCTCAGGCGTCAGGCGGATGCCCTCATAGCTGATATCCATGCCGCAATCGCGGGCACGGAAGGCGATCTGTTCGGCACCGTTCGAATGACCGTCCAGCCCCGGTTTGCCGACCAGGAATTTCAGGCGGCGGCCCAGTTTGTCGCTGACGGCGTCAACGGCGGCGCGCAGGTCGTCCAGACCTTCGGTTTTGTTCGACACTGACCCGGAAACGCCAGTCGGGCCGCGATAGGTGCCGTAGACCTTGCGCATTTCCTCGGCCCACTCACCGGTGGTGACACCGGCCTTGGCGGCGGCAATCGACGGCCCCATGACATTGGCCCCGGTTTGTGCTGCCTCGCGCAGCGCGGACAGAGCCGCCGTAACAGCCGTGCCGTCCCGTTCAGACCGCCACTCATTCAGCCGGTCGATCTGCTCCTGTTCCACCGCCGGATCGACGACCATGATGCCGCCATCCTCGGTTTGCAGGGGCGAGGCCTCACCCTCGGTCCATTTGTTCACGCCAACAACGACGGTTTCATTGCGTTCGATCCGGTTCAGACGTTCCGCATTCGAATCGACCAGACGCGATTTCATGTATTCGATCGACGCAACCGCGCCGCCCATCGAATCCAGGTTGGCCAGTTCAGCCCGCGCGCCCTCTTTCAACTCTTCGACCTTGGCGTCCACGGCCGGGTTGCCGTCAAACAGGTCGCCGTACTCCAGCAGGTCGGTTTCATAGGCCAGGATTTGCTGCATTCGCATCGACCATTGCTGATCCCATGGGCGGGGCAGGCCAAGCGCCTCGTTCCACGCGGGCAATTGCACCGCGCGGGCGCGGGCCTTTTTCGACAAGGTCACGGCCAACATCTCGATCAGGATGCGGTAGACGTTGTTTTCCGGCTGCTGTTCGGTCAGGCCCAGCGAGTTCACCTGCACCCCATAGCGGAAGCGGCGGAACTTGGGGTCTTCGACGCCATAGCGGTCTTTCAGGATCTCGTCCCAAAGGTCGACAAAGGCGCGCATTTTGCACATCTCGGTGACAAAACGGATACCGGCATTCACGAAGAACGAAATCCGACCGCAGAGCGCCGGGAAATCCTCGGCGGGGACGCGGGGGCGCAATTCGTCCAAAACGGCGATGGCGGTGGCCAGCGCGTAAGCCAGTTCCTGCTCGGGCGTGGCACCGGCCTCTTGCAGGTGATAGGAACACACGTTCATCGGGTTCCATTTTGGCACGTTGGTATAACAATACTCGGCCACGTCGGCGATCATCTTCAGCGACGGCTTCGGTGGGCAAACGTAGGTGCCCCGGCTGAGGTATTCCTTGATCAGGTCGTTCTGCACGGTGCCCTGCAGCTTGGACACATCCGCGCCCTGTTCCTCGGCCACGGCGATATACAGCGCCAGCAACCAAGGCGCCGTGGCGTTGATCGTCATCGAGGTGTTCATCTGCTCCAACGGAATCTGGTCGAACAGTACCCGCATGTCGCCCAAGTGGCTGATCGGCACGCCCACTTTGCCGACCTCGCCCCGCGCAAGTGTATGGTCGCTGTCATAACCGGTCTGCGTCGGCAGATCGAAGGCCACCGACAACCCCGTCTGACCCTTTGCCAGGTTCCCGCGATACAGCGCGTTCGACGCCTTGGCGGTGGAATGACCGGCATAGGTTCGGATGAGCCAGGGGCGATCTTTCTGCGTCTGCGTCATAGCGGGACCTCGTGCTTTGCGTGGGCAAGAAAATTACGTTCAAGCGTTCTAAAGCGCAATTTTCGAGATATGTCAATTCGCTGCATCGCGGCATATGTGGTTCTTCAGATTGTAGGTGCCACGGTTTGGTGGCAGGGTGCGCGCATGACTCAGACCGTGGAACTTCCGCTTTGGCTGTTTTTGCTGATCCTGGTGTTTGCCGCGGTCACGCTGGCCTCGCATTTTCTGTTCCCATCGGTGCGCTGGTTTTTCCGCCGTCGCCTTGAGCGCGCGGTCAAGCGCCTGAACACACGGCTGCAAAGGCCAATTCAGCCATTCAAGCTGGCGCGGCGGCACGACATGATTCAGCGGCTGATCTATGATCCGCAGGTCGGACAGGCCGTCCAGAATTTTGCGCGTGAGGAACGCGTACCCGAGGCCGTGGCCTTTGAAACCGCCCGCCGCTATGCGCGCGAGATTGTTCCATCCTTTTCGGCTGTGGCCTATTTCAGTGTCGCCATTCGTCTGACCCGAATGTTGAGCAATGCGTTCTATAACGTCCGACTCAGTTATATGGACGAAAAGGCCATCGCGGAGATCGACCCCGATGCCACCGTGGTATTCGTCATGAACCACCGCAGCAACATGGACTATGTGCTGGTTACCTATCTGGCGGCGCAGCAATCGGCCTTGTCCTATGCGGTGGGTGAATGGGCGCGGGTCTGGCCGCTCAGCCGCCTGATCCGGGCGATGGGGGCGTATTTTATCCGCCGCAAATCGGGCAGCGAGCTGTATCGGCAAGTGCTGGCCTGTTACGTGCGTCACGCGACCGAGGCAGGGGTGACGCAGGCGATCTTCCCCGAAGGGGGCCTTAGTCTGACCGGCGCGCTGGCGCGGCCCAAGCTTGGCCTGCTGAAATACATCATCGACGCAAGTGACCCCGAGGGGCGCGACGTGGTCTTTGTGCCTGTTGCCCTGAACTATGATCGGGTGCTCGAGGATACCATCCTGACCAAGGCCGCCCTGGGCAATGAACGCAGGTTTCGCGCCCGGATCGGGGTGATCACCTGGTGGATACTCAAACAGATCGGGCGGCGGCTGGTTGGACGTTATCAGCGATTCGGTGTGGCTTCGGTGCGGTATGGGCGGCCGGTTTCGCTGCGGGCGTTCCGGGCGGATCACGAAACCAACCTGATGACGGATCTGGCCCGTGATCTGGTGGCGGGTATCAGCGCAGCAATTCCACTGGTTCCGGCGCCTGCCGCGTGCTGGCTGGTGCGCGAGAAGGGGGAAATACCCGAAGAGGAGGCCGTACAGCTGATCGATCAGCTGCTGCGACGCAACGGATCGCCTACGCCGTTGGCCCGCGCAGCAATCGAGGCGGGCATCCAGCAATTGGTCGACCGGCGCATCCTGAAGCGCGAGAACGGGAAAATATCCTCGTCTGGTCAAAGGGTTGACCTGTTGGACTATTACGCGGCCTCGGCGTCATTGGATACGAAAACGGCTCTTGCTGCGTCCGCGAAGGAAATTTCTGCACCCGCTGGGTCATAAAATTACAAAATTCACTCAAAATATGTTGCAATATTTCTCTCTGACCAATATCTCATCGTTTAGAGCCTGCGATTCTGCATCGCGGCAATGATGAAGAATAAAGGAGGCCAACATGGCTCTGGACACCGACAGCGGTATCGCGTCTTACGACGCGCCGGAAAAAGACCTCTATGAGATGGGTGAAATCCCTCCGATGGGGTTTGTGCCCAAGAAAATGTACGCATGGGCGATCCGCAAGGAACGCCACGGCGAGCCGGACACCGCAATGGTGCAGGAAGTGGTGGACGTCCCCGAACTGGACAGCCACGAGGTGCTGGTGCTGGTGATGGCCGCGGGCGTGAACTACAACGGCGTCTGGGCCTCGCTGGGCAAGCCGATCTCGCCGTTTGACGGCCACAAGGCCCCCTATCACATCGCCGGTTCGGATGCGTCCGGCATCGTCTGGGCGGTGGGGTCGAAAGTGACCCGCTGGAAAGTTGGTGATGAGGTTGTCATCCACTGCAACCAGGACGATGGCGATGACGAACACTGCAACGGTGGCGACCCGATGTATTCGGACAGCCAGCGGATCTGGGGTTACGAGACACCGGACGGATCGTTCGCGCAGTTCACCAACGTTCAGGCGCAGCAGCTGATGCCGCGTCCCAAGCACCTGACCTGGGAAGAAAGCGCCTGCTACACGCTGACTCTGGCCACCGCCTACCGGATGCTGTTCGGGCATGAACCGCACGACCTGAAGCCGGGTCAGAACGTTCTGGTCTGGGGCGCGTCGGGCGGTCTAGGATCCTATGCGATCCAGCTGATCAACACCGCGGGCGCCAACGCGATCGGTGTGATCTCGGACGAAAGCAAGCGTGACTTTGTCATGGGGCTGGGTGCAAAAGGCGTTCTGAACCGCAAGGACTTCAACTGCTGGGGTCAGCTGCCCACCGTGAATACGCCGGAATATGCCGAGTGGTTCAAAGAGGCCCGTAAATTCGGCAAGGCGATCTGGGACATCACCGGCAAGGGCGTGAATGTCGACATGGTGTTCGAGCACCCAGGCGAAAGCACTTTCCCCGTTTCCACCTTCGTGGTGAAAAAAGGCGGTATGGTCGTGATCTGCGCCGGCACCACCGGCTATAACCTGACCTTCGACGTGCGCTATATGTGGATGCACCAGAAGCGCCTGCAGGGGTCGCATTTTGCGCATCTCAAACAGGCAGCGGCGGCGAACAAGCTGATGGTCGAACGTCGCCTGGACCCGTGCATGTCAGAAGTGTTCTCCTGGAAGGAACTGCCCGAAGCGCACATGAAGATGATGCGGAACGAGCACAAGCCGGGCAACATGTCGGTGCTGGTTCAGGCCCCGCAGACCGGTATGCGCACTCTGGAAGAGGTTCTGGACGC
The DNA here is from genome assembly GCF_056540565.1 of Ruegeria sp. AM9. NCBI lineage: Bacteria > Pseudomonadati > Pseudomonadota > Alphaproteobacteria > Rhodobacterales > Roseobacteraceae > Ruegeria > Ruegeria sp. AM9. Next base: position 149,375 of record NZ_JBQFWY010000007.1, read on the forward strand.
TCGCGGTTGAATCGCAGGTAAATAAATCTCTGGCGCCCGCGAATCGGCTTATCGGCTCGCGGGCGCTGCTTTTTGATGCATAGGTTTATTCTTTTCAATGACTTATCTGCGGTGGCCCCGCTTTTTTTGGGGAGTAGAAACCAGTGAATAGGCTAAAAAACACTGCACATGCTATGGTTGTGTTAACCCTTCGTTAACCGTTTCGGAGAGAACCTGATGGCGCAGAATGAGTGGATACTGGACGTGTTGTCGGACCTCAACGCCTTTGCAGTTGAGAACGGTTTGATCGCGCTTGCCGAGCAGTTGGATGATACCAAGCTGATCGCCGCAGCCGAGATCGCGTCCATGAAGGCTGAGGTACGGACGCCCGCGGATGGGAACAAATCTCGATATGAGCCAGGTCCTGGAGGACTTGGAAAACACCAACACGCTTGACGAATTAAGCGATATCGCCATCTGGCTGCGCGACAGGCTGAGGGTCGAACATCTTATCTACCATTGGGTCGATGGCGCCGGGGACCAATACGGCTATACGACCTATCCCGACGCCTGGGCCGAGCGCTATCTGGAAAAAAATTATCATCGGATCGACCCAGTCATTCTGGGCTGTTTTCAGCGGTTTCACCCGGTTGATTGGAAAACGCTGGACTGGTCCGGCAAGGCGGCCAAGGCCTTCCTGAAAGATGCGCAGAGCCACGGGGTTGGCAATCAGGGCTATTCGGTCCCGATCCGGGGGCCAAAGGGGCAATTTGCCCTGTTCACTGTGAACCATTCCTGTGACGACGACGCCTGGCAAAAATTCATCGACCGTCATGGCCGCGAACTGATTCTGGTTGCGCATTACTTCAACCGCAAGGCGCTGGAATTCGAAAGTGACCGTCAACCTGATTCCTCACGCGGACTGTCCCCGCGTGAGGTGGATGCAATGACCCTGCTGGCGTTGGGCTACAGCCGGGCGCAGGTCGCCCATTCACTGTCCATCTCCGAACATACGCTGCGCGTTTACATCGAAAGCGCCCGCGCCAAGCTTGGGGCGCAGAACACCACTCACGCCATCGCCACGGCCCTCAGCCGAGGATTAATAGTGGTTTAACAGGCGTACGCCTCACGAACGGGAAATTAACCGTGACTTTGTACCCCCTTCGTTCCTGCACAGGACGACAAGGGGAAAAAAGTCATGTTGCGCTATCTGTTTGCTGATGAGCTTCACAAGTTTCCGGACCTGGCCGACGGAATGTTCCGGGATCGCGCGGATCAGTTCAAGACCCGGCTGGGCTGGGATGTCCACGTCAACGAAAAAGGAGAGGAGCGGGATCAGTACGACGACCTGAACCCTCTGTACGTCATCTGGGAAGAAGAGGATGGCAGCCACGGCGGGTCCATGCGCGTTCTGCCGACCACCGGACCCGTCATGGTGAATGAAGTGTTTGGACACCTGACCGGGGGCAAACCGATCTGTAGCCCTCTGATCTGGGAGGTGACACGCTTTTGCCTGTCCCGCACAGCCAGCCCACACACGGCGGGGGCGATCATGCTCAGCGGTGGTGAGATGATGGAAGGGTTCGGCCTGACCCATATCGCCGGCGTCTTTGATGCGCGCATGATCCGGATTTACCGGCTGATCGGGTCCTCGCCTGATGTTCTGGGCACCGAAGGGAAGGGGCGCGATCAGATTTCGGTAGGGCTGTGGCCCTATTCGGCCGAGGATTGCAACCGTGTGGCCGAACGTGCAGGCATCCCGCGCGAGCTGTCCCGCCTGTGGTTCAAGACCGCTTTCGGTACCGGGCGGCAGCACCGGTTCGCTCTGTCGGCCTGACCTGCGGAAAAGCCAATTCCCTCTCTGGTGATAGCTGGCGTGGCCCTGTAGGGTCGCGCCATGTCTATGCCCCCCGTGACCTTTTCCGAAGATCAGGCCGCCGCCTATGACAGCATCGCCGAGATGCTGCGATCGGCCGGTGTTGACCTGAATGACGACGCCCTACTGAAGCTTCCGGGGGTGGGGAAATCCGGTGTCATGGCGGTGATCGGCAAGGCAGGGTCAGGCAAAACCCTGTTACTGGCCGAGCTATACAAGGCGCTGGCCGAAACCGGGGTGCAGATCGTCTCGGGCGATTTCGAAAGCCGCAAGGCAAAGGAAAAGCGCAGCCTCGCCATTCTGGCACCCACCAACAAAGCGGCCAGCGTCTTGCGCCTGCGCGGCGTGCCTGCGACGACAATTCACCGCATCCTTTATACGCCGGTCTATGATCCGGAATACGAACGCATCGCCGAATGGCTGGCGGGCAATGACGAACGCCCCGAGATCGAAGGCCTGACCGACGAAGCGCTGGACCGCGCCGCAGCCTTCTATCAGAACAACAAATCCATCCCCGGTGCGCTGGCCGCCGCAGGTCTGCGCGGGTCCGATTTCATCACCGGCTGGAAACGCCGGGATGAACCGCTGGATATCGGCTTTGTCGATGAAGCCTCGATGCTGGACGACCGGCAGTTCGAAGACTTGCAGGAAATTTTTCCGACCCTGCTGCTGTTTGGCGACCCGGCCCAGCTGGCCCCGGTCAATCAATCCGGCAGCATGGTGTTTGAAGCACTGCCCGAGCCGCGCAAGCAGGTTTTGCACCGGGTTCACCGGCAGGATGCGGACAACCCGATTCTCGACCTCGCCCACGCGCTGGCTGACCCGCAAATGGGGTTCGAGGATTTCGAACGGCTGATCGAACAGACCGCCCGTCAGGATGACCGCGTAGTCTGGGGGCAGCGGGTCGAGGTCGATCTGATGGCCCGCAGTCCGGTTCTGGTCTGGCGCAACGCCACGCGCATTCGTTTGATCCAGGCCTTCCGGAATGTCCACGGCGCACCGGATACCGAGCTGCTGGAGGGCGAACCGCTGATCTGCGACGGGATCGAACTGCCGCTGAAGCACCGCAAGAAACGTCTGGACCTTGAGGCGCGCGGACTGATCAAGGGGGCTCAGGTCATCTATCTGGGGCCGGGGCGCAAGCCGGGATTTTCGCGCCTGCACGTGATGGGGGCCGAAGATCCGCAGGTCAGCGCCGCGTCTATCGTCAAGATCGAAAAGCCGGATGAGGAAGAACCCTTCATCCCTTTTGCCGCCCGCATGGGCGCGACCTTTCTACATGGCGCAGCGGTGACCATCCACAAGGCGCAGGGGTCGCAATGGGATACGGTGCAGGTCTTTGCGCCAGACATCTACGCCGCTGCCCGTATGGGCCGGTCTGAGGCCGGACAGCCCCTGTGGAAGCGCTTGGCTTATGTGGCCATCACCCGCGCACAAGAGCGCCTGATCTGGGTGGTACGCAACCGTCTGGCCAAGCCCACCCATCCGCTGCGCGTGGACGATCTGCGGGCCGCTCCAGTGGCATCGCTGACATTGGAGGCCGAAGAGACATGAGCACCATCATCGTAACCGGCGCAAGCTCGGGCATCGGGCGGGCCACGGCGGAACTGTTCCTGACCGAGGGCTGGACGGTTGGTTTATTGGCCCGCAGTGCGGATAAACTGCACCAGATTGCCTTGGTCCATGACACTGCCATCCCTCTGGTCGCGGATGTGACCGATCCGGATGCGGTTCAGGCCGCGTTCCAAACCTTTCAGGACAAGGCCGGCCATCTGGACGTGCTGTTCAACAACGCAGGGATATTCGCGCCCGGTGGCACGATTGACGAGATCGCGCTGGAGGACTGGTACCAAAGCGTGAACGTCAACCTGAACGGCATGTTCCTGAGCGCGCGCGAGGCATTTCGGATCATGCGCCACCAATCCCCGCAAGGCGGACGCATCATCAACAACGGCTCGATTGCCGCCTATGTGCCGCGTGAGAACTCGGTGCACTACTCAACGACGAAACATGCCATCACCGGACTGACCCGCAGCCTGTCACTGGACGGGCGGCCATTCGGGATCGCCTGCGGTCAGATCGATATCGGCAATGCGCGCACGCAGATGGTGCAAGGTCTGGTGGACGCAGCCGTTGACGCCGGACAGCAGCCCGACCCGACCATGGCCGTCGAAGACGCGGCGCGCTCGGTGTTGCATATGGCCAGCCTTCCGCCCGAGGCCAATGTGCAGTTCATGACCGTGATGGCCACGACGATGCCCTATATCGGCCGCGGTTAGGCGTCAGTTCTCGCGCAACAGCCGGAACGCGGTGGACGCGCCCCAACCAGCCGCGATGGCGATGACCAGCGACATCAGCCCGTACCAGACAGGTTGCTGACGCGACAGGTTGTAGAGGAACCGCTCCAGCCCCACCTTGCGCACGTCGATGGTGGTCTCGAACTGCGAGATGACCTGTTTGCCACGGGTCAGGAAGATGCGCGCCCTGTAGTCGCCTTCGGTCAGGTCGGCGGGCATAGCGATTGAGGTCCGGAACAGGGTTTGTTCGTCCACCGCCACGGTGTTTTCGCGGATCGAATACAGCCCCTCATCCTCGCGGATGCGCACCACGGCATCCGCAAATGACTGAGCGCCCCGGATATGCATCGCCGCCCCGACCGAGCGGATGGCCCGTTCGATCGAGATGCGATAGCGCAGGTCCTCGGTATCCGAGAGGATGTCGCCCAACGGCCCGCTGGTGGCTACCGCGTAAAAGCTGGGCGCAAGGTCGACCAGAACGCTGTCGGTATTGACCCAGATCCCCAGTTTGCGTGCCTTGCGCCGGACCATCACCGGGCTGGAGGGTCCGGCCACGGCCACGATCACCTCAAGCGGCGGGCCGGGCGGAATAGGGGTTTCCCGTTTGACGGCCCCAAAGATCAGGATTTCCGAGCCATCGAACGTTGCGGTAATGGCCACCCGATCCTGGCTGAGGCCCAGCACAACCTGCTCGTCCACCGCAAGGGCAGGGGTGCAGCACAGGATCAGCAGGGCAATCAGGCGTTTCAGCATGATCAGTGCCCCCCTTCGCTGCCAAGCGAGTAGAGCTCGGACGGTTCGATCAGCAGGTCCAGCGCTAGCTTGCCGCAGACCACCAGAACCAGGGCTGCCAACAGCACCCGCAGTTGCTCGGCCGGCATTCGCGCGCCGATCACCGTGCCGATCTGCGCGCCCACGACGCCACCAACCAGCAGCAGAACCGCCAGAACGATATCGACCGTATAGTTCGTGGTGGCGTGCAGCATGGTGGTGAACGCCGTCACGAAAATGATCTGAAACAGCGAGGTTCCAACCACGACCTTGGTGGGCATGCCCAGCAGGTAGATCATCGCTGGGACCATGATAAAGCCGCCGCCGACCCCCATGATTGCCGACAGAACGCCAACACACAGCCCGACCATCATCGGCGGAATGACCGAGATATAGAGGCCCGAGGTGCGAAAGCGCATCTTGAGCGGCATGGCATGGACCCAGCCCCGCTGGCGCCGTTTTGCAGGGGCTCCGCCGCCCTTTTTGGCCTTGCGCAGCGCCCGCAGGCTTTCGATGAACATCAGGCTGCCGACCACGCCAAGAAAGACGACGTAACACAGGGTGACCAGCAGATCGACCTGACCCAGGCTCTTGAGATAGTTGAACACCACCACGCCAAGAGCCGCGCCTATTAACCCCCCGGTTAACAGGACCGTGCCCATTCTCAGGTCCACCGTCCTTCGTCGGAAATGCGCCAGCACGCCGGAAAAGGACGAGGCGACGATCTGGTTGGCTTCGGTCGCGACAGCAACGGCGGGGGGGATGCCAATGAAGAACAGCAGCGGCGTCATCAGGAACCCGCCGCCGACGCCAAACATGCCGGACAGGATACCGACCATCCCGCCCAGCCCCAACAGCAGAAAGGCATTGACGGAGACTTCGGCGATAGGAAGGTAAATCTGCATGTGGAATTACCGGATGAGAGCGGCCGCGCCACCTTGGGCGGCCCGGACTGTCTCAAACCATTTGGATGAGGCATTAATGCGGCGCGTTGGGGGCAAACCCCACGGCCACATGGTGAATATCGAACGCGCGGGCTGGTCCCCGGCGGTACGATTTTGCTGAAGAACAGGAAGGCACCCGAAAAGCGGGCGTTTTTGTGTTTCCGGTACCCTGATGTGGGAAGATCCGATCTCGGCTATCACAGGAAACACACTCATACCCCTTTAGAGCGGTTGCCGCATGTAAAATCAACTCTACATGCGGCACTGCGGCGAACTGGACTGACAGGAGTTCGGAACTGGACCTGTCAGCGTTCTTTCACATAGGGCTCGCCCCCGGCGCGCGGTGGCACCGCTTTGCCGACGAACCCGGCCAGAATGACCACGGTCAGGATATAGGGCAGGGCGTCCATCACCTGCACCGGGATGACCACGCCGCCCAGATCGATGTTCTGGAACCGCAGTGCAATCGCTTGCAGCAGACCGAACAGAAGACAAGCCCACATTGCGTGCCAAGGCCGCCATTTCGCAAAGATCAGCGCGGCCAGGGCGATGAACCCGCGACCGGCAGTCATTTCCTTGACGAATCCGGCCTGCAGAGCGGTCGCCAGATAGGCCCCCGCGATCCCACACAATACGCCGCAAATGGCGACGGCGGCAAAGCGCAGGCCAACGACCGACACACCGGCGGTATCCACAGCCGCCGGGTTTTCACCGACGGCACGCAGGCGCAGGCCGAACCGGGTGCGGTACAGAATCCACCACGTCAGCGGAACCATGAGGAAGGCCACGTAGACCAGAATGGAATGACCGGAAATAAGTTCGGAGTACACCATGTGAACAGAATTGGTGTCAGACATCAGTTCAGAAACCGGTTGCCCAGTTAGTTCAGCATCTTCGGGGCCGATTGCATAAGGGAACTCTGCGGATTCGAATCGAGCTTCGCCGAAGAGTGAAGGCGTACGCCCGCCCTGTTTGAACCAACTTTGTGCAATCAACACGGTAAGGCCAGATGCAAGGAAGTTGATCGCTACACCCGAAATCAACTGATTGCCTCTGAAGGTGATCGAGGCCAGCCCGTGCAATCCTGACAGAGCCAGCGAGGATGCGATGCCTGCCAGCAGGCCCAACCAGACCGACCCGGTCACAGCGGCCACGGCGGCCGAGAAAAAGGCCGACATCAGCATCTTGCCTTCAAGACCAATGTCGAAAATGCCCGCGCGTTCGGAATAGAGCCCCGCCAGACAGGCCAGCAGCAGCGGCGTGGCCAGACGGATCGTCGAATCGAGGACCTGGATGAGGGTAAGGAAAAACTCCATCACTCTGCCCCCTTCTTCCGCAGGCTCAGGAACAGCTTTTCAAGCGGCATCCTGACCATGTTGTCCAAGGCTCCGGTGAACAGGATCACCAGTGCCTGAATGACCACGATCAGTTCACGCGGGATCGAGGTCCACAATGCCAGTTCGGCCCCACCCTGATAGAGGAACCCGAACAGCAGCGCCGCCAGGAATACGCCAAACGGATGCGACCGCCCCATCAGCGCCACCGCGATGCCGATAAAGCCCGCGCCTTCGGTGGAGTTGAGGACCAGCCGTTCCGCCTCGCCCATCACGTTGTTGATCGCCATCAGACCGGCCAGCGCGCCCGAGACCAGCATCGCGACAATGGTGATACGAACCGGCGAAATCCCGGCGTAGATGGCCCCGGTCTCGGAATGGCCATAGGCACGGATTTCATAGCCCAGCCGCGTGCGCCAGATCAGCGCCCAGACAACAAAACAGGCCAGAACCGCCACGAAGAACGAGATATTCGCAGGCGCGCCCCGGAACACCACGTTTTCGGCGGTCGAGAACATCGACTGGAAGGTCGGCAGATGCACCGCCTCAGGGAAACGCGCCGTTGCCGGGTCTTGCGAGCCCTGCGGGCGCATGACGTTGACCAGCATGTAGTTCAGGAAGGCGGCTGCGATGAAGTTAAACATGATCGTGGTGATCACGATATGGCTGCCGCGCTTGGCCTGCAGATAGGCCGGGATCGCGGCCCATGCGGCACCGAACAGGGCCGCAGCAAGCCCGGCGCCCAGCAGGGCAATGCTCCAATGCGGCCACGGAATGTAGAGGCAGGCCATGGCAACGCCCAGCCCGCCCAGCATGGCCTGACCTTCACCGCCGATGTTGAACAGCCGCGCGTGGAAGGCTACCGCCACGGCCAGCCCGGTGAACATGAAGTTGGTCGCGTAATAGAGCGTGTAGCCCCAGCCATAGGTCGAACCCAGCGCGCCGGTGACCATCAGATTCACCGCCTCGACCGGGTTTTCGCCAATGGCGAGTATCACCAGCGCTGAAAGGATTGTGGCCAGTATCAGGCTGATCAGCGGGATCAGGACGACATCGGCCCATTTGGGCATTTTATCCATGTTACGCGGCCTCTCCCGCAACGCCGGCCATCAACAGGCCCAGTTCTTTTTCATCCGTCTCATGGGGCAGGCGTTCGCCCATGATATGTCCGTCAAACATCACGGCGATCCGGTCGGACAGCGAGAAGATTTCCTCCAACTCGACCGAGACCAGCAGGATTGCCTTGCCCTGATCGCGCAGGGCGACGATCTGTTTGTGAATGAACTCGATCGCGCCGATGTCCACACCACGGGTGGGCTGACCGACCAGCAACAGGTCCGGGTTGCGTTCAATCTCGCGCGCGACGACGATTTTCTGTTGGTTGCCGCCCGAGAAGCTTTTGGCGGTCAGCCAGCCATTGGGCGGGCGCACGTCGAATTTCTCGATCTTGGCTTCGGTGTCTGCGCGCAGAGCGGCGTTGTCCATGAAGATACCGCGCTGATAGGCGGGGTCGCGGTGATAACCGAAGGCCACATTCTCCCACGCGTGGAAGTCCATGATCAGCCCTTCGCGCTGGCGGTCCTCGGGCACGTGGGCGATGTGTTGCGCGCGGCGGGCCTGCCCGTCAGACCCGTGCCCGCTGAGCGCCAGAGGCGCGCCGTTCAGCTTGATCGAGCCCTGACCGGGGCGCATCCCACCCAGAACCTCAAGCAGTTCCGACTGGCCATTGCCCGCTACGCCGGCGATGCCGACGATCTCACCCGCGCGGACGGTCAGGTCGATGCCTTTGACCCGCTCAACGCCGGCCGAGTCAAACACGCGCAGGTTTTCGACCTCAAGAATAGGTTTGCCCGGTTTTGCAGGTACTTTGTCGACCTGCAGCAGAACTTTACGGCCCACCATCAGTTCGGCCAGTTCTTCGGGGCTGGTCTCGGCGGTTTTTACGGTTGCGGTCATCTGACCGCGCCGCATGACCGAGACGGTGTCGGTGTTTTCCATGATCTCACGCAGTTTATGCGTGATAACGATGATCGTTTTCCCTTCGGCCCGCAGCCGGTCGAGGATGCGGAACAACTGATCGGCCTCGGCCGGGGTTAGAACGCCGGTGGGTTCGTCAAGGATCAGGATCTCGGCCTTGCGGTACAGCGCCTTCAGGATCTCAACCCGCTGCTGCATCCCCACACCGATCTCGTCGATACGTTTGTCGGGGTCGACGAACAGCTCGTATTCTTCTTCCAGCTCTTTCAGCTCTTTGCGGGCCTTGGTCAGGGACGGGGCCAGCAGCCCGCCATCCTCGGCGCCCAGAACAATGTTTTCCAGAACGGTGAAATTCTCGACCAGTTTGAAATGCTGGAACACCATCCCGATGCCAGCTGCAATCGCGGCCTGACTGTCAGGGATATCGGTCTTGGTGCCGTTGATCCAGATCTCGCCTTTATCGGCTTTGTAAAACCCGTAGAGAATGCTCATCAGCGTTGATTTGCCCGCACCGTTTTCTCCGATGATCCCGTGGATCGTGCCGGGGGCGACGCTGATGGAAATGTCTTTGTTGGCCTGAACCGGCCCAAAGGCTTTGGAAATCCCTTTGAGCTCAATGGCGGGGACGGTCATGTCTTGTCCTCAGATTGCCGAAGGGCCGCGCGGATCGCGCAGCAGAGTGGATGCGAGGCGGAGGTCAAACCCCCGCCCCGCGCGATATCAGAACTGCAGTGCCGGGCAGCTGTCGTTCTCGTAATAGCTGACAACGCTGACATTGCCGTCGATGATGTCCTGACGGGCTTTTTCAACGGCCGCTTTCATCTCATCCGAGACCAGTTCAGCGTTGTTTTCGTCCATCGCAACGCCAACACCGTCTTCGGCCAGACCCATGGCAAATACGCCGGTTTCCAGGCCGTCGCCTGCGTTCATCGCGTCGTAGACGGCGACGTCAACGCGTTTCAGCATCGAGGTCAGAACCTTGCCCGGGTGCAGGTGGTTCTGGTTGCTGTCCACGCCGATTGACAGGATGCCTTCGTCGGCTGCGGTTTGCAGAACACCGACGCCGGTGCCGCCAGCTGCGGCATAGACCACGTCCGCGCCTTGGCTGATCTGTGCTTTGGTCAGTTCAGAACCTTTTACCGGGTCGTTCCATGCCGCCGGAGTGGTGCCGGTCATGTTTGCAACCACGTTGATATCCGGGTTCACCGCTTTGGCACCTTGCGCGTAGCCGCAGCCGAAATGACGGATCAGCGGAACATCCATACCGCCAATGAAACCGATGGTGCCGGATTCCGAGGCCATGGCGGCCATCATGCCGACCAGGTACGAGCCTTCATGCTCGGCAAAGCCAACCTGGCGCAGGTTCGGCGCGTCCAGCCAGTTCACATCGACCACGACAAATTTCGTGTCGGGGTAATCGCCGACAACCGTGCTGAGCGGATCGGCCATTGCGAAACCCATGGTGATGATCGGGCTTAGGCCAGCTTCGGCGAAACGGCGCAGAGCCTGTTCGCGCTGGGCTTCGGACTGCAGTTCGATCTCACGGTAGGTGCCGCCGGTTTCCTCGGCCCAACGCGACGCGCCGTTATGTGCGGCCTCGTTGAACGACTTGTCGAACTTGCCGCCCAGGTCAAAGATCAGGGCCGGTTCGGCAAGGGCCGCACCAGCAGTCAGCGCGACGGCGGCGGCAGCGCCCATCAAGGATTTCATCAGGGTCATTTCATACTCCCGTTTGTTATTGTCGGTCGGGGCCAAGATAGCCCCGGTTACCCACTGTGAGCGAGCATAACTGTTGTGATGGCGGGAATTAAGGGCGTTTGCAACAGGCCGGGTCAACTGATTTTTGACCGGTTGGTCGAAAAAACCAGTTGCGGCCCCTCAGGTCAGATCGCATTCCATGACAATGGCGTCGATTTTTCCAGCGTTTTCGCGCAGATAGTAGCCTTTGCGCAGGCCGCAGGGCCTGTATCCGCACCGTTCATAGAGCGCGATGGCGGGGTGGTTATCTGCCGCAACGTCCAGAAAAGCACGGGTCGCGCCCAGTTTTCGGGCTGTCGCGTGCCATTCGTGCATGGATTTCAGTGCCAGACCCCGCCGTTGACGGCTGGGATGGGTTGCGATCGTCAGCAGCTCGGCCTCATCCGCGATGACTTGGAACAGGGCAAAAGACTCAGTGTTCCCAATCACATGGGTGAATCGGTTGTCCAGAAGATCGGTAAACTCCTGATCCGTCCAGGGGCGCGACTGCGTGAAAGCCGCCGCGTGGATATGGGCCAGATCCTGCGGGGTCATCCGTCCAGCAAGGCAGGGGGGGTGTCTTTCGACGGCGCCGCGTCGGCGGGCCGCACATAAAGCGGGGCCGGGGGCGTGGTGACGCTCTGCCAGTTTTGCGCCGCCAGCCGGGCGATGGCCCGCACCTGTGCGTCCGCATCATCGTTCAGGATCAGGGTCCCGAGTGATTCTGCCTGTTCCTGCGCCATCAATGCCGGGTTCTGCCCCGGCAACGTGACATAGACCTGTTCGCGCGGGGCGCGGATAGCGGGCAGCCCATCGCCGATTTCGGCCAACGCGTCGAAGCCCGAAACGCCCACAGCCGGTATTCCAAGCCCCAGCGCCAGGCCCCGCGCGGCCGAGACCGAAATACGGATGCCGGTGAAGTTCCCCGGCCCGATTCCAACGCCAATGGCCGTCAGGTCACTCCAGGTGCAGTCTGCTTGGGCCAGAACGTCTTCCAGCAGCGGCATCAGCCGTTCGGCCTGACCGCGTGTCATGGGATCGGTGTGCGATACGAGGATGCTGTCACCCCGCAACAAAGCGGCCGCGCAATGCGCGGCCGATGTATCAAACGCCAGAATCAGCGGGTCAGACGGCAACGGGGCGTACCTCGGTCACCTCTGGGATGTAATGGCGCAGCAGGTTCTCGATCCCCATTTTCAGCGTCAGGGTCGAGGACGGGCAACCCGCGCAGGCACCCTGCATGTGCAGGTAGACGACGCCGCGGTCAAACCCGTGGAAGGTGATGTCACCCCCATCCTGGGCCACCGCCGGGCGTACGCGGCTGTCCAGCAGGTCCTTGATCTGGTTGACGATTTCCGCGTCCTCACCGGTGTGTTCGGCGTGGCCCGAAGCGGCCTGGGCGTCCGAGCCAAGTACCGGCTGACCGGACTGGAAATGCTCCATCACCGCGCCCAGAATGGCGGGCTTGATGTGATCCCACTGAACGTCGTCAGATTTGGTCACGGTCACGAAGTCATTGCCCAGGAACACGCCGGTCACACCGCTGACCGTAAAGATGCGCTTGGCCAGGGGCGATCTTTCCCCGGCTTCCGCCGTGGGGAAGTCTGCGGTTCCAGCCTCCAGAACGATCTGGCCGGGCAGGAATTTCAGCGTTGCGGGGTTCGGCGTGGATTCGGTCTGGATGAACATGTCACGGCTCCGTTTCAGTTGTGACTGATATGCGGGTCCGCGCCGGGGAAGTCAAGATTTGGAACCGTTCTAAATTTCGACCACCAGTTGCATCGCTTCATCCAGCCGGTCGTCGCCCCAAAACAGCTCATCCCCCACCAGAAAGCTGGGAGCCCCGAAAATCCCCTTGGTCTGGGCCGTTTTCGTCTGTTCGATCAGGGCGGCCTTGATGTCGGGGTCCTGACAGCGGGCCAGCGTGTCGGCAGGCAGGCTGGCCTGCGACAGGCAATCAACCAGCACATCGTCGTCCGAGATGTTCAGGCCATCGACAAACTCCGCGGCATAAACAGCGCGGACAAACGCAGCTCTTTGCGGTTGGGCGTCGATCGACAGAACAAGCCGCGCGGCTTTCAGGCCATTTTGCGGAAACGGATCAGGCCGGGTGAACCGCACGCCGCGCCGGGCCGACAACCGCTCCATATCGCGCCACATATAGCGTCCTTTGGCAGGGTAGATGTTGAACGGCGAATTGTCCCAGCCTTGCGCGGCGAAAATTGGACCCAGCAAAAAGGGATGCCATTCGACCGAGACCCCGTACTGCGCCGCCAAATCCTCGATCCGCACCGCGCTGAGATAGGAATAGGTCGAGGCGAATTCGAACCAGAACTGGATGCTGCGCGGCATGGGCGGGCCTCAGGTGATCTCTTCCAGCTTTTCCTTGCTCAGGTCGCCGGGGACGATGGTGATCGGGATCGGCAGGCTGCCTGAATTCTTGGTCAACTGCGTCACCAGCGGGCCGGGGCCCTTCTTTTCGACCCCCGCGCCCAGCACCAGAACTCCGATCTCGGGGTCAGACTGGACGTGTTCGATGATTTGCGGAACCGGGTCGCCTTCGCGGATGGCCAGTTCCGGGTCAACGCCCTGCTTGTCGCGCATCCACTTGGCGAACACCTCGTAATGGGCGTGAATGCGTTCGCGGGCCTCTTCGCGCATCACTTCTGCCACACCGATCCAGTGGTTGAACTCATCCGGCGGGATGACCGACAGGATCGTTACGCCGCCGCCCGTATGGGCCGCACGCATGGCGGCAAAGCGCATCGCGTTCAGGCATTCGCGGCTGTCATCCAGAACGACCAGAAATTTGCGCATGAAGTGTCCTTCGGTTATTTCAGGCGATCATGCCCGACCAGATGCACGCTGGCAACCAGAGCCTAGCCTGTGCTTGCCGCCCAGTCCCAATACATCTCGCGGGCGCGGCGGGCGATGGGTCCGACCTGATATTGGGTGTCTTCGATTGCGGTGACCGGGGTGATCTTGCTCATGTTGCCGGTCATGAAGACCTCATCCGCCTTGCTGAAATCGTCAAAGCTGAGGATCGTTTCGTGCACGGTTACGCCATCGGCGCGCAGGTTCCTGATATGGCGCGCGCGGGTGATCCCGGCCAGAAAGGTGCCGTTGGGGACAGGGGTGAAGACCTCTCCGTCACGGGTCATGAAGATGTTTGTGGTGGCGGTTTCGGCCACATGGCCCAAAGCGTCAGCGACCAGCGCGTTCGAGAACCCGTTGGAGCGCGCCTCCTGCAGCATCCGTGCGTTGTTGGGGTACAGGCACCCGGCCTTGGCATTCACGACCGAGGATTCCAGAACCGGGCGGCGGAACCGCGTATATCCCAGCGTGACCGAGGCGGTTTCAGGGGCCATCGGAATCTCTTCCAGACAGATGGCAAAGCCGGTGCTGTTTTCCTGCGGGACGATGGCCGTGGCGTCGCCGTCGATGCCCCAATACATCGGGCGGATGTAAACGGCCGACTCGGGGCCGAAAACTTCCAGCCCCTCGCGGACGATCTCGACCATCTGTTCGGTGGTCACCGAGGGCGTCAGCATCAGCGCCTCGGCGGACCGGTTCACGCGGGCGCAGTGCGCCTCAAGATCCGGGGCCATGCCTTCGAAAAAACGCGCGCCGTCAAAGACCGACGATCCCAGCCATGATCCATGGTCGGCGGCCCGCATGATCGGGGCGTTCCCGTCATGCCACTGACCTTCGAAATAGGTGCGGATGTTCTTGCCGACTGCCATGACGCCCTCCCAAGCTTTTGCGCAAACCTAGGAAGGCGTTGAGGCAAGGTCCAGAGCAATCAGCCCTGTTTTGCACCAACCATGCCCACGATTTCGTAGGTCTGCTGCAGGATCGGGGCCGCAATCGCCCGCGCTTTTTCCGCGCCCTTGGCCAGAATCTGGTCGATTTCGGCCTCTTCCCCCATCAGGCGGGCCATTTCGGACGAGATCGGTGCCAGTTTCGCAACCGCCAGCTCCGCCAGCATCGGTTTGAACTCACCGAACTGTTTGCCACCCATTTCGGCCAGAACCTGCTCGGCCGTCTGGTCGCTGAGTGCGGCGTAGATGTTGACCAGATTGCGCGCCTCAGGACGCTCCGACAGGCCATCGATTTCCGAGGGCAGGGCGTCCGGGTCGGTCTTGGCCTTGCGGATTTTCTTCGCAATTGTGTCCGCATCGTCGGTCATGTTGATCCGCGTCATGTCTGACGGGTCCGAAGACGACATCTTGCGCGACCCGTCCCGCAGGTTCATCACCCGCGGTGCGGGGCCGCCGATCACCGGTTCGGTCACCGGAAAGAAATCGACGCCGTAGTCATGGTTGAACTTGATCGCAATGTCGCGGGTCAGTTCCAGATGCTGTTTCTGGTCTTCCCCCACCGGCACATGCGTGGCGTGATAGGTCAGAATATCCGCCGCCATCAGCGCCGGATAGGCAAACAGACCCAGCGAGGCGTTCTGCGCGTTCTTGCCCGCCTTGTCCTTGAATTGCGTCATCCGCTGCATCCAGCCCATCCGGGCGATACAGTTGAAAATCCACGCCAGTTGCGTGTGCTCGGGCACCTGGCTTTGGTTGAACAGGACCGATTGCTCGGGGTCCAGACCGGCGGCGATAAAGCCTGCGCAGACCTCGCGGGTTTTTTCACGCAGGCGGGCCGGGTCCTGCCAGACGGTGATCGCGTGCAGATCAACCATGCAATAGATGGTCTCGAACTCAGGTCCCTGCATGTCGACGAACCGCTTGAGCGCACCCAGATAGTTGCCAAGGTGCAGGTTTCCCGAAGGCTGGATGCCGGAAAACACGCGCGGCGTGAACTTGGTTTCGGTCATCGAAGGGAACTCCCATCTGGAAAAATCAGCCCCCGTCGCTTACCCATGAGGCCAAGGGACGTCAACAGCCGCGAAAGGCCAGCCCAATGAGCAGTGAGAATTATACACCCGCAGTGAACCCCCTGCCGCCGGTTGTGGTGGCGCTGGTGGTGTTCATCATGGGGGTGGAACTGGCCTTCACCCTGGGTACGCGTGGTCTGGTCGGCGGGCCGTCGGCGGTGGGCTGGCGGCTGGACGCGCTGCAAAGCTATTCCTTCTCGCCTGATATCTTCGACTGGATGGTGGAAAACGGGCGCTGGCCGTTTGAACATGTGATCCGGTTTGTGACCTACCCGTTCGTGTCCGGCAGCTTTACGCAGGCCATCTTTGTCTGCGTCTTCCTGCTGGCCATGGGCAAGATGGTGGCCGAGGTCTTTGGCGGGTTTCAGATGCTGGTGGTCTTTGTGCTGTCCGGCGTGGGCGGTGCGCTGGCCTATGCGCTGCTGCTGGACCCGAGCTATCCGCTGGTCGGAGGGTTCCCACCGGTCTACGGCCTGATCGGTGCGTTTACATGGCTGCTGTGGCGCAAACTGTCGCTGGTTGGTGAAAATCAACACCGTGCCTTTGGCCTGATCGCGGCGCTGATGGGCATCCAGCTGGTCTTTGGCCTGCTGTTTGGCGGCACCTCGGATTGGGTGGCCGATCTGGGCGGGTTTGCCACCGGGTTTGGTCTGTCCTTCTTTCTGGCGCCGGGCGGCTGGGCGCGGATCGTGCGGCGTATCCGCCGCGACTGATCACGACCGGCGCAGGGCCTTTCTGAACTCGGACACTTCGAACGCGCCGAACAGGTGGCCGAGGAAGAAATAAGACGCGGCCGCAACCTTGATCAGGAGGATCAGCGCCAGATAGCGCCAGCCGGGCAGGTCGAAGGTCCAGCCGAACAGGTGGATGGCGGCATACAGCACAACGCCCATCCCCAATGACGCCGCCACGATGCGCCACGCCCGGCGTTTGAACCGGTCATCAAACCGCGCCTCTTCGCCCATCCGGCGCGCACCTATGGCCAATAAGGCGACCATCGCCCAACCGGCGGCCGACGCCGCAATGGCAGGCGCGATCCACCCCACCAGCGGATAGAGGCCAAAGGCCAGACCGGCGTTTATGATCATGGCGACCACGGCATAGTGGAACGGGCTTCGCGTATCCTCGCGCGCGAAGAACAGCGGCTGCAACAGTTTCTGCAGCATGAAGGCGGGCAGGCCGATGCCATAGATGGCCACTGCCAGCGCCGTGGCGGCGGTGTCTTCTGCGCTGAATTGGCCACGCTCGAACAGGACCGAGACGATCGGGTTGGGCAGAACCACAAATGCCACGGTCGAGGGGATGGTCAGCAACAGCGTGAACTCTCCGGCGCGGGAAAAGGCGTTGCGGGCGCCGTCCTTGTCCCCGGAGCGCAGCCGTCGCGACAGGTCGGGCAGCAGAACGATGCCGACAGCAATGCCTACGACGCCCAGGGGCAATTGATACAGCCGATCCGCCGCAAACAGCCAGCTCACGGCCTTTTCGGTTTTCGAGGCCACCAGCTGACCCACGACCAGATTGACCTGTGTGACGCCCATGGCGAGTGCCGCCGGAACAGCGATGCGGACCATGCGGCGCATCTCGGGGCTGAGTTTCGGCAGGCCGAGTCTGATGCGGATGCCAGCCCGTTCGGTGGCGATCCAGACCAGCGCCAGTTGCGCAATGCCCGCCAGCGGGATGATGGTGATCAGCCATCGGATCACCTCGCCGCCCATCGCGGCCCCGGTGATCAAGGCCGTACACGCAAAAATATTCAGCAACACGGGCGCAGCGGCGGCAGCGGCAAAGCGTCCGGTGGCGTTCAGAACGCCCGAAAACAACGCCGCTAGCGACATGAACAGGATGTAGGGGAAGACAACATAGCCATAATCGACCGCCAGATCGAACCGTTCGTCGCCATAGAACCCTTCGGCGGTGATCCAGACCAAAGCGGGCATGAACACCATCGCCAGCCCAACCAGCGCCAGAACGGCCACAGCCAGCAGGTTGAAAGCGTCCTGCGCAAAGCCCTCGGCGTTTTCATCCCCTTCCAGCCGTTTCGAGAACATCGGCACAAAGGCGGCGTTGAACGCGCCTTCGGCAAAGAAGCGGCGGAACATGTTGGGCAGACGGAAGGCGGCGACAAAGGCATCCATCACCGGCCCCGGCCCGATATAGGCGGTTAGCAGGATTTCTCGCAGGAAGCCCAGAATACGGCTGGCCAGAGTCCAGAACCCTACCGTGAACAGGCCTGAAAACAGCCGGATCTGCTTCATGAGGCCGCGCGCTCGGCGCCTTCGGTGATGGCCTTGCGCAGCTTGCCTTCAAGCGTGCGCTGCTTGCTTTCCGAATGGTATTTCAGCCCGAACATGTCCTTGACGTAGAACGTGTCCACCACCTGCTCGCCATAGGTCGCGATCACTGCGTTGGCGATATAGACATTGGCCGCGGCCAGCGTGCGCGTCAGATCATACAGCAGACCGGGGCGGTCTCGGGTATCGACCTCGATAATAGTATAAATCTCGGACCCGTCATTGTCGAAGGTGATATGGGTGGGCACGTTGAAGGCACGCTCGCGCTTCTTGATCTTGTCGCGTGATTTCAGCGCCTCGCGGGCGACGACCTCACCTTTCAGCGTCTTGTGGATCATCTGGGTCAGGCGCGGCAGGCGGCTGGCCTCGAACGGGTGGCCTTCGGCATCCTGAATCCAGAATGCGTCGGTCACGTAACCGTCCTTGGTGGTATAACTGCGCGCATCCACAACGTTCGCCCCGACAAGGGCCAGAGCCCCCGCGATCCGCGCGAAAATCCCTGGGTGGTCGCCCATCGCGAAACAGGCGCGGGTGGCGTCGCGGTCTTCGTCGGGATGCAGGCGAATTTCCATCTCGCCGGGATCACCGCTGTGTTCCAGCGTCCGCAGCATTTCGGCAAATTCCACATGGGTCGACAGGTTCAGACCCTGCCAATAGGGTGGATAATGCCGCCCGGTCTCGGATTTGAGGTCGGCTTTGGACCAATCGGCCAGTTCTGCCCGCAACGCTTTTTTCGCCTCGGTGCCGCGATTGGCGCGGTTGAGGTCCTCCATCCCGGTTTCAAGCGCGCGCTTGGTTTCCGCGTGCAGGGCCCGCAGCAGAGTGGCCTTCCAGTTGTTCCATGTATTTGGGCCGACGCCGCGGATATCGCAGACCGTCATTACGGTCAGCAGGTCCAGCCGCTTGACCGTCTTCACCGCCTTGGCGAAATCGCGCACCGTGCGCGGGTCCGAGATGTCGCGTTTCTGCGCCATGTCCGACATCAGCAGGTGATACCGCACCAGCCATTCCACGGTTTCGGAATCCTTTTTGCTCAAACCCAGACGCGGGGCGATTTTGCGCGCCATCTGCGCACCCAGGATCGAGTGATCTTCAGGCCGCCCCTTGGCAATGTCATGGATCAGCAGGGCCACATACAGAACCTTGCGATTGACGCCCTCTTTCAGGATCGACGAGGCCAGAGGCAGCGATTCCACCAGTTCTCCGCGTTCGATCTGGTTCAGGTTGACGATACACTGGATGGTGTGCTCATCGACCGTATAGCTGTGATACATGTTGAACTGCATCATCGCCACGATGTGCTCGAACTCGGGCAGGAAGGCCGACAGGACACCCAGTTCGTTCATCCGGCGCAGGGCGCGTTCAGGGTTGCCGTGTTTCAGCATCAGATCAAGGAAGATGCGCTGCGCCTCCTTGTTTTCGCGCATATCCTCGTCGATCAGATTCAGATTGGCGCTGACCAAACGCATCGCGTCCGGGTGGATCAGCATGCCCGTCCGCAGCCCCTCGTCAAACAGGCGCAGCAGGTTCAGCTTGTCGGCCAGAAACGTTTCGGGGTCAGCCACATCCAGACGGCCATGCACGACGGCATAGCCCGATTTGACACGGGGGCGGCGGCGAAAAATCCGCTCGAGCAGCGCCGCACCCTTCATATGGGTCGCTTCCAGCTTGGTCAGGAAGATCCGCGTCAGCTCTCCCACCCGTGTAGCTTCGCGGAAATAGCGCTGCATGAAGACTTCGACGCCACGGCGGCCGGCCCGATCCTCGTAGCCCATGCGGGCAGCGACCTCGACCTGCATGTCAAAGGTCAGCTGTTCCGTGGCGCGCCCGGTGACCAGATGCAGGTGCGACCGCACCGCCCAGAGGAAATCTTCGGCCTTCACGAAGGTCTCGAACTCATCCGGTGTGAACAGGCCAAGCGGCACCAGTTCGGCCACATCCTGAACGCCATAGATGTATTTCGCGATCCAATAGAGCGATTGCAGATCGCGCAGCCCGCCCTTGCCCTCTTTGACATTGGGCTCGACCATATAGCGCTGGCCCTGCTTCAGGTGGCGCTCGTCGCGTTCCTGTAGCTTGGCTTCGATGAATTGCCGCTCGGTGCCCTTGAACAGGTCGGATTTCAGACGGGTGTCCAGTTCTGTTCCAAGGTCCTTTTCCCCTGCCAGATACCGCTGTTCCAGCATGGCGGTGCGGATGGTGAAATCCTCGGTGCCCAGCCGCAGGCAATCCTTGATGGTGCGCGAGGAATGACCGACCTTCAGCCGCAAGTCCCACAGGATATACAGCATGGATTCGATCACGCTCTCGGCCCAGGCGGTGATCTTGTACGGCGTCAGGAACAGCAGATCGACGTCAGAAGCCGGGGCCATCTCACCCCGCCCATAGCCGCCCACGGCCATCACCGCGATCTTTTCACCCTGTGTCGGCGTGGCCAGAGGGTGCAGTACTTCGCTGGAGACGTGCATCGCCGTGCAGACCAAACCGTCGGTCAGGTAGGTATAGGAATGGGTCAGCGGCCGTGCGTCAAAGGGGCGTTTGGCAAAGGCATCGGCAATGGCCTGACGCCCGGCTTTCTGGGCGTCCCGCAGAATGCGCACGGTTTCGTTCCGCCGCGCACCATTGTCCGAGGTCTTGTCAAACGCTTCCGACAACTGTGCCATCACGGCGGCGCTGTCGAATATGTCATCGGCCGGGCAGATCAACTCACCCTTTGGGATGAGCGTCAGCACCGATTGATCAGAAACCGGCGCCGGTGAAGCTTTGTGGGGCAGGGTCAATCACTACTACCTGTTTATTCTGGATCGTGGCGACTGCCAGACCGCGTTCATTCGTACCGTTCGGACGCAGGCGGAAGATGCCGCCGACGCCTTGGAAACCGGCGTTCTGTGTCAGCGCCGAGGCGGTCAGCGCGTTGGATTTGCCCTGGCTGACCAGAGCGGCGATGGCCGCGATACCGTCATAGGCCAAGCCGCTGATCGGGTGCGGGGCTTCACCATAGGTGTTGTTGTACCGCTGGCGATAGGCTTGCGCCTTGGATGGATCAGGCAGCGCGAACCAGCCGCCTTGTACACCCGGCAGATCAAGTGTTTGCGGCGGGATATCCCAGCGTGTGAGGCCGATATACTGCGTATTTGCGGTGGAAACGCCCGCTTCGGGCAGCAACTGAGTGAAAAGCGGCAACGCTCCGGCCGTGGTGGCGGTCAGGAACAGCGAATCTGCGCCCGACGCGTCCGCGGCTGCCTTGACGGACGGGACCGCGTTGATGACCCCTTGCTGCGATCGGTCATAGCCGACCGAACCGGCATTGTTCACGCGGCTGTTGGCAAGTGCATTGGCAATGGCGCTCTGGCCCAGTTGGCCCGCAGCGTCGTTGCTGTGGACGATGACCATATTGTTCTTGCCCTGCGACCCGGCAAAACCGACCAGCCGATTGGCCGTATTGTCAAATGTCGGACCCAGCACAAACACATTTCCGCCGGCGATGCTTGTGTTGTTCGAGAAGGACAGAACATTCACATTGTTATTCAGTACGGCCAGACCAGCGGAATTTGCCGCTTGTGCATAGACTGGCCCCAGAATGATCTTGGCCCCGTCGGCAACCGCGCGCTGCGCAACCTCGGCGGCCGCGTTGGAACTGCCGCGCGTGTCATAGACCCGCAGATCAATCTTGACGTTCTGCAGGTCCGACATCGCCAGACGGGCCGCGTTTTCAAGGCTGCGCGCCAGTGCGGCATCGCCTGACTGCCCCGATCCGGCGGGTACCAGCAGGGCGACAGGGACAGGTTCGGATGTGTTGATCGACGGCCCGCCGCCAATGGTGCTGACATCACAGGCGGCCAGAAAGGCGGCGGTTGCCAGTACGGCGGCGGTGCGCGCCAGCTTGCGAACGGGCTTGCAAACGGTAAACATCTGAATGAAAACTCCCTGTCCCGGCGGCTTGGGGTGCCACCATTCTATTGAGCCGCGATAATAAACGTCACGCTGTGAGGGTCCAGCTTTGAATTTCCAAAAAGTCAGATTGGGCGCCGGCCTGTATTTTGTTGCCACTCCGATTGGTACGGCACGCGACATCACGCTCAGGGCGCTGGATGTGCTGGCCTCTGCCGACGTGATTGCTGCCGAAGATACTCGCAGCCTGCGCCGGTTGATGGAGATTCACGGCGTCCCGCTCGAGGGGCGGCGCATTCTGGCCTATCACGACCACAGCGGCGCAGGTGCACGCGGCAAGATTCTGGACGCGCTTGGCGAAGGGAAATCCGTCGCCTACGCGTCCGAGGCCGGAATGCCGCTGATCGCCGATCCCGGCTATGATCTGGGGCGGCAGGCCGCTGAGGCCGGGCATGTGGTGACCTGCGCGCCCGGACCGTCGGCGGCCCTGATGGCGCTGACCTTGGCGGGTTTGCCGACGGATGCGTTCTTTTTTGCCGGGTTCCTGCCAAATGCCTCCGGTGCCCGCCGATCGCGGATCGAGGCGCTGCGCGATGTGCCCGGAACGCTGGTATTTTACGAATCGCCGAAACGCGTCGCGGCCTGTCTGTCGGACTTGGCCGAGGTGTTAGGCGAAAACCGTTCAGCTGCGATGTGCCGCGAATTGACCAAAAAGTTCGAAGAGGTCCGGCGCGGATCTTTGGGCGAACTTGCGGCAGGCCTGCAAGGGCAGACGGTCAAAGGTGAGATCGTCCTGTTGGTGGATCGCGGGCATTCGGAAACTGTTAACGAATCCGACGTAGAAGAGGCATTGAAGAGGGCCTTGGAGACCCACTCGGTCCGGGACGCGGCGGATTTGGTGTCGGAAATGTATAAACTGCCGCGTCGTCCGATCTATCAGAAAGCCCTGAAACTGGGAAAGGGGTGACATGACCGCGCGATCCGTCCGAAGTTCGGTTTCCTATCACGCCGGGCAGGCGGCGGAGCAGCAGGTGGCATCCGAATACGAACGGCGTGGCTTCTCAATCGCGCATCGCCGCTGGCGCGGAGCCGGGGGTGAGATCGATCTGATCGCCCGCAACGCAGACGGCGTCGTTTTCATCGAGGTCAAGAAAAGCACCAGTTTCGAGACGGCCGCAGCCCGGATCAGCCGCCGCCAGATGGACCGGATTTACGCCTCTGCCGCGCAGTTTCTGGAAACCGAACCCGGCGGGCAACTGACGAATACCCGGTTTGATGCGGCCCTGGTGGACGCCTCGGGGGCTGTTCAAATCATCGAAAACGCCTTTGGTCAGGCCTGATCCCCATTGAACCCATGGCCCCGCTGGGCCATGTATCGGGCGTGAAACTGAGGGACACGCCATGAAAATTGCCTTTCAGATGGACCCGATCGGGGCCGTGGATATCAATGCAGACAGCTCCTTCCGTCTGGCCGAAGAGGCACAGGCGCGCGGGCATACGCTGTTTTTCTACGGGCCCGACCAACTGGCGTATCAAGAGGGTCGGATCACCGCGCGCGGGCATGACATGACAGTCCAGCGCATAGCGGGCAATCCGGCCGAGTTGGGACCGGAACGCGAGGTTGATCTGGCCGAGTTCGACGTGATCTGGCTGCGTCAGGACCCGCCGTTCGACATGCACTATATTACGTCGACCCACCTGCTGGACCGTCTGAAAGGGCAGGCGCTGGTGGTCAACGATCCGTTCTGGGTGCGCAATTACCCGGAAAAACTACTGGTTCTGGATTTCCCCGACCTGACGCCTCCGACAACGGTTGCGCGTGATTTGCAAACCATCAAGGCGTTCAAGGAAAAACACGGCGACGTCATCCTGAAACCGCTGTATGGCAATGGCGGTGCAGGCGTGTTCCGGCTGGATGCGAATGACCGCAACCTGACCTCTCTGCACGAGCTGTTCACCGGTTTCTCGCGCGAACCGCTGATCGTTCAGAAATTCCTGCCCGATGTCAGCAACGGCGACAAACGGGTGATCCTCGTGGATGGAGAGCCGGTTGGCGCGATCAACCGGGTGCCGGCAAAGGGTGAGACTCGCTCGAACATGCATGTGGGCGGCCGCCCCGAAAAGATCGGCCTGTCCGAGCGGGATCTTGAGATCTGTGCTGCGATTGGGCCTCTGCTTAAGGAAAAAGGCCAGATTTTTGTCGGCATCGACGTGATCGGCGACTATCTGACCGAGATCAACGTGACCTCGCCCACCGGTATTCAAGAGCTTGAGCGATTCAACGGCGTGAACATCGCCGAAAAGATCTGGCAGGCGATCGAGGCCAAGCTTTAGGACGCGACCTTGGCGCTGATGCGAAAGCTCAGCGCCTCGGCCACATGGGGGCGGCGGACATCTGCTGCGCCCTCAAGGTCGGCAATCGTTCGCGCCACGCGCAGAATGCGGTGAAAGGCGCGGGCTGACAGGCCGAACCGCTCGGCGGCTTTCAACAGCAACGCCTTGCCCTCGGCGTCCGGAGCCGCGATTTCTTCCAACATCGTGCCTTCGACATCGGCGTTTTGCCGGGTCGATGTGCCCGCGAAACGGTCCGCCTGTATGGCCCGGGCCGCTTCGACGCGGGCCGCAACCGTGGCCGAGCTGTCGCCCGAGGGGGGCAGATCAAGGTCCGTGAAGCCCACCGGGGGGACCTCGATCCGCAGATCGAAGCGATCCATCAGAGGGCCGGAAATCCGCCCCAGATAATCCTCGCCGCACACAGGCGCGCGCGAGCAGGCACGGGCCGGGTCGGTCAGGTATCCGCATTTGCACGGATTGGCTGCGGCCACCAGCATGAACCGGCAGGGGTATTTCACATGGGCGTTGGCGCGGGCGACCATGACCTCGCCGGTTTCGATCGGCTGGCGCAGGGTTTCCAGCACGGTGCGCGGGAATTCCGGAAACTCGTCCATGAACAGAACGCCGTTATGGGCCAGCGAAATCTCACCCGGCTTGGCGCCCTTGCCGCCCCCGACTATCGCCGCCATCGAGGCCGTGTGGTGCGGTTCGCGAAACGGGCGGCTGCGGCTGATGCCGCCTTCGTCCAGCAATCCGCACAGGGATTGGATCATTGAGGTTTCCAGTGCCTCGATCGGGGTCAGCGGCGGCAGGATTCCGGGCAGGCGCGCTGCCAGCATGGATTTGCCCGACCCCGGCGTGCCGATCATGATCAGGTGGTGCCGCCCCGCGGCAGCGATTTCCAACGCGCGTTTGGCCCGTTCCTGTCCTTTCACATCACGCAGATCGCGAGCGCTGGGCGCCAAACTCACCTCGCCGGGCTGCGCAGCGGGCAATGGCGACTGGCCCGAGAAATGGCGCACCACGTCCCCCAGTGAACCCGCGCCGATCACCTGTGTGGCATCGACCCACGCGGCCTCGGCGCTGGAGGCGCGGGGGCAGAGCAGCGTGCGATCCTCGGCGGCTGCGGTCATGGCGGCCGGCAGGGCACCGACGACCGGCACCAAGGATCCGTCCAACGACAGCTCGCCCAATGAAACCGCCCCTTCGGCGGCATCGGGGGGAATGATCTCGAGCGCTGACAGCAACGCCACCGCGATGGGCAGGTCGAAATGGCTGCCCTCTTTCGGCAGATCGGCGGGTGACAGGTTGATGGTGATCCGTTTCGACGGCAGTGCGATGGCCATCGAGCTTAGCGCGCTGCGGACGCGGTCGCGGGCCTCGGACACGGCCTTGTCGGGCAGGCCGACGATGGAAAAGGCGGGCAGACCCGGCGAGACGGCGCATTGCACCTCGACCGGGCGGGCATCGACCCCTTGGAAAGCGACGGTATGAGAACGGGCGACCATGAACGACCTTTTTGGTTAACAGATCGTTGCTGCCATGATCCCGGTTTAAGAATCGTTAACGGTATCCGTCATTGCGATGAATTTTGGCCATGCCGCCGGGTCTGCGACGGTTTTGTCACGGCAGAACCGGTTGCAAAAGCCCCAACGTTGCCCGTTCAGCTCCAGAAAATGAGAGACCGGTTTGCCGGAATAGGGGCAAGTGGCGTTGACCGAGGGGCCGTCTTCGACAGGGCGTGCGTCAAAAGGCCCGCCGATTGGCCACGGCTGCGATGGCAGGTCCAGCGCATAGGGAAAGGGATCATACGTCTCGGTCAGCCCCATTGCGCGCCATTGCCGGACGGGCGTGTCTGCCAGCAGGTCCAGACAATAGGCGCGGTTGGCGCCGGAAACCGGCAATCCATACCCGATGATCCGCGCGGCAACCGGCGTGTAAAACACGTCCGCCAGTGAATAATCGCCGAACAGCGGGCCGGTTTCTGCACCGGATACAGCGCGCGCATGGGCCCAGAGCGTTTCGATCCGGTTCAGATCGGCCAACGTCTCGGTTGAAGGGGCAAATCCCTGCCAGCAGTGTTTCAGCTGCATCGGGCATTCCCCGCGCAAGGCGGTGAATCCGGCAACCATCTCGGCGCAGAGCCACCGGGCAGTGGCGCGGGCAGCGGGATCTGCGGGCCACAACCCGGCCTCGGGGTGGCGTTCGACCAGGGTTTCGGCCATGGCGAGGCTTTCGCCGACGACCGTTCCGTCCGGCAGGCGCAGGGCGGGCACGAGGCGGGCCGGGGCAAGGGCTTCCATATCCTCTGCCATGGTGCCGGAATAAAGGCCGATCATGTGGTTTCGATAGGGCAGGCCGAACTTTTCCAGCATCAGCCAGCCGCGCATGGACCAACTGGAAAACAGGCGGTCTCCGATAAACAAATCATAGGTCATGCCGTAACGATGGCGTGGTAGAACCGGTCCGTAAATCAGTGATTTGTGCGGGGTATGATCACGGCAGGTGATTGATCTGCCCCACCGACCAGCGGTTGCCATGGTGGCTGATGTCGGTGACCGAGAGATTGTCGATCCGATGGCTGAACGTCTTTTGCGCGTCGAGGTCGAGGGCACGCTGGACCTGCGTCAGGATCACGCCGAAATGGGCAACAATGATCAGATCGCGCCCGGTATGGTCGGCGATCAGGCGGTCAATAATGGTATCAACGCGGCTGCGTACCTCGTTCCAGCTCTCGCCCTTGGGCGGGCGAACATCGCCGGGGTTGTCCCAATAAGCAAAGGCCAGTTCGGGGTCTTCCGCCTCAATGTCTTTGAACCCGCGCAGCTCCCACGTGCCGAAGTGAATCTCACGCAGATCGCGGTGATGCGGCAGGCGCTGGCGCGCGCCTTGAATGGCCGAGGCAGTATCTGCGGCACGAGACAGGTCGGATGAGATCACCAGAGCCTCGGCCGGAAGGTGATCGTGCAGCCGCGTGATGGCCGCCCGATCGCTGAGGTCGGCGGGAATGTCGGACCAGCCGACCATGGTTTTTGCATGGGTCGGTCCGTGGCGCACAAGGTGCAGGCGGGTCACGGCAACTGCCCTTTCAGAACCAGCGGTAGACCTGCGGTGACCTGCACCGCCAGATCGGCCTGCGCCGCCAAGGCGATATTCAGCCGCCCCTGCGCCTCGCGGAACCGGCGGGACAGGGCGTTGTCGGGCACGATGCCGTGGCCGACCTCGTTCGAGACGATGACAACCGGCGCGCGGCAGGATTTCAGCGCCTGCAACAGCGCGGATTGCACCTGTTCCAGATCGTTCTCGACCAGCAAGTGGTTGGTCAGCCACATTGTTGCGCAGTCGATCAGGCAGATTTGGTCGGGTGTCAGGTCAGCCAGCGCGAGTCCCAGATTAAAGGGGGCCTCGACAGTCGCCCAACCCTCGCCGCGCTGGGCGATGTGGCGTTGGACCTTGTCGCGCATCTCGTCATCAAACACTTGTGATGTGGCAAGGTAAACCCGATGTTTTCCTGATAAAACAACAAGTTGTTCGGCAAATGCCGACTTGCCGGATGCCGCGCCGCCCAACACAAAGGTTAAATCCGGATACACTATTATTACCTTCCATGTGATCCACCCGGTTTTGTTCTGCGTATCGACCCTAGGTCGGCAAGGCAAGTCCGGCCCGCGCCTGTGAAAAGGGGAGATTTCCATGGCACTGGACAATGCGAACGATTTTTCGATGTCCCGGCAAGCGATGAAAGCCGAACTGCTGGACGCGGAGACCGAACTGAAACTGGCCTATGCCTGGCGTGATGAGCGTGATGAAAAGGCTCTGCACCGGTTGATCACCGCCTATATGCGGCTGGCGATTTCGATGGCGGCCAAGTTCAAACGCTATGGCGCGCCGATGAATGATCTGATCCAGGAGGCGGGTCTTGGCCTGATGAAGGCCGCCGACAAGTTCGACCCCGACCGCGGCGTGCGGTTTTCGACTTATGCGGTCTGGTGGATCAAGGCCAGCATTCAGGACTACGTGATGCGCAACTGGTCGATGGTGCGGACCGGATCGACCTCGTCCCAGAAATCCCTGTTTTTCAATATGCGCAGGGTGCAGGCGCGCCTTGAACGCGAAGCCGCGACCGAGGGGATGGACTTGGACCGCCACCAGTTGCACCAGATGATCGCCGCCGAGATCGGCGTGCCTCTGCGCGATGTCGAGATGATGGAAGGCCGGTTGTCTGGCTCTGATTTCTCGCTGAACGCGGTGCAGTCGGCCGATGAAGATGGGCGCGAGTGGATTGACGCGCTGGAAGATGAGCGTGCGCAGGCCGCCGAGATGGTCGAGAACAACCATGACACCAAACAGCTCCGCGAGTGGCTGGTGATGGCCATGCAGGCGCTGAATGATCGCGAAAGGTTCATTGTGCGCGAACGCAAGCTGCGCGAACCGGCCCGAACGCTGGAAAGTCTGGGTCAAGAGCTTGGCCTGTCCAAAGAACGCGTACGTCAGCTTGAGGCGGCGGCTTTCGTGAAAATGCGCAAGAACCTTGAAGCGCAATCGCGCGAGGTGCAACACTTCATCGCATGAGACAGCTTGCGATTCTGCTTTGTGCACTTGTGGTTATGGCCCGCTCAGGCCATGCCGACGAACTGATACCCGATGATGTCCTGTCCGCGATGATGTCGGCGGACGTGGTCATTCTGGGCGAGGTTCATGACAACCCTCAGCACCATGTCATTCAGGCCGAGGCGTTGAGGGCCGTAAAGCCCTCGGCCGTTGTCTGGGAAATGGTGACTGAAGAAGGCGCGCAGCGTCTTGCGGACAAGGCGGTGTCCGACCCCGAGGAACTTGCACGCATTCTGGAATGGATCGAATCCGGTTGGCCGCCGCTCAGCATGTATTATCCGGTGTTTCAGGCCTCGGATGCGCCGGTCTATGGCGCCATGGTGCCGCGCGCGGCCGCCCGTGCCGCGATGGAACGGGGTGCGGCCACGGCCCTGGGGGCAGATGCGGCGCGGTATGGCCTGACCGTTCCGTTACCGGCTGACGAACAGGCCGCGCGCGAGGCAGATCAACTGGCCGCCCATTGCAATGCGATCCCGGAAAGCGCTTTGCCGCAACTGGTCGCCATACAGCGCCTGCGCGACGCGGTGCTGACCCGCGCGATCCTGCGCGCCACCGATGAAACCGGCGGACCGGTTGCGGTGATCACCGGCAATGGCCACGCGCGCAAGGATCGGGGCATTCCGACCTTTCTGACTCGGATGCGGCCCGGGTTGAAGGTGTTTGTACTGGGCCAGTCCGAGGACGGCTTGGTAAACGGGGAATTCGACGCGGTGATCGACAGTCCTATCGTTGAGCGCGAAGACCCATGCCTGGCCTTTGAAACACAGAATTAACCGCTGGAACTGTCCGGCCTGCTTGCCTAATGTCGGGGCCGACCGGGACGGGAAGGGCTTAATATGCTGGCATCGAAACGCATTCTGCTGATCATCGGCGGTGGGATCGCGGCGTACAAGTCGCTGGACCTGATCCGGCGTTTGCGGGAACGCGGTGCATCTGTGACACCCGTACTGACCCGCGCGGCAGAGGAATTCGTGACGCCCCTGTCAGTGTCTGCGTTGGCCGGAGAGAAGGTCTATCGCGACCTGTTCGACCTGACGGATGAGGCCGAGATGGGGCATATTCAGCTGTCCCGGTCGGCTGATCTGATCGTTGTGGCCCCGGCGACTGCCGATCTGATGGGCAAGATGGCCGGGGGGCTGGCCAATGACCTGGCCTCGACCCTGCTGATGGCGACCGATACGCCGGTTCTGTGTGCCCCCGCGATGAATGTGCGGATGTGGGATCATCCCGCCACACAGCGCAATCTTGCACAGTTGCAGGCGGATGGTGTTCGTTTTGTCGGCCCGAACGAGGGCGACATGGCCTGCGGCGAATACGGCCCCGGACGCATGTCTGAACCGCTGGAGATCGTCGCGGCGATTGAGGCGGAACTGGGGAGTGGTCCGCTGAACGGCAAACGCGTGGTTGTGACGTCGGGGCCGACGCATGAACCGATCGACCCGGTCCGTTATATCGCCAACCGCTCATCCGGGGCGCAGGGCGCGGCGGTGGCGCGGGCGCTGGCCGCGCTGGGGGCCGAGGTGGTGTTTGTCACTGGCCCGGCAGATGTGGCACCGCCCGACGGGATGCAGGTCGTGCCGGTTGAAACCGCCCAGCAGATGTCCGACGCGGTGGATGCGGCGCTGCCTGTTGATGCGGGTGTGTTTGCGGCGGCGGTTGCCGACTGGCGCGTGGCCAGTGCCTCGGACAAGAAGCTGAAGAAAAGCCGCGACGGATTGCCCGTGCTGGCATTCGCCGAAAACCCCGACATCCTGAAGCGTGTCTCGCATATGAACAAAGGCCGTCCCACGCTGGTCGTGGGGTTTGCGGCCGAGACGGATAACGTGATCGAACACGCCACCGCCAAACGGGGGCGGAAGGGCTGTGACTGGATCGTGGCCAATGATGTCAGCCCGGCGACGGGGATCATGGGCGGGTCCGAGAATGCGGTCATCCTGATTTCGGACGACGGCGCCGAGGAATGGCCGCGCATGGGCAAGGATGAAGTGGCCAAGCGTCTGGCGCGCAAGATCGCCGAAGCGCTGAGCAGCTGAAAAAGGAGCAGTGATGGTTGCTATTCGTGTGATCCGAGAGGAAGGATCCGATCCGTCGGTGCCTCTGCCGTCCTACGAAACCTCCGGGGCGGCCGGGGCGGATGTGCGGGCGAACCTGCCGGACGGGGCCTCAATCACGCTAAAGCCGGGTCAACGCGCGCTGGTGCCCACCGGGCTGCGTATCGAGATCCCGCAAGGGTTCGAGGTGCAGGTGCGCCCCCGCTCGGGGCTGGCGCTGAAACACGGCATCACCCTGCCCAATACCCCCGGCACGATCGACAGTGACTATCGCGGCCCGCTGGGCGTGATCGTCCTGAATGCCGGGCAAGAGGCG
This sequence comes from Ruegeria sp. AM9, assembly GCF_056540565.1. NCBI lineage: Bacteria > Pseudomonadati > Pseudomonadota > Alphaproteobacteria > Rhodobacterales > Roseobacteraceae > Ruegeria > Ruegeria sp. AM9. The sequence continues at coordinate 180,675 of NZ_JBQFWY010000007.1, forward strand.
TTCGAGGTCACCCATGGCGAACGCATTGCCCAATTGGTCGTCGCCCCCGTGGTACAGGCCGCGTTCGAGCCGGTGGAGGTGCTCAGCGACACGGCCCGCGGCGCGGGTGGGTTCGGCTCGACCGGACGCGGCTGATGCTGCTGGTCCTGATCCTGGCTGCGGGTCTGTGGGGCATCGGCTATCTGGCCGGAGTGTCCCGGGCTGCGCGCATGACCTCGGTCGGGGTTCTGCTGCTGGGCGTGATTACGGCTCAGTTGGTTCTGCCGGATGGTCATCCGTTGCGTCAGGCGACTGGCGGCTCTGCGGCGCTGTGGTTGATCTTGGGTGGCGTGGCCATTCTGGTTCTGGTTTACGGGAGGGTGCTGAAAGCGCTGCGAAACCGCGCAGCCCCTGCCGCAGCCAAGGAGCCCGCTATGCCATCCGACCAATTCACTGAAACCGAACTGGAACGTTATGCCCGCCACATCGTTTTGCGTGAGCTGGGCGGGCCGGGTCAGAAGAAAATGAAAAAGGCCCGCGTGCTGGTCATCGGCGCAGGCGGGCTGGGTGCGCCTGCCCTGCAATATCTGGCGGCGGCTGGTGTCGGCACAATCGGTGTGATCGACGATGATGAGGTCGAGAACGCCAACCTGCAACGGCAGGTGATCCACCGCGATGCCGATATCGGAATGCCCAAGGTGTTCTCGGCGCAGCAGGCGATGGAGGCGCAGAATCCCAATGTCACCGTGCTGCCCTATCACCGCCGCCTGACCGAAGAGATTGCCCATGATCTGTTTGCCGATTTCGATCTGATCCTCGACGGCACCGACAATTTCGACACCCGCTATCTGGCCAATCGCACGGCGGTTGCGTTGGGCAAACCGCTGATCTCGGGCGCCCTGTCGCAATGGGAAGGACAGCTCAGCGTCTTTGACCCCGCCAGCGATGCACCCTGCTATCAATGTATTTTCCCTGAAGCCCCAGCCCCCGGTTTGGCCCCTTCCTGTTCCGAGGCGGGGGTGATCGGTCCGTTGCCCGGTGTGGTCGGTTCAATGATGGCGGTTGAGGCGATCAAGGTGATCACCGGGGCCGGGCAGGCCCTGCGGGGCGAAATGCTGATCTATGACGCGCTTTATGGCGAAAGCCGCAAGATCACCCTGTCACGCCGTCCCGATTGTCCGATTTGTGGCGCTGGGGCGTAACCCGCTCTGGATCATCCGGCCTGCCGTTCCTAACTTTGTGGTCAAAGGAGACTTCTATGACCAATCCGATCCTGTCCGACTGGACCACGCCGTTTGAAATCGCACCCTTCGCGGATATTGCGGATGATGATTTCGCCCCCGCGCTGGATCTGGCGATGCAGGCCCATAACGCGCAGATCGATGCGATTGCGGGCAACCCGGACGCGCCCACCTTTGCCAACACGGTCGAGGTGCTTGAGGCTGCGGGCGAGGAGATGGACAAGGTTCTGTCGGTGTTCTTTACCGTCGCCGGGGCCGACAGCAACCCGGCGCGCGAAGCCTTGCAGCGGGACTTCTCGCCCAAGCTCGCGGCGCATTTCTCGGGGATTTCCTCGAACAAGGCTTTGTTTCAGCGCGTAGCCGATCTGTGGGCGCGCATGGCTGCTCTGGACCTGACCGACGAGCAGGCGCGGGTTCTGATGCTGACCCATCGGGGGTTCGTACGCGCCGGTGCGGCCCTGACCGGGGATGATGACGCCCGGATGCAAGAGATCAAGGCGCGGCTGGCCTCGTTGGGGACGTCCTTCACCCAAAACCTGCTGGCGGATGAGCGCGACTGGCTCATGGACCTGTCCGAGGATGATCTGGAAGATCTGCCGGGTTTCGTGGTGGATGCCGCTCGTGCTGCGGGGCAGGAAAAGGGAGCGGATGGTCCGGTGGTGACCCTGTCCCGGTCTCTGATCGTGCCGTTCCTGCAATTCTCGCCCCGCCGGGACCTGCGGGAAACGGCCTATCGCGCCTGGACCGCGCGCGGTGCCAATGGCGGAGAGACCGACAACCGCGAGATTGCTGCGGAAATCCTGCAATTGCGTGAGGAACGGGCCAAGCTGCTGGGCTATGACAGTTTCGCGGCCTACAAGCTGGAAACTGAAATGGCCCGCACGCCGGACAAGGTCCGAGACCTGCTGATGCAGGTGTGGGAGCCGGCCAAGACCCGCGCTGATGCGGACGCCGAAATCCTGACGCAGATGATGCAGGAAGACGGCGTCAACGGCCCTCTGGCCGCGTGGGATTGGCGCTACTACGCCGAGAAACACCGCAAGGCCGAACATGATCTGGATGAGGCGGCACTCAAGCCATACCTGCAACTGGACCGCATGATCGAGGCGTCCTTTGCCTGTGCCAATCGCCTGTTCGGGCTGGAATTCGCACCGCTGGACGTACCGCTCTATCACCCCGATTGCCGGGCATGGGAGGTGACGCGCAACGGCCAACATATCGCGGTGTTCATCGGTGACTACTTTGCGCGCGGGTCGAAACGCTCGGGCGCGTGGTGCAGTGCGATGCGGTCGCAGGCCAAGTTTCCCAAGGTGCAGGCGCCGATCGTGATCAATGTCTGCAACTTTGCCAAGGGCGACCCGGCGCTGCTGTCCTATGACGACGCGCGGACGCTGTTCCACGAATTCGGCCACGCGCTGCACCAGATGCTGTCAAATGTGACCTATGAAAGCATCTCGGGCACGTCGGTCGCGCGGGATTTCGTCGAATTGCCCAGCCAGCTTTACGAACACTGGCTGGAGGTGCCCGAGGTTCTGGCCGAGTTCGCCACCCATGCCGAAACCGGCGAGGCGATGCCGCAGGAGATGCTGGAGAAAGTGCTCAGGGCCGCCAATTTCGATCAGGGATTCCAGACAGTGGAATACGTCGCCTCGGCACTTGTCGATCTGGCGTTCCACGATGGCGCAGCCCCAGCCGATCCGATGGCGAAACAGGCCGAGGTGCTGGCCGGGATCGGTATGCCGCGGGCCATCGGGATGCGCCACGCCACGCCTCATTTTGCGCATGTGTTTGCGGGCGACGGCTATAGCTCGGGCTATTACAGCTATATGTGGTCCGAAGTGATGGACGCAGATGCCTTTGCTGCCTTTGAAGAGGCGGGCGGGGCCTTTGATCCCGAACGCGCCAAGGCACTGGAGGAGAATATTTTGTCCACCGGCGGCTCGCGCGAGGCCGAAGACCTGTATCTGGCTTTCCGGGGTCGTTTGCCGGGGGTTGAGGCCTTGCTGAAGGGCCGGGGGCTGATCGCCGCCTAATACCCCAGATCGCGGTCAACGAGGTGCAGGAAGGGTTCGCCTTTCTCGCCTCGACGGATGTTTTCGCAGATCACATGGGCTGCTGTGGCAGGGCGGGTTTCCGATGCGATATGTGGTGTCACCGTCACGTGCGGATGCGCCCAGTAGGGATGCTGTTCGGGCAAAGGCTCGACCCGGAACACATCCAGCGTCGCGTGGCCGATTTGACCCGAGTTCAACGCAGCCAGCAACGCATCGTCATCAATAAGCGGCCCCCGGCCCGGGTTGATGATCCGCGCGCCTTTGGGCAGCATAGCCAAGGTTTCGGCGTTCAGGATGTTCACAGTGGCGGGCGTGTCCGGCAACAGCAGAACCACGATCTCTGCTTGGGACAGTGCGTCGCGCAGCCCATCGTCGCCATGCAGGCATGTAACGCCGGGGATGTCCTTGGCGGAACGGCTCCAGCCGGTGACGTTGAAGTTCAACGCAACCAGGGCACGGGCGGCGGCCTCGCCCAAGGCGCCAAGACCCAGAATGCAAACCTGACGCTCGGTGGCCAAAGGCGGGGCGTCTGGGGCCCATCCCCCGTCCTGAACGGTGATGTGCTGATCCATCCCGAGGTGATAGCGCAGCACATGGCCGACCACCCACTCGGTCATTCCCTGCGTCAGCCCGTGATCCACCATCCGCGCCAGCGGGACGGTCAGGGTCTCGTTACCCGCGATCTTCTCGACCCCGGCCCACAGGCTGAGTACGGCCTTCAACCTTGTGAACGCGGTGAAATCCAGCAGCCCTCCGTTCGGGGCATAGACGACATAGTCGACCTGATCCGGGGCGAACTCGGCACTGAGGCGAAAATCCAACCCGGCCTCGGTCAGGCCCTTGGTCAGCAACGGTTCATACACGGGCCACAAGGCCGGGCGCGCGGAAAACAGGACGTTCACGGGCATATTGGGCCTTTCGGATCAGCGGGGGCGGTGGATATGGGCGCTTTGGACGATGCCGAAGGCCGCCATCAGAACCAGCATGGCCGAGCCGCCATAGCTGACCATCGGCAGCGGCACGCCCACAACCGGGGCCAGGCCCATCACCATCGACATATTGACGGCAAAGAACAGAAAGAAGTTCAGCGCGATGCCCAGCGTCACCAGCGACGAGAATCTGTCCTTGGTCGACAGCGCAGTGACCAGGCAGAACACCAGGATCAGGCCATAAAGGGTCAACAGGGTGATGCCGCCGACAAAACCGAATTCCTCGGCCAGTGTGGTGAAGATGAAGTCGGTGTGTTTTTCGGGCAGGAAGTTCAGCCGCGATTGCGTACCCTGCATGAACCCGCGCCCGTTCCAGCCGCCGGACCCCAGCGCGATCTTGGACTGGGTGATGTGATATCCCGCGCCCAACGGATCGGTCGAAGGATCAAGGAAGGTGTCGATGCGGCGGAACTGGTAATCCTTGAGCAATTGCCACTCGGTTCCGCGGCTGTTGAACACCGTGGCAATCAGGCCGACCACGGCGGCGATGACGGCGGCGAAATAAGCCCAGTGGACACCGGCCAGAAACATCAGGCCACCACCTGCCGCCAACAGCAGGATCGACGTGCCAAGGTCGGGCTGTTTCAAGACAAAGAACGTGGGGATCAGGATCAGGACAACGGGGATCAGCACCCAAAGCGGGCGCGATGTTTTATGAGATGGCAACCAGTCGTAGTAGGACGCCAGGACCATGACGAGCGCGACCTTCATGACTTCGGAGGGCTGGAGTCGCATGAAACCAAGGTCGATCCAACGTTGTGCACCCATGCCGACCGTTCCGAAAAACTCCACAAACACCAGCAGGGCGATTGATAGGACATAGGCCAGCACCGACATGTTGCGCCAGAACCAGATCGGCACCAGCGCGATGATGAACATCACCGCAAGGCCCAGCCCGAACCGTTCCATCTGCGGCTCGGCCCACGGAGACCACGATCCGCCGGCCACCGAATACAGCATCAGGAACCCGGCGCTGGCCACGCTGATCAACAGCAGGGTCAGCGGCCAGTTCATATACAGGAACTTGCGGAACCCCGAGGGTGTGGATTTGACGGCATACTCAAGATAGCTCATGCGCGGTCCTTTTCGGTCGGACGCGCTTTGGGGCGGCGGTCGCCCTCCAGCCGTTTTTGCTGTTCCTTGATGCGGTCGCGGTCGGCGACCGGATAAGCCTCGAGCGGGGGGGTGCCGTTATAAAGCGCCTGCAGCATGATATCGCGGGCCACCGGGGCAGCGGCTTTGGAACCGCCTCCGCCATGTTCGACCACCACGGCCACGGCGTATTTCGGGTTGTCATAGGGCGCAAAGCTGACGAACAGCGCGTGGTCGCGGCGTTCCCACGGTAGGTCCTCGTTACGGATCACGCCAGCGGCGCGTTCGGCCTTGGTGATGTTGCGCACCTGGCTGGTGCCGGTCTTTCCGGCCATGCGGAACTCATCGGCGATGATGCGGCTGCGATAGGCGGTGCCGCGCCGGTTGTTCGAGACCGTGAACATCGCATGGCGCACCTGGTCCAGATTGGCGCGGTTCACCGGCAGAGGCTCACCCGCGCCCGAGGGTTGTTCGATTCCATTCACCGAGCGTACCAGACGCGGTTTCACGGCCCGCCCCGTGGCGATACGCGCCGTCATCACCGCCAGTTGCAGCGGCGAGGCCAGCATGAAGCCCTGACCGATCGAAGCATTTGCGGTATCGCCGACCAGCCAGTCCTGCCCGTGCACGCGCTGTTTCCACTCCTGGTTCGGTGCCAGCCCGGCGGCCACGGCGGACATTGGAATGTCGTGCTTGACCCCAAGCCCGAAGATGCGCGCCATGTCCGAGATCTTGTCGATCCCCACCCGCAGAGCCACGTCATAGTAATACACGTCGCAGCTGCGCTTTAGCGAGGTTTCCAGATCGACCATGCCATGCCCGCCGCGCTTCCAGCAGTGGAAGCGGCGGCTGCCGACTTTCAGGTGGCCGGGGCAATAGACGGTGTTCGAGGGGCCGACCACTCCGGCCTCAAGCGCGGCCATGGCGGTGATCATCTTGAATGTTGAGCCCGGCGGATATGTACCCTGTACGGTCTTGTTCGCCAGTGGGCGGTAGTTGTCATTCGTCAGCGCCCGGTAATCAGCGACCGAGATACCGCGTACGAACAGGTTAGGGTCGAAACTGGGGGCCGAGCTGATGGCGCGGATATCACCGGTCTCGCAGTCGATCACGACGGCGGCGGCGCTTTCACCGGCCAGCCGGGCCTGCGCGTATTGTTGCAGGTCGGCATCGACCGAAAGTTGCAGGTCGGCCCCGGCAGTGCCTTCCTGCCGGTCCAGTTCACGCATCACACGGCCGGTGGCGTTGACCTCGACCCGCTTGGCCCCGGCCTTGCCACGCAGGCTGATTTCCTGCTTGGCTTCCAGCCCGACCTTGCCGATCTGGAACCGGGGGATGCGCAGAACGGGTTCGGGGTCTTCAATCTGGCTGAGGTCGTAATCGCTGACCGGGCCGACATAGCCGACTACATGGGCGAAGTCCTCGTATCGCGGGTATTGCCGGGTCTGTCCCACTTCGGGGATCACGCCGGGCAGGGCCGGGGCGTTGACGGCGACCTTCGAGATATCTTCCCACGTGACCTGATCGGCCAGAGTGACCGGCAGGAACGGGGCCGAGCGGCGCATTTCGGTCTTGGCCCGCGCGATCTCATCCTCGGTCAGGGGGATCAATTTGGACAGTTTGGCGATCACCTCATCCACGTCGCCCGCATCCTCGCGCACCATGACGATCCGGTAAGAGGGCGAGTTCTGGCCGATGATCTCTCCGTTCCGGTCATAGATCCGGCCACGGGTCGGCGGGATCAGACGGATGTTGATCCGGTTTTCCTCGGCCAGCAGGCGGTATTCATCGGCCTGCTCGACCTGCATGAAGCGCATCCGCGCGGCCAGCCCGCCGATGAAGGCGGCCTGCAGCCCACCCAGAATCAACGCTCTGCGGGGCAGGCGCTTATAGGCAAGACCACGGGCTTTGGGTTTGCGCTGTTTCATACGCGCGCTCCCAATGCGCCGGTTTCGGCCGAGGATTTACGCCGCACTCCGAACCCGTTCTGGCTGAGCAGAACGATCACAGGGTATATTGCAATTGTCAGAACCACCTGGATCACCACGGGCCCCAAAGCTGCCTGTTGCACCGACAGAATAGCAAGAATGACGCGGTTCAGCATAAAAACAGTTGTGATCACCACGGCGACGGTGGACCACTCGCCGACAAAGCCCGAATCCCGCAATCCAAACGCAGCCGAACGCAGGTAAGCGGCGCCCAGAACCACCAATGCCGCCAGCAGGCCGGGCGGGCGTTGCAGCAACAGGTCGGCCATCAGCATGACGAGGGCGACCAGCAAGGTCGGCACATACTCGGGCCGCCGCAGCACCCAGGCAAAGGTCAGGGCGATCAGCAGGTCCGGAAACGGCCAGCGGTTTGGTTTTGTATCCAGCGGCAGAAGGTGCAGGAACAGGATCAGTGCGGCCAGAAACAGGTACAGGCCCCGCTTGGACCAGAGCTGCGAGGTTTGGCTATCCATCACCAACCTCCGCTGGAGGCAGCGCGGCTTCGGGCTGGGTGGGGCCAACGATGCGGCCCGGGTCCCGAATGGTGGGGGCGGACTGGTACCGCAGCACACGCAGGAATTCGAGCCGTTCGAAATCCGCTGACAGGCGAACGCGCAGGCGGCCTCCGGGATCGGCGGTGATCTGGCCGATCAGCAACCCGGCCGGGAATACGCCGCCATCGCCCGAGGTCACGACACGGTCGCCGGGGCGGACCAGTTCGCGGTTCTCCAGAAACTCGACGGCGGGGGCCGGGGTGTTGTCGCCGGTGATCAGCGCGGTCTGGCCCGAGGGTTGAATAGTCGCCGGGATCGCACTGGAGGCGTCGGTCATCAGGATCACCCGGGCCGTGTCTGGTCCCACGCCCGAGATGCGCCCAACCACACCGATCCCGTCCATCGTGGCCCAGCCATCGGTGATGCCGTCCCGCTCGCCCACGTTCAACAGCACAGACTGCCGGAAGGGCGAGCCGCTGTCGGCCATCACAACCCCGGTAATATAGGTCAGACGCGGATCGAGGCGTACATTGTTGAGGTCCAGCAGCCGGGCGTTTTCCTGTTCCAGCTGCAAAGCGGCCTCTTTCCAGGCGCGCATCAGGCGCAGCTCGCTGCGCAATTCCTGGTTCTGTTCGCTCAGGCGCTGATAACTTTGGAAATCACGGGCCAGATTGACTACGGCGGTGACTGGAACCATGGCCCAATCCATCGACGGCACAACCCGGTCGACGACCTGAGCGCGGAACCGTTCCACACGCGGGCTGTCGATACGCCAGACCAGAAAGATGGCCAGCAGGCACAGCACTACGATCCCCAGCAGCAGGCGGCGCAAGGGGGTGGTGTATTCGTCGCGCTGTGATCGGTCTTTTGCCACAGGTTACCTTCCCGTGCTGCTCGTGCCGAGTTTACCCTATCTGCAAAGGGTGCGCGCCTTAGCTTTCGTAGTCAATCGCGTGGCGCAGTTGTTTTTCGTATTCCAGCGCCTTGCCGGTGCCCAAAGCCACACAATTCAGGCTTTCATCGGCAATCGACACGGCCAGGCCGGTCTGTTCGCGCAGGGCCAGATCCAGATCGCCCAGCAGCGCTCCGCCGCCGGTCAGCATCACACCCCGGTCCACGATATCCGCAGCCAGATCGGGCGGCGTGGTCTCCAGCGCGGTCATCACCGCCTCGCAAATCTGCTGGACGGGCTCCGAAAGGGCCTCGGCCACCTGCGCCTGGCTGATTTCGATTTCTTTAGGGACACCGTTCAGCAGGTCGCGGCCGCGGATATGCATCGACTGGCCACGGCCATCGTCAGGCATACGCGCGGTGCCGATGGTGGTCTTGATGCGTTCAGCGGTCGATTCACCCACCAGCAGGTTCTGCTGACGGCGCAGGTACGAGATGATAGCCTCATCCATGCGGTCTCCACCCACGCGGACCGAGCGGGCATAGACGATGTCGCCCAGCGACAGGACCGCAACTTCGGTGGTGCCGCCGCCGATGTCGACGACCATGTTCCCGGTCGGATCGGTGATTGGCATCCCTGCGCCAATGGCCGCGGCGATCGGTTCGGCGATCAGGCCTGCGCGACGCGCACCAGCGGACAGAACCGATTGGCGGATAGCACGTTTTTCAACGGGTGTCGCGCCGTGGGGGACGCAGACGATGATTTTGGGCTTCGAGAAGGTCGAGCGTTTATGCACCTTGCGGATGAAGTGCTTGATCATCTCTTCGGCGGTGTCGAAATCAGCAATCACACCTTCGCGCATCGGTCGGATCGCCTCGATCGAACCGGGGGTCCGGCCCAGCATCAGCTTGGCGTCCTCGCCCACCGCCAGCACTTTTTTCACACCATCCTTGACGTGATAGGCCACCACCGAGGGTTCAGACAGGATCACACCGCGCCCTTTGACATATACCAGCGTGTTTGCTGTCCCAAGGTCGATAGCCATGTCCGCTGTGAACAGGCCGCCCAGATTGCCAAAGATGCCCATATTTCCCCTGATCCCGTTTGTCAGAATTTCCACTGCCCGCGACTCGACGGTTCCGGGACGGATGCCTTATAGGGTGCCAGCACGCCCGGTAAAAGGGCTGATTCCGCGACAATCAGCACCTTTCCGCCTTATTGAGAGGGACTTTAGAAGGCAACATGCTCTCTTATCAACACATTTACCACGCCGGGAATCTGGCTGATGTGCAAAAGCACGCTTTATTGGCAATTGTGCTGGAGTATCTGACTCGTAAAGACAAACCGCTGACCTATCTGGAAACCCACTCGGGCCGGGGTTTGTACAAGCTCGACGCGGCAGAGGCGGTGCGCACGGGAGAGGCCGAGGCCGGCATCCGGCGAGTCCAGCAGGCCAATTGGTTTGACGCAGATCATCCGCTGGAACGGGCGATCCGTGCAGTTCAGCACAGGCATGGAACCGAAGCCTATCCCGGCTCACCACTGATCGCCGCCAATTTGCTGAGAGATCAGGACAGCCTGCATTTTGCCGAGCTGCACCCGCAGGAACATTCCGCTCTGGCCATGGCAATGTCGCCCTACGGGGCCAAGGTGTACCGCCAGGATGGATATGAGCTGGCGCAGTCTCTGCTGCCCCCGATGCCACGGCGCGGTGTGATGCTGATCGACCCGAGCTATGAGGTGAAGTCGGAATATGATCGGCTGCCCGGAGTAATCGGCAAATTGCATCGTAAATGGAACGTAGGTGTGATTGCGCTGTGGTATCCGATCCTGACGGATGATCGCCATGCTGCGATGATCTCTGCTCTGAATTCTCAGAACCTGCCGAAGACCCTGTGTCACGAAGTCAGGTTCGCCCCCGTGAGGGAAGGGCATCGCATGGTGGGGTCGGGTATGTTCATCATCAACGCGCCCTATGGGCTTGAGGATGAAACGGCCCGCCTGACAACGCTGTTCGCAGAGCTCAAACCGTAGTCTGCAAAAAAGGCGGAAGGCTCCTGCCTCGCTTGCCCGCATCAAAGATGCAGCCAACCGAGTTGGGCCCGGCAGCGCGCCTGTGGCGCGCTGC